>JBPYEW010000039.1:0-25911 GCA_051984555.1 Terriglobales bacterium | reverse complement strand
GTAAGCAATCGATCCGGTGCCTGCGATGACTACGATTCCGACCCCGTTTTCAAACGCCGCATAGAGCGCAATCACCGTATCACCCACAACCTTGATTTCTGCTGGGACAACCTCACTGACGATCCGTTGCAACAGTTCCGCAGCCTGTGGTCGCCCCGCTCCCGTGGTCCCAAGACAGACTTTCGTAATCTGTGACGGGTCGATCTTCGCCACGGTGCATGCCTTCCCAATCACGTCATGAAGATTCGTACGCGCCTGCGCTTCCCCGCTTCGGACGAGATTTATGCCCCCGACCGTCGCCGTCCCCAACACGTTGCGCTCGTCACCGACGACACACGTCGTCTTACTTCCACCACCGTCGATCCCCAAATAAATACCCACGAGATTACTTCTACCACAGCCACTTACTATGTGAAGCGGTCTTCGCCCGCGGGTTGGCTTGACACATACCGTGCCGAGCTAGGTTCACCTGTCGCCTTCGCCACCCGGATCATTCCATTCCCGATTACTCTGGATGAATCGCGGACCACGCGCCTCGATACGCATGGGTCTTGACCGTCTCGATTTCGCGATCATCGCTGTCTACCTGGCAGGGATCACCCTGTTCGGGCTTCGCTTCCGCAAGCGTCAGCGCTCCCTGAAAGACTATTTCCTTGCCGATCGCAACATTCCCTGGTGGGCTATCGCTCTCTCGATCGTCGCTGCGGAAACCAGTACGCTCACGATCATCAGTATCCCCGGTCTCGCCTACGACACCAATCTTAAGTTTCTGCAGGTCGTCTTCGGATATGTTCTTGGTCGCGTCATCATCAGCTTCGTTCTGCTTCCGCATTATTTTCGAGGCGACCTCTACACCGCCTACGAACTGATTGAGCGGCGTTTCGGCCCTCGGTTGCGCTCTCTGACTGCGGGCCTTTTTCTTCTGACCCGCGCCGCTGCGGAAGGCGTCCGCGTATACGCCGTGTCGATCGTTATCAGGATTGCGCTTGGCACCGGCGAGATCGCCTCAATCGCGATTATTACCGTCTTAACTTTGATCTACACGTTTGAAGGGGGTCTCGCTGCGGTCATCTGGACTGATGTTGTACAAACCGTGATTTACGTTGGAGGAACGCTTGTCGGCTTATTTACGATCCTGCATCTGGTTCCGGGTGGATGGCCGGCCATTCACAGCGTTGCCCTCGACGCTCACAAGCTCGACTTCCTTGATTTCAGCGCAGGAATTTCAAAACCTTACACGTTCTGGGCAGGCTTGATCGGAGGAGCATTCCTTACCACCGCCAGCCACGGCACCGATCAGTTGATCGTTCAACGACTGCTGGCCGCGCGCAATCAAAAGCAATCGGTTACTGCGCTCCTGAGTAGCGGACTTGCAATTCTCTTCCAGTTCGCTCTGTTCCTGTTTGTTGGCGTCATGCTTTTCGCCTACTACGGGATTCCTTCGAAGAACTTTGGCAAAGCCGATTACATTTATCCAACATTCATCGTGAGCCGGATGCCGCATGGCATCTCCGGACTTCTCATCGCTGCCATCCTGGCCGCTGCTATGTCGAACCTTAGCGCCGCCCTCAACTCTCTCTCCTCGAGTTCGATGATCGACTTCTACCTACGCAGGCGTCCGCAAACCGACGAGCACCGCCGGCTGCAACTCTCCCGGATCTCCACGTTATTCTGGGCAGTCATACTGTTCATCCTCGCCGTTCTCTCGTTGCACAAAGTTTCGCGGGTCATCGAGGTTGGACTGTCGATCGCGTCTGTCGCCTACGGCGCTTTGCTAGGGGTATTTTTGCTGGGTGTGCTCACCCGCCGCGCCACACAAAACGGCGTCATGGTTGGCATGGTCTGCGGCTTCGCCGCCGACCTTTACCTCTGGCTGGGCACGCGCGTCGCATGGACGTGGTACGTGCTTCTCGGAACAACGGTCACGTTTTGCGTTGGCTATTTATCTAGTCTCATGTGGGCGCCGGAGGAACAGTAAAGTACACACCACATTCCCATCGCGACAAACCACAACCGAGAACTGCTGACCAGTTATACTCAGTTCCCAATGCCGGTCGAGACCACGCCCGCCACCAAGCCGGACCTTCTTCGTGCTCTCGGCGTAAGCCATGCTTCCGCTATCGTCGTCGGCACCATCATCGGAAGCGGCATTTTCCTCGTTCCCGCCGAGATGATGCAGGCTGTAGGCTCTGCCAAACTAGTCTATGTCGCCTGGATTGTTGGAGGCCTTCTGTCCTTCTTCGGAGCGCTCACCTACGCGGAACTCGGCGCCATGAAACCGCAAGCTGGCGGAGAGTACGTGTATGTCCGTGATGCCTATGGTCCGCTCGCCGGATTTCTGTATGCCTGGACCTGGTTCGTCATCGCCAAGCCGGCATCCATCGCCACCGTCACGACCGGTTTCGTACGTATACTCGGCACGTTTCACGTCTTTTCATTTTTTTCTCACAACCTCATCACATCACCGTTCCCCATCACTTATGGGCAACTCGTCGCCATTGCGGCCACTGTCTTTATCTCGTTCCTGAACTACGTTGGCATCAAGAAGGCAGGAGAGTTTCAACTTCTCTTCACGATCCTTAAAGTCGCCATCATCCTGGGCATTGTTGTTGTTGTTATCGGTTCTCGCGCCGGTACCTGGTCGAATTTCGCGGGTACCTTCTCCGGTGCAACCGGCGGTATGGCTGGATTTATGGCCGCTCTCGTGGCTGCCCTCTGGGCCTACGATGGATGGAATGACCTGAACATGGTAGCGGGAGAGGTTCGAAATCCGGAACGCAGTATTCCGATCGCACTGATTGCCGGCGTCGCGATCGTCGGCGCCCTCTATATGCTGCTAAACGCGGCCGTGCAGTACATCATGCCGGCTTTAGCAATTGCCAGTTCTCCCCGGCCCGCCTCTGATGCCATGGCCATCGTGCTCGGCCCCATGGGCGCGGGAGTGGTTTCCTTCGGGATGGCGCTCTCCATGCTTGTTACGCTCAACGGTACGACAATGAGCGGCGCCCGCGTTCCGTTTGCGGTGGCGCGAGATCGCTATTTCTTTTCCGGTCTCGCCAAAGTTCACCCGCGCTTTCACACGCCATCGACGTCGATCATCGTCCAGGCAATTCTTTCGATTGCTCTACTGCTCGCGGGAGGCAATTTCCGCCAACTCTTCTCACTCGCGATATTTTCCGAGTGGCTCTTCTACATGATTGCGGGCAGCACGATTTTTGTCTTCCGCAGGCGCGAACCCCATGCCCCCAGAGCCTACAGGGCCTGGGGATACCCGGTAATTCCTGTGCTCTTCGTGATCGCCTCCGCTGTGCTCCTCTACTACACCTTTGCCGACAACATACGGAATTCTGCTCTGGGTACGTTGGTAATCTTGGCTGGCGTCCCTGTCTTCTTCTACTTCGCTGCGCGCCGGAACTCCTCTATCTAAGAAACCCTGTAAAAGCGGCCCAAAAAAGGTGCCAGCCCGTTATGGCACGGGTCGAATTACTGAAGTACATGGGCAGCGGACACGTTTACGTGGTTACCCTTCTCTCCTAACTTTAAGGCTCCACCCGTGGTCATCCCCAGGCTCGGGTACCCCTTTTCGGAGATTGCATGGCAAGACCTGGAGACAGCCTTACGTTAGGGCTCCTGCCGGAGCACAAAACCAATTGGCGAAGTCTGGCCACCAGCTATGGATTCGTCCTGCTGGTGCTCCTGATCATCGTCAATATCGGGCTGCTCTTCCCGCAAAAGATGCAGTTGGCGCAGTACCACATCGAGAGCTGGATCGCGGTCGATCTGAAGCCCCAGCCTGCCGAGCCTCCGCATAAACAGATGGTTGCGAAAAGGCTACCGCCTCCGACACCTGCGCCCGTATTCGATACTCCGAAGCTAACAGTACCCAAAGAGGTTCGAGTCGCGCGTGAGACTCCGCCTGACGTCGCTCCTCCGAAAGTCACAGCCGTCCCTCAATTTCAAGCAGCCCTTTTAAAGACTGGAGGCGCGCGCCCAGATCTGGTTGTCCACACGGGTGAGTTCGGCAGTTCCGCGACCGTGACCGTGAACGCTCCCGTCAGCAAAGTTCAGACCGGAGGCTTCGGCGATCCCAACGGCGTTCCCGGACAGGGCAAGCCAAACGCACATCTCCAGATCGCCGCGCTGGGCTCGTTTGATCAGCCGGCGGGTCCCGGCAAAGGCAACGGTACAGGTGGAGCGAAGGGCATAGAAGGGAATGTGGCCAGCGCTGGTTTCGGAAACGGCATTGCCACTCCGGGGCAGGGCGACGGACGTAGCCCAGGGCGTGGTCAGGTGCAGGCAGCGGGTTTTGCGGCACAACAAGCCGCTCCAGCAACTTCGCACGTACAGCGGCAGTTGGAGTCTGGTCCCGCAACAACTCCGGTTGAGATCACATTCAAACCCAACCCGGTTTATACCGACGAGGCTCGCCAGTTGCACCTCGAAGGTGAAGTTCTTCTGGAAGTGATGTTCGGTGCGAACGCGCAGTTACATGTGAATCGCGTTGTACGCGGCATGGGGCATGGCCTGGACGAGGCGGCCGTAGCAGCCGCTGGCAAGATGCGCTTCAAGCCGGCCCAGCGAGATGGACAACCGGTGGATTCCACTGCAGTAGTGCACGTCGTGTTTCAGTTGGCTTATTAAGAGATTCGATCGAACGAGGAACTGAGTATGCGCAATTCCAAATTGCTCTTCATGACGGCTCCGCTGCTGGCGCTTGGTGCTTTCGCTCAGCAGTCGCAGCCCGCTTCGTCGCTGCCGCAGGTCCAACCGGCCGTACAGGTATCGCCGGCTCCTACGCCGCAAACCGCTAGCGCTCCGCAACCCAGCACTCCAGACACGCACGTGCAAACGGCTCCGCCAATGTCTGCGCAGCCCGTTCCCACTACGCTCGACCAGGTCGCAGATCGCATCATCGAGCGTGAGCGTGGCTTGATTGATTTTCTGAAAGCGCGCACGCCGGTTGTCGAGACTTACCTGCAAAACCTCGATTGGGACCCGCAGCTTGGGCCCGTTCCGAAAGACGACCGCTACTTCCTCGGCCGTGTCGACCTCAGTGAATCGATCGACCGCACTTCGTATCTGAAAGACGAGAGCATGGAAAAGCACATGCTCGGCGGGATTACGAAATACTTCAAGGTTCAGTATCAACCCCTTGGATTCTCGTGGATGCTGTTTGCCGATCGCAATGATTTCGACAAGCAACACTATGATTTCCACTATGTTCGCCGCGAGTTCCTCGGCGAAGTTCGCTGTCTCGTATTTGATGTGACGCCCAAAAAGGGCTCCGGCAACGGACGTTTCCTCGGCCGCATTTGGGTTGAAGATCAGGACTTCAACATCGTCCGCCTGAACGGGACGTATGTGCCGCGTCCGCGCAACGCGTACTTTTTCCACATGGACAGTTGGCGGCTTAACTTGGTTCCCGGCTATTGGGTGCCGTCGTACATCTACAGCGAAGAAGGCGACTTCAGCTTCGGTGCAAAGAACAAGATGGCGTTCAAGGCGCAGAGCCGCATCTGGGGGTACGACCTCAAGAAGAGCGCCCGCGAAGATGAACTCACGCAGGTGCTGGTTGATTCCAGCGTGAAGGACGAGAGCGCCGCTGCTCAGGACGCCAGCCCGGTGGAAAGCCTCCGCGCGTTCCAGGCCGAAGCCGAGGAGAACGTTTTGGAGCGCCTCCAGCGTGCCGGACTGCTCGCTCCTGCGGGCGATGTCGACAAGGTTCTTCAGACCGTCGTCAACAATCTCGAGATCACCAACAATATTGATTTGCCGCGCCCGGTTCGCGCTCGTGTCATGCTGACGACGCCCTTGGAGTCTTTCAGCGTGGGCAACACGATCGTGATCAGCCGTGGTTTGATCGATACGCTACCAGACGAGGCTTCGTTGGCGATGGTGCTCTCGCACGAACTGGCACACATCATTCTTGGCCATAACCTGGGCAGCAAGTACGCCTTCAACGACCGCATGCTCTTCTCCGACGAGAACACGTACGAGAGCCTGGGCTTCCGTCATCCGCCAGAGGAGGAAACGGCCGCTGACAAAAAAGCCGAAGAACTGCTCAAGAACTCGCCGTACGCGCAGAAGCTCGATACAGCTGGCCTATTCCTGCGCCAGTTGAGCGACCGTTCGGTTGCATTGGCCGGTCTTCTGAATCCTCACCTGGGTAATGGTCTCTCCGAGAACGGCGCAATCAATCGTATGCCCGAGGTGATGAACGCGGCTCCCAAGCTTGATGCCAACAAGTTGGACCAGATTGCAGCTCTGCCCCTCGGCGGACGCGTGAAGCTAAATGCATGGAATGACAAAGTAGAGTTGGTGAAAAGCCAACCGGTTGCGATTACCTCGGCTCGCGAAAAAATGCCGTTCGAGGTCACGCCTTTCCTGCCGCGGTTAACGCGTTATTCCACGGGAGCTCAGCCGGACAACGGCGGCACCACAACAGCAGCCGCGAAGCCAGCTAACTAGTCTTCGACGCGAACCGAAAGCCAAACGATCAAGTTGAAAGAAGCGGAGGCCGGGAACCGGAAGCAATTCCGGGTTACCCGGCCCTTCGTCTATTCGGGATTGTGCTTATGAGCAATTCGCCGTTCGTAAATCCCGGCTTTATGGCAGCCAGTAGCTAACTACCTATTGCGAATTGCTGCTCCTTCAAACCACCGGTCCACGTCGTCCGCTGACGAGCTGCAGAATCAGAACAACAATGGCGGCCACAAATAACAGCCACACAAGCGCACCGATTTGGTATGTGCCTACTAACCCAAGCAACCATGCAATCAGCAGGATGACAAAGAGAGTCCAAAGCATTCTTCACCTCCCAGCCGATTTGGTTGCCAGCAGGTCAGGTGAGGATGGCTGCTTACAGCGACAGTCCGGCTTTTCCTCGCCGAACTACAGGTCTTTTTAGTCGTTCTGTGTTCTTTTAACCTAATCAGCGAACGTCCGCTACTTCCCTCCAGGAACGGTTCTCTGTGAAGCAGGAATTCCTAGTTGATCGTTTGCATGGTAGTTGGGATATGCCGGCTTTTTGTAGTCGGGAAATGGATGCTGCTTCAGTTCCTGAAGCACTAATTCGACGGCCTTCTCCAGCTGTGGATCATGCCCCTGTCTGACTGCGGCGGGGTCGAAGTCTACATCCACATCAGGCGCAACGCCGTGATTCTCAACCTCCCAGTCACCATTCAGGCCATAAATCGCGACTCGCGGCGCGGTTACATAGCCGCCATCGATCAAATCAGGGTAGCCGTATATCCCGACCAGCCCACCCCACGTCTTCTTTCCCACCAACTGACCCACGCCGGCCCGATGGAAGTACCACGGCATCGCATCTCCGCCGGAGCCGGCCATTTCATTGATGATCATCACCTTCGGCCCGTAAATGGAACCTCCCGGACTTGAGAAATCTGCCCCCTCCCGAGCGGTGACCCAGCTCATCACTGGCCGACGCAAGTTGTCGATGATGTAATCCGCCAGATCGCCTCCCTGGTTGAAACGTTCATCGATGACCGCAGCCTTCTTCCCGACTTGCGCAAAATAGTAGCGATTGAAGTTCGTGAATCCGCCCTCCGCCGTGTCGGGCAGGTATACGTAGGCGACCTTCCCTCCACTCAGTTCGTCCACCTTGCGTCGGTTTCCTTCGATCCACGCAAAGCGGCGCAGATTCGTCTCGCTGTCAACGGGGATGACAGTGACCTCGCGCGCATCTTTTCCCTCGGGATTCGAGGCGACTTTCAACAGCACCTGCTTCCCCGCCGTGTCTTCGAAGAAACTGTAAATGTCGTCTGACCCTTTCACCTCGCGTCCATTGACGGCCAGAATGTAATCACCGACTTTCACCTTTACGCCTGGCTGCGTGAGTGGAGCCAGCAGGTCTGGGTTCCAGTTTTCTCCGTTGTACACGCGCGTCACGCGATAGCGACCGTTCTCAACCGAGTAGTCGGCTCCCAGCAGTCCAGTCTTGATTTTCTTCACGTCGGGTCGATACCCGCCGCCCACGAAGACGTGGCCCAGCGTCAGTTCACCAAGCGCTTCTGTGAACAGATACGTAAGTTCATCGCGCGACGAGACGTTCTCCAGGTACGGTTCATACCGTTTCGCCACCTTCTGCAGATCGAGCCCGTGATGATTCGGGTCGTATAGGAAGTCTCGCTCGATCCGCCAAGTCTCCCGGTAAATCTGCTTCCACATCGCGGGCGGGTCGATGTACACCTGCATGGCGTCAAGTTTCAGCGGCCCTTCGCCCGGCTTTGGTTTACCGGAATCGCTAGGCGGCTCATCGGTGGATGCGATCCCGAACTGCTCGCCCTTTTTGTAGAGCAGCTTCGAACCATCCGACGAGAGCACGAAGTCGCTGACATCATCCATGAACTTGTCGACCTTGCGCTTAGTGAGATCGAATTTCTGAACGGTGATCTTTGTCTCCTCACTATCGCCAGGTACTTCCGGTCCTTCCGCGAGGAACACAATTCCTGTCTTCCCGGCACTCAGCCCTTGATAGTCCTTCGGGGGAATGGGCAAGGCGACAATCCTCTGCCCAATGCCATCCAGATCGATCTTTACGACCACCGGCTCGTCTTTTTTCTTCTCCTCTTTGTCTTCCGACTTCTCTTCTCCCGGTTGCGCCTTCACCGGCTTGCCTTTGGACTTGGCTTCCTGTTTCTCCTTTTCAGCCTCGGCCTTCTTGGCTTCCTTGATCTTTTCTTCGTCGCTCTCCGGCGCCAGCGGCGACGGATCGTCTTTGCTGAGAACTGCAACGTAGACGCTGCGCGTAATCGGATGGCTTAAGCTCGACATGTCCAGCCAGCTCGCGCTTAGCCCTACATCAGTACTCGATGTGAAGTACAGGTACTTGCCATTCTTGTCGAAGTTCGCGAACTCGCAGTCGCTCATGCCATCGGTAACCTGCGCCGCCTTCCCCGATTCCAACGAGTACACGTAAACCGCCCGCAGATGACTTGCGAGTTGCTTTGTGTATGTCAACCACTTGCTGTCGGGAGACCACGCCGGATTAAGCGCCCGAATCGGCGTGTCGTAATAATCGGAATCGACTTTGGTCGTCTTCCCGCTGTCCAGATCCACGTACCACAGGTTCAATCTCTTATCGGTGTACGCGATCTTCTTACTATCCGGCGCCCACACGGGGCTGTAGAAGAAGGACGGCGGATTTCCCAGGTTGATGTGACGTACCTTACCCATCCCGTTCTGCTCGCGAATCTGCAATTCGTACTCGCCCGGTTCGTCCGACAGATACGCAATGTACTTCCCATCCGGCGACCATGCCGGATCGCGGTCCGCTACGGCAGGGCTGTTTGTCAGGTTGCGGATGTCCCCCTTATCGGAAGGTATCGTGAAGATTTCACCCCATGCTCCCACGACCGCTCGCACACCTGCCGGAGACAAACTGTAGCTCTGCAGGCTCTTGGGCTCCACTTTGACGAACTGCGGCCGCAAAGCCGGAACATCTCCGGCGACCCGCACTGCCACGTCCCTCACCTGCTTGGTATTCAAATCGTACAGTTTGAGACCGCCGAACTGCTCGATCACAATTGCATCCGGGCCGGCCGCCGCCGACTTGAAATCCAGCCCATCATTTTTCACGGCTTCGCTAACCTGCTTGGTCGCCGTGTCATAGGCAAACAGGCTCACCGGACCATTGCGGTCCGAGAGGAAGTACACGGTGTTCCCGATCCACATGGGATTGAAGTCGTTGGAATTGTCGCGCGGAACTCGCTCGATGCTGGAATCGGAGAGGTTGGCAATCCAGATCGGCGTCGTTTGGCCTCCTCGATACCGCTTCCACGCCGGCTGCCACTGCGTATGCGGTACGTACGCGATGTGCATCCCATCAGGCGAGAGCGCTCCCTGCTCGGCGATCGGCAACGGCAATTCCGTCGGGAAGCCGCCATCCAATCCAAGCGTGAACAGCTTGCCGTTGATCCGCTGGTAGCTTGTCCGGCTCGACCGGAAGAGAATCTTCTGGCTATCCGGAGTCCACCCGACCACGTCATCGTCCCCCGGATGATAGGTCAACCGTTTCGGCTGCCCACCTTCTGCCGGAATCACATAGACATCCCGGTTCCCCGCGTAGGTTCCGGTAAATGCGATGTTCTTCCCGTCCGGGGAGAACACAGGGTTGTTGTTGGATCCCACTGCCGAAGTGAGCCTCCGTGCGTCGCCGCCATCGCGGCTCACCGACCAGATATCCCCACCATAAGTGAAGACTATTTGGGTCTTGCTGATGCTCGGATTCCGCAGCAAAAGCTTGCCGTTGTCGGCTGCAGCCATCGAAAGCACACTAAGCAAGAAGAGGAAGAAAACGACGATTCGACGCATGAGGGAACTCCTTCTGAGGTACACCTAAGGTTGGTCTGACCGGGAACTCAGAATGTTAGTGCGACAAGCAGAGTAGGTCAACTAAACAACGGCAGAATGAAGAGTCTTAGGCGCCATGAATGATCCCTGTCTTTTTCGAGTAGGTTGCGGGTAAAACCCTGCTGCGCCTTCTGTGGTTCTCTGTTCCCCATACGCCTAAAGTTCTTCGTGCCGTTTGGGTTCCTTTTGTGTCTTTTTTGGTAAAGAGGTCCCTTGCTGGATTTTCGACCCACTCTTACCCGGCAGTCCCGCCGGATTCTCGTGTGTCCTCTCTCGAAAAGACCCTCTCATCCCGGATGCCAGTGACACACTCGACTCTCCGTATTTATCCCGCAACTTGTCTGCCGCCGATAAAGCATCCTTCCACCGGCGCTGGCGATCTCCATCAAGCAAGTCCATCTGCTCTTCGCTCGTCTCCAATGATCCGGCGTGCACACCCAGCAATCGCACCTGTTCTCCTCTTTCCCAATTCTTCCTGAAGAGCGCCCTGATCTGCTCGAAGATTTCGTTATCGAGTTGTGTCGGGGAAGCCAGCGTGTGCGCCCGGGTGATTGTGGTGAAATCTCTGTACCTCAGCTTGAGTTGCACGGTTCGCGTGTAGTAGCCACCCTCCCGCAGACGTCGTCCGACCATTTCCGACAACCGCATCAGCGTCGACTCCAACTGGTCCTGTCTCGCAGTGTCCTCGTTGAACGTGTGCTCGTGGCTGATCGATTTCGGATCCAAATCCGCCCCCACCTCGTTATCGAACCACCCTCCTGCGTCTCTCCCCTGTGCCTTGCCGGCCAGCGCCAAGCCCCATTTGCCGAAGCGGCGCTCCAGTTCTCCTTCTTCCCAGCGCGCCAGATCGCCAACTTTCTTGACTCCGAGATCGTGGAGGTTCTTCTCCATTACTTTGCCCACCCCGGGAATCTTTCCAACATCAAGCGGCGCCAGGAACTTCGCTTCTTCGCCGGGCACAATCCACAACACTCCGTTCGGCTTGGCTTGAGCCGACGACACCTTCGCCACGAGCCGCGATGTTCCGATCCCGACCGAACAGTTGAGCTGGGTTGCAGCCTTCATCTTCTGATGGAGCGTGTTCGCCGCCTTCAAGGCCGGCCCATGCAAGCGCTCAGTGCCGCTCATGTCGAGATACGCTTCGTCGATCGATGCCATCTCCACCAAGGGAGAAAAAGTGTTCAGAACCTGGTACACCTTCTGCGAGCACTCCCTGTATCGCTCCGGGTGACCGTCCACAAAAATGGCATGCGGACATAGCTTTGCAGCCGTTCGTAAGGGCATTGCCGAGTGCACGCCGAACTTCCGCGCCTCATAAGACGCCGCCGAAACTACCCCACGCTCATTCTTTTGCCCGCCGACTACGACAGCCTTCCCCTTCAGCGAGGAATCAAACAACTCCTCCACCGAAACGAAAAACGCGTCCATGTCGACGTGGAAAATAGTCCTAGGTAATGACATTCGAACACTGCCTGCGCAAAAGTTTAACAGCGCCAGCAAATGCGCACGACGTTAGATTCCCGAATTCAACCTTCCAAAAAACGGGAATTCCATTGCTTGACAACGGCCACATATGTTGCCGGAATCACGGCACTCGAGCGCGTCATCGGTGTATTTGATTAACATACGTGGAGGTGACCCGTCTGCTTTGCAGACGTGAGCCTGCACGAAGGACAACTGGCGGTGCATCGCAGGCTGCCAGCGCTGGTTCCCCCACTTCGGGTTCGCCGGCTCCCTCCCACCTCCCGGGAGATCTCCCATGAGGAAAGTCCTGCTCGCGTTGGCTGTGCTTTGTACGGCGGTCATGTTTCTCGTGAGCTGTGGGAATGATTCTCACACCACCACTCCTGTCGTACCGACCGGCAATGTTGCTTTTCTGCAGAAAGCCCCGGGTGCCAGCTTCGCACCTGTTCTGGGCAACTTTAGCGGCAGCTCCATGACCTCCACTCGTATTACTGATCCCTCGACCGGGCAAGAGGTCTACGGAAACTTTGGATCCATCATTCTTTCGCCGAGTGGGAAGAAAGCTACATTCGATCTCTATGGCGGCAGCACCGATGTTCCCACTAATCAGTGGGATATCTACGTCGGCAGTATCGATACCAGTTCTCTAGTTGCTATCACAAATGACCCCTACGAAGATGCGTGGCCGCAATTCAATCCGTCTGGCACGCAGGTCATTTACAGTTCATTCCGCCCCAGCGCACTCTACCCCGACTACAACCAGTGGATGCTTGTCACCAAAGCCGCAGACGGTACCGGCGCAGAGACAGTCATATCCTTTTCCGGCGGAATGCTGCACGCCTGGTCCCCTACCTATTCACCTGATGGAACAAAGATAGCTGCAGAGGGGTGGGGCTATGATCAGCAGAACAATTGGGTCGACGGAATCTTCATCATGGACGCGAACGGCCCCAATGCCGTGATGTTGACAAATCCATCGACTCAGTGTGATTGCTGGGATGACACACCATCGTTCAACAGCACTGGAACGAAAATTGTCTTCAGCCGGGACGCTTACAACAGCACGACACAAACGGAAGCTGAGGACATCTACATCATGAATGCCGATGGGACCGGCACGCCGACGAAACTCACCGATTCCGTCGGTTACAACTCGGACCCGCTGGTTTTGAAAGATCCGGCCAGCAACACCGACAAGATCCTCTTCGTTTCCAACCGCGACAATCTCAACGCCGGCACCGACGGGTACGACATCTACAGCATTAGCCTCGACGGTACGAGTCTGACAAGGCTCACCAATAACATGCTGTTCGATGCCTTCTCGCTGGAATATTACGACGTTGATTCTGTTGCCGCGGCGCGCAGAACAAGACCTCGGGCAGCCATTCAAAGTCGCCCATGGAAGCTTGGATCGAACAATCCTCTGAACTGGTAAAACTGAGTAGTTCCGTTACTCGGAGATCCAGTTCTGAAATGAATACACCGCAGAGCAAAGGCAATGGGCTCTGCGGTGTCAGGTCCATCTGCAGGAGGTCACGCAGCGTTTGCCGATCTTAACTGCCGCACGCGCTCATAAACCTTGACGTATTCTTTGGCGGATGCGTTCCACGAGAAATCCCTTTTCATCCCATTTCGCATCAGCGCTTGCCATGACGTGCGGTCCCGGTACGCTTGCAGCGCCTCTTTAATGGTCAGGAGTAAGGACTCGCCGTTATACTCCGTGAACTTGAACCCAGTGCCTTTCCCGCTACGCGCGTCCCATGGCTCGATCGTGTCATCCAATCCACCCGTCGCCCGCACAATGGGCACCGTGCCGTATTTCAAGCTGTAGATCTGATTCAAGCCGCAAGGCTCATACCTTGAAGGCATCAGGAACATATCGCTACCCGCCTCGATCTTGTGCGCGAGTTCATTGTTGTAGGCGATCTTGACCAAGATCTTTTGGGGGAATTGCCGATTTAGCCGTTGGAACATTTCTTCATATTCGCGGTCGCCCGTGCCCAGCGCGACGATGATCATCTCTTCTCGAGCCAGGCGGTCCATGACCTGGGAAATCAGGTCGAAGCCCTTCTGCGCGGCAAAGCGAGAGATAATGCCGATCACCGGCAAATTCAGATTGACGTTCGTGAGGCTGAATTGCTTGAGCAGATCAGCCTTGCACTTCTCTTTTCCGCCCAAGTCCTCGGGCGAGTACTTTGCCACCAGATATTTGTCTTTCTCCGGACTCCACTCGTCATAATCGATTCCATTCAAGATTCCGGTGACCGTTGCCGCACGTGCCCTTAGCACGCCTTCCAATCCGAATCCATACTCCGACGTTTGAATTTCCTGGCTGTACTTCCTGCTGACCGTCGTAATGAAATCCGAATAAACCAGCGCGCCCTTCAGGAAATTTACCTGTCCGAAGAACTCCATTTTCGTAATCGTGAACAGGTCCCAAGGCAGCATCAGCAGCGGCAGGACTTCCGAAGGAAATAATCCTTGATAGCCAATGTTGTGAATCGTGAACGTGCAGCCCACATCGCGAAATGCGGGGTCTTCCGCGTAGAGGGTACGCAGCATCACGGGTATTAGTGCCGATTGCCAATCGTGGCAGTGGAAGACGTGCGGCACTCCCAGGACTTTCGTTGCTTCCAGCACCGCCCGGCAGAACAGCGCGAAGCGCTCCGCATTGTCGGGATAATCGCCGGTCGGCGTTCCGTATAACGCATCGCGATCAAAGTAGGGTGGATAGTCCACAAAATAAAACCGGACCCCATTTACCTCACCACCGCTCATCACCGAACAGAAGCGATAGCGGTCATCGAATGGAACAGTGACACTCCGCACGACCGTCTGTGCGTCACTCAATTTTGTCTGCTTGTAACGGGGCAAATACACACTGACCTGGTGGCCAAGGTTGGCCAGTGCCCGGGGCAGTGCTCCTACGACATCTGCCAGTCCGCCGGTTTTGGAGAAGGGTACGCATTCGGACGCTACGAAAACGATATGCATGGGAGAGCCTCCCGAGGTCGCTTCGGCTTACTTGACCACGGTATATGATGGTAATCACCAGCCAGCACCGCCGAGGATGTTTGGCGCGGGGTCAAATCGCAGTCTAAAGCGAGGTCGAAAGAGGGTCAACGTGCCAAAAGGCTCTAGCACGCCGTCAGCTTCCCGCGCCCGAAAACCTAAGCTCGGACAACACTTTCTGCGGGATCAAGGCGCCGCTCTCCGCATTGTTGAAGCTTTGGGCGACACTTCCGCCGGCACCGTCCTCGAGATCGGACCGGGTCCCGGCGTGCTGACTGCCATTCTGGTTCGCCGGGCTCGCCGCCTGATCGCCATCGAACTCGACAAAGTGCTTGCTGCTCAACTCCGAATGCGGTTTGCGCTCGCGCCGAACATTGAGATTATCGAAGGCGATATCCTGTCCATCGATTTCGATATTGTCTTCGGCCCCAAGCCCGGACTACAGCGGCCCGGCCTCCCTTATAAGCCAGACCCTGTGGATGTCGTCGGCAATCTTCCCTACTTCATCACCTCCGATATCCTGCTCCGCCTTTTCGAATTCCGCCGCTATTTCCGGACGATGGTCATCATGGTGCAGCGTGAAGTGGCCGACCGCATTGCGGCAAAGCCCGGCAGTCGGGACTATGGTCTGCTCTCGGCAACGGCGCAGCTCTATACCAAAGTAGAAAAGCTGTTCACGCTTGCGCCCGGAGCATTCGTTCCTGCCCCGAAGGTACATTCGACAGTCCTCCGCCTCACCATGGCTCCTCAACTGGAGAAACTCCGCGTGGCCGAGGACCGCTTTGTTGAATTCCTGAAGCTTTCGTTTGGCCAGAAGCGAAAGACACTGTGGAACAATCTAAAATCAAATTACGAGCCGGCCTCGCTGCGTGCCGCTCTGAATAAGGTTGGAGTAAAACCCGAGATCCGCGCCGAGGCCCTGCCCCTCGAGAAGAGCGCTGCTCTGTTTCGCGCTCTCGTTTCGCAGGACGGCGCCAGCTAGCCCACTCCGAGAGGAGGCCACCATGGGCACCGCTACCGTTCGCCACCCCGCTGTTGCGGGGCAGTTCTATCCCCGCAACCCCGCTGAACTTAGCGCTCAAATCGAGTCATACGCAGAAGCTGGCCAGAAGCCGGCGCCTGCGCTCGGCTGCATCGTCCCACACGCGGGTTACATCTATTCCGGCCACGTCGCTGGTGCCGTCTACAGCAGACTCGACCTTACGCCGCGAATCGTTCTTCTATGTCCGAATCACACTGGCATGGGAGCACCGCTCTCGATCATGAGCAGCGGTGAGTGGGAGACTCCACTCGGCAACGCGATCATCGACGAGCCGCTTGCGATGGACCTGAGACGACGTTCCCCTCTGCTTTCGGAAGATAGCCTGGCGCATCGCCGCGAACACGCTGCCGAAGTTCAGCTACCTTTCTTGCAAGCGCGCATGAAATCGTTCACATTCGTGCCAATCGCGGTTGGAACCGGGAGATTCGAGGTATTGCAAGCTCTTGGGCAAGCGATTGCTGATGCCATCTCGGCGACCGGCACCCGCATCCTGATCATTGCCTCGAGCGACATGAATCACTACGAGTCGGATGATGTCACCCGGCACAAGGACTCGCTGGCTATCTCGCCCATTCTTGCTCTCGACCCTCGCGGCCTCTATGACGCCGTGACCACGCAAAACATCAGTATGTGTGGGTTCGGTCCGGCGATCGCGATGGTCACCGCCGCAAAGCGCCTCGGTGCCAAGTCGGCTGAGCTTATCAAGTACGCTACTTCCGGGGACATCTCCGGGGACCGCGACATGGTCGTCGGGTACGCCGGCATTTCGGTAATTTGAAACGCATAAAGAAAGCTCACCTCCGCCTCGACGGCTGAAGTGAGCTGTTCTAATTGCAGTGCTACTTTATTTGTGCGGCGAACTCGGTGTACTTGAATGCGAAGATGACGACGAATTCGAGCTCGCATGCGACGTCGAGGACCCGGAACTCATACGGCCACCCGTTTCCCCCCTCGACATCGAGCCGCCAGAACTCATTCGTCCCATTCCTGCAGCAGGCGCAGCATGCTGCACTCCGGCGTGCGACATCCCGTTGGCACGCCCACCGGCAATTCCGGCTCCTCCGCCTCCCGCTGCCGCACCGCCGGTTGCCGGCACTGGCGTCGGTACAACTGCTATGGCTGGCGGCACGCTGACGGTTGCCATGCCCTTCTGGTTGAGACTGTGTTCGACCTTTCCCAGATTTACGTGGCTGCGCGGAATGCCCATCCCCGCACTGTTCTCCCGCACCGCCACTCTCCGCGATCCCGGCTGCAGAGCCGTGAAAGTCGGCCCGCGGCCGACGGCAACCATTGCTGTCGAGTGAACCGCTGGCGGTCGTGGCGGAATATACTTCGGCGGCCGTCTCGGTCCAATTACCGGAACTGCGCTATATGCGATTAAGCCATATCCTGGATAACTGGGCGCCCAACACCATCCGGTTCCACCCGCGTACATCCAGCTGCCAAAGTGATAAGGCGTCCAACCCCACGGGTATGACGACACAAACGTATAACCGAATCCGGGATTGTAGACCCAAGCACCGTCCACGAACGGATCCCAGCCCAACGTCGCGAAGTACGGACGCCAGCAGCCGAATCCACCGACGTTCGAAAACGCGCCGTAGTATGCCAAGTCGCTCCATCCATATGCATATGGCGATTGGTACGAGTTCGCGATCGTGCGCCGCTGGCTGTACTGCGTCTGCTCTTTGTCCCACTGATCGTTCGCGTCAGGCACAATCCGCTTCGCCAATTCGTATTTGTCATTGGCGAGATCGAATGTCGCTGCGCGATTCTTGGATACCTCCACACCGCCTTCAGGCCCGTTCACCTGCACTTTGCCGTCTAAGACCGCGACCTCCCCGGAGCCATTTTGGACGTCCACACGGAAATGCGTCGAACGTGTCGGGCCGATCTTCTGTTTCCCAAACGTGACCAGGAACTCGTCGTCTTTGTTTCCGACGACCTCGAAGTAGGCCATGCCCTCGCTGACATCGATTGTGCTGACCTTTGCGCCAGAATCGCGCAATCCCATGTCGGTGAATTGCAGAGTGGTATTGGGAGTTAGCCGGACGGTGCTGCCGTCTTCAAACTCGACCTCGGCGCGTCCATCGGAGGCGGTACGCAACTTCACGCCTTCGGTGATCGGCATGTTAAGAAAGGCTTTTTCGAAACTCTGGCCGGTTGCGCGATCGATTTGCACCGTTCCTTCGATCGTGCTCAGCCGAACGATCCGCACTTTCGACTCGGCAGAAGCTATAGCGGCTAACCCGAGCAAAACGGCCGCAATACACAGAACCCGTAGTGTCCGATACATAAAGGCCTCCTTTGGACACTTCCCCTTACACATTAGAACACGGGTCCAGCAGAATAGTTGCTAAGAGACGGAACTGGTCGGGCTGAATAGCGGCATGCTTTGGTACGTCGTGGAACGATATTCCCCCTTTGCGGCCATTGACACCTGCTCAGCTCAGTGAGAACTTACATACAGGTACTTCGTCTGATAAGTATGGGCCCAGTTTCGCGCATAGCCAGCCACAGGCGGATCCTCTTCGTCGATGATGAACCGGGAATCCGAGCCACGCTGCCCGCCATACTTCGAAAGTACGGCTTTGATGTTCGCGTAGCCGCCACGGTCCCTGAAGCCGCTCAGGAAATAGCCACACATCCTTTCGACTTACTGCTTTGCGATCTGAACCTTGGACGAGAGGCGGACGGCTATCAGGTTGTGCATGCCATTCGGGAGGTTAATCCCCGCTGCGCAACCATTATCCTCACCGGCTATCCCGGCCTGGAGAGCGCGATCGAAGGCATTCATCAAGGCGTGGATGACTATCTCATCAAGCCCACCAATGCTGACCAACTTGTCGCCTTGCTGGCGAAGAAACTTGCGGACCGTGCTCCCAAGGCGCGAATTCTGTCGGTGTCATCCGATGCGCCCTTGCTGAGAACCCGCCACATGCTGCTCGAACGGGATGGGTACGAAGTGGTCTCCACCTTGGGTACTGAGGAAGCGGTTGAGAAATGCCGCCAGAATGGCTTTGACTTGATGATCCTGGGACACTCCATCGACCGCATCGAGAAGCAGAAAATCGTCGAAGCCTTCCGTACTCAGTGCGACGGCACCATCGTTTCGCTACGCCGCTCAATTGGCGAAGAGCGCCTTCCCGGTGCCCACTTCCACATCGATCCGGATCCTGAAGCCCTTCTGAAAACGGTCGCCCAGATCGTCCAGCAAAAATTAGCTCAGGCTTAGATTGATTGGCGGTGGATTGCTTATGTCCACCGGTCACATAGCTTCGAAATAAACTCCCTCCTTCGGACGCTCGCAACGTGGCGTACGTTACACTAGCCGGACTTTCTACAAGGAGGACTTTTCCTATGGCTGAGGCCACTCTCAGTGGCGCCGAGTTCAAGAAACAATTGCGCGACGGAAGACCCAAGATGGGGCTCTTCCTGAATGCGCATAGCCCGACAATCGCAGAGCAGTTGGCGCATAGTGGTTATGACTGGTTACTGGTAGACACGCAGCACGGGCCAATGGGATACGAGAAGCTTTCGGCTATGCTGGCGGCGGTGGCGAACGGCGGCGCGAAGTCAATGGTTCGCGTGGGAGGCTACGACGACCGCCCCGGCATCCAGCAGGCACTGGATCTAGGCGCTGACGGTGTCCTGGTTCCCTACATCAACACCGCGGAAGAGGCTCGCCAAGCCATAAGTTGCACAAAATATCCGAGAGTCGGAACGCGTTCGGTGTACTTCCCACAACGCAGCATGAACAAGGCGGGCCTGCTCGGGTACGCGGGAAACTTCAACAACGATGGGATTGTGGCGCTCCAGGTCGAAACTGCCTCATGTATCGAAAATATTGCGGAAATAGCCGCTGTGCCGGGCGTCGACATACTGTTCTTGGGGCAGAACGATCTGTGCATGTCGATGGGCCTTTACGAGAAATACGAGTTTCCTCATATGTATACCTCCCCGGAACTGGGAGGAGCGACGCAGAAACTGATTGAGCACGCGCGCAAGAACAATGTGATTCTTGGACTATTTTTGTTTGGGACAGCACGGGTGGGAGAATTTCTGGAAAAAGGCTTCACATTCATCAGTATCGGCAATGATCTGCACCATGTGCTTACGCAGGCGGGGGCCTACGTTAACGACATGGAAGGTATCGCCAAAGCTCAAGGCAAGGGTTGGCAGCGGAGGACTACCGCGCTGTTCTAACGGCATTCGCGGAGAAGTGGGGGCCGCGAATTGGACCTTTTGCCTATCTAGACAACTGACAACCTGCTGCGGAAACCGGGCGCTGGAGATACAACCACAGCTATAATTTCGCGGATGAGCAGTTCGCTTTCGACCGCGGTAGCGGCTGAATCTCCGGCGCAAGCGGGTCACACACACCTGCGGGTTCACGCGATCAATGTCTTTGTTCGCGATCAAGACATAAGCCTTAGCTTCTACCGCGACCAGCTCGGGTTCAGCCTTGTGGGCGATGTCCGCTTCGGATCTGGCGAACGCTGGGTTGCGGTCGCGCCTCCCGATGGCAGTACGGTTCTGTCGCTCGTCTCGCCTAAGCCCGATTCCAAGCAATACGACCAGATCGGACACGCGACCAACGTGGTGTTCGTTACCGAAGACGTCCTCGCCAAGTACCGCGAGTGGCGTGCACGCGGTGTCCGTTTCCGCTATACACCACGCTTAAAGCGAATGACTTACGAGCGGCAGACGGCCGATCGCGCAGCAGATGGCAGTGCGCCGATATGGGGCGGTGTGATCACGCATTTCGCCGATCCAGACGGTAACACCTTCGCCCTCGTAAGCTATGACGAGGAGAGCCGTGCGGTGGAAGCGCAACGGCAGGCGGCCGCGGCCAAGCTAGAAGCCGAGCGACGTGCCGCGCAAGAACTGGAGATTGCGCAGCAAGTGCAGATGCGCCTCTTCCCGCAAACCTTTCCACATTTTTCCACTCTGGACTATGCCGGAACTTGCCTACAGGCCCGACAAGTGGGGGGTGACTACTACGACTTCCTCGATCTCGGCCGTGATCGGCTCGGACTGGTTGTTGCTGACATCTCTGGTAAAGGAATCGCGGCCGCCCTGCTGATGGCGAACTTGCAGGCTAATCTGCGAAGCCAATGTGCAACCGCATCGGACCAACCGGACCGATTTCTCCAATCGCTGAATCGGCTCTTTTATGAAAACTCGACCGACAGTTCCTACGCGACCCTATTTTTCGCCGAGTACGATGAGCGGAGACGGCACCTGCGTTATGCAAACTGCGGCCATTTGTCGGCCCTGCTCCTCCGGTCCGACGGCGGACTCTACCGGCTGGAATCGACTTGCACGGTGATGGGACTGTTCGCTGACTGGTGCTGCGCCACGGCCGATTGTCCTCTGGATTGCGGCGATATCCTGACACTTTACACAGATGGTCTCACTGAATCTTTCAATCACGCAGGGGAGGAATATGGCGAGTGCCGCTTGATCGAGTCACTACAGAAACACCAAAAGGGCCAAGCGGCGGAGATCGTGGAACACCTCATCCAGGAAGTCAAAACCTTCAGTCCCTGCGAACAATCTGACGACATGACGGTCATCGTCGCGAAATGCCGGTAAAGCAGCTACCTCTTACCGGTAACTACTTCGAGGAGGATTCGCCACCGGCGGACGCGAGTAAGCGCTCGGCCCGGGCGCGGCTAACGTTCATGACACTCGGATCGTCAAGGATACGCTTGAGAGCGGGCGCGACCGCCTGTATTTCTGCGAGTTGTCCAGCCCTGGCAGCGTCCTCCATGCGTTTCAACTGATCCTCAAGCGCCAGTTTTTGGAAGCGGTGAGCGTCGTCAAGACGCAATCCATATTCGAGTGTCGCCGATATGGCTTGGCACAACTGTGTCAGTTCCTGAATGGGCGGCTTGTTGGAGTAGTTGTAAGTGGCCTGCGAGGTTTGCGCGCCATTCCTATAGGAAAGCGTTTTCGTTCCGGTATTCGCGAGCTTTCCTTTGCCGAAATCGACGTCTCCTTTGAAATAGTTGGCACGCTTGGCCAAATCGAAGATCCGGCTCTTCGTGGGAGCAGATATGGTGAATTCGAAACGTTCGGGAGCTTCCGAGACATTAGAAGAGTCGGAGTCTGCGGATTCTTTAGAGACGCCCGAATCGGGCTTGCCCGAGATATAGACTGCGTGCCCTGAAGAATCAACGGTCAATGAATAGTGATCGGGAGTCGAGCCCGGAAAATCGAAAGTGAAAGCGACCTGTTCGGCACCGGGCGCGGCTTGGGCGAGTGCCAATGTCTGAATAAAAAAAGAAAGAACGCAGGCAAGCAGGAAGGATTTGGCCTTACGCATTACCGTTCGATTGTAATCAAATCAGCGAATTACTGCCTAGATAGACCACGACTACTTTGCAGCCGCCTGCCGATGCAGAGTAGCAGCAGTGTGTAGATGGCAAATTGCGATTGCCAACGCGTCGGCGGCGTCCGGAGATTTGGGAGACTCGTCGAGACACAACAGGCGCGTGACCATCTGCTGTACCTGTTGCTTCTCGGCTTTGCCATACCCAACTACTGCCGACTTGATCGATAAGGGCGCATATTCGGCGACCGGCAATCCCGCGGAAGACGCGGCGAGCATCGCCACTCCTCGGACTTGGCCGAGTTTTAATGCAGATTTCGCATTCACGGCGTAAAAAACGTCTTCGATCGCAACATTGTCCGGGCGCTGGTCACGAATGATTTCGCTCAGACGGGAGAAGACTATCGAAAGCCGGTTGGGCAGAGGGTCACGCGGGGATAGACGAATCGTTCCGTAAGTGCAGTTGCAGAGTCGCCCGTCGGCGCGTAATTCAACAACTCCATAGCCCGTGTACTCGGTGCCGCAGTCGATCCCAAGGACCCGCATGGCCGCAGTTTACCCTACAACGCTATTGCGTTCGCGGCGAATCCTATGGAAGCAGCGGTGGTGGCCCAGAATCGGCAATGGGACCCCGATCATTGCGGTTTATAATTCGCTCAATTCTCACATGCCGCGCCGGTTCCCACGCTGTATTCGTCCAATGTTCTTCATTGCCGTTGTGCTTGTCGGCTGTTTGAGTTGGGCTGCGGATTGGAGCGGTCCTGCACAGCAACTCGCACAGCAGATTGCCAATACCACCGGGCCCGGAGCGGTAGCGCTCGACATCGTGAACCAATCCGCGCTGACCAAGAGCGATGTAGACGCAATCAGTGCCGATCTGCGAAACCGACTGTCTGCGCTTGGCCTGCGTTTTGTGCCGCCAGAGCAGGCAGCTGCGGTGGTACGTGTCACCCTTTCTGAGAACGTTTTGGGGTACATCTGGGTGGCAAAGTCTCAGCAAGGAAGCAGCGCGCCTGCCGTGGCAATGGTTCCGGCACCCCGGCCGGAAAGCCTGGCTGCGATCCACGAACCCGCAGTCCTACTGATCCGCAAAATTCAGCTCTGGTCGCAATCCGAACGAATTCTCGACGTGGGCGTTATCGACAGCAGTCCGCCGCAAATCGTGGTTCTCGATCCAGGGAAGATTGCGCTATACCTTTTTCAGAACAATCGGTGGGAGCAGCAGCAATCGTTTCCGGTAACTCATGGACGCCCGTGGCCACGGGACCTGCGGGGACGAGTCGTCTTGCGGAAGGATCATTTATTCGACGCCTACTTACCGGGAACGGTCTGCTCCGCTACTGCTTCCCTCGGCGTCACGTGTCACGACAGCGACGATCCCTGGCCCGTGGGCAGCGATCTGAGCAGCTTAAATGCGTTCTATTCGCCGAATCGGAATTTTTTTACTGGGGCACTGTCGCCAGGCATTGGCAAACAGACGACAGTGAGTTCGTTTTATTCCGCCGCTCCGGTCCCGCGCGAAAAATACATTTTGTGGATGCTGGGCGGAGCCGACGGGCAGGTACACGAGGCGGACGGATTCAACGACCAGACGCTTCCCAGGCTAGGTTGGGGTGGCGACTTGGCCAGCGTCAAGACGAACTGCGGATCAGGCACACAGGTCTTGGCGACAAGCAATTCCGATGGCACGGCCGCGGATGCGGTGCGTGCCTTTGAACTTCTGGATCGGGATCCCGTTCCGGTCAGTCAGTCTGTGGAGTTCAGCGGCCCAATTACGTCATTGTGGACGGAAACCAGCGGATCGGGCGCGGTAGCGGTCTCGCGAAATTTGCAAACAGGAAAATATGAGGCATTTCGGCTGGCGATTACTTGCGGTCAGTAGCGTCCTGTTGGCCACGCTTTTGCAGGCGGCAACACGGCCCCAGTATGGAGGGACGATTCGCGTTTCCACGCGAATGGCGCTGACTACGCTCGATCCCGCCGATGCCACTCAGCCTCAATCGATCTTCCGGCGAAGTCTCAGCCGGGTGTTATATGACACGCTCGTGACCGCAGACGACTCAGGTCGACCACAACCGGCTCTCGCTGTGTCGTGGAAATCGGATCAGGGAAATCGTCGCTGGCAGTTCTTTCTAAGACCAGGAGTGAGTTTTGACGATGGATCGCCACTCACTCCAACGTCGGTAGCCACAGCCCTTCGTGAAGTCAATGCTAAATGGGCAGCATCGGCGCTTGGGGATTCCGTGTTACTTGAGACTGAGACGCCGGAGCCGTGGCTCTTCCTCCAGTTGTCCTTGCCGAAATACTCGATCGTGAAGCGTGTTCCGGGGAGAATCCTGGGGACAGGTCCTTTCCACATTACGGATTGGCAGCCTGGGAAGTCCATTACGCTCGCGGCGAATGAAAACTACTGGGGTGGCCGACCGTTCGCCAACGGAATCGAGATCGCGCTGTCGAAGCCCTATCGGGACCAAATCGTTTCGTTGCAGTTCAGCAGGAGTGACGTCATTGAGGTCGGTCCCGACCAGGCGCGCCGATTCGGAGTCGAGGGCCGCCGACCTACAGAGTCGAGTCCTACCGAATTGGCAGCACTGGTGTTTGCGCGTGATCCGGCGTCCCCGGACGAGCGAAAATTGCGCCATGCTTTGTCGGCAAGCGTCGACCGATCAGCCTTGAGAAACGTGTTGTTACAAGGAAGCGGCGAGCCAACGGGCGCGATCCTTCCAAACTGGTTGTCCGGATACGCGTTTCTCTTCCCCGCTGAGGCAGATTCAGCGAAAGCAAAGCAGGAACGGTCTGAAGTACGGCAGGTGCCGACTTGGACCCTCACCTATGACGTTACCGACCCTCTCGCGCGATTGACCGCTGAGCGAATTGCGCTGAACGCCCGCGAAGTAGGGCTCAACGTTCAACCCGTCACGACCGGCCGAGGCGATGTTCAACTCGCCGCGGTTCCTCTCCCTTCGACGAATGGCATGTTGGCACTCACCGACATCGCAGAGAGTCTGGGCCAGGCTTCTCCAGTAGTGAAAGACTCCAGCTTCGAAGCACTGTATGAGGCGGAAGCGGCACTGCTCGAAACACAACGTATCGTCCCTCTCTATTATGTGCCCGCGGACTATGGTGTGAGTAATGCAGTAAAGAACTGGCAAGTCCGGCGGGATGGTACATGGGATCTCAGCAACACCTGGCTGATGCCGGAGAAACCGTGAGATTTCGTCGCAAACTGCTTCTGGTATTCGCGCTGACCGTCCTGGTCTCCGTGGCGGCGGTTGCGCTGATTGTGTCAGTCGTAAGCCGCCGGGCCTTCGAACAGGCCGACGAAGAGCATATGAATGCTCTGGTAAAACAATTCCAGAGAGAGTTCAACCGTCGCGGCGAGGAAGTCGTGCACCAGGTTGACGCGATTGCCTCTCCCGACCAGGACCGAAGCGGCTCGGAGTCGGCCGCGTTAACGACCCGCATCGCGCTCGCAATCAGTCGGGGAACGCCGGACTACGGTGCTTACATCAGCGAAACGAAGACAATCGGTGAGAATCACCGCCTCGACTTTCTGGAGTTCGTTGACAACAACGGCAACATTCTTTCTTCGGCGCAATCGCCCGCCAAATTCGGCTACAAGGAACCCGCCCTCAACCTGGCACACAGCAACCCTAAAGAAGCCTACCTGAAGGTGGAGGACCTG
>JBPYEW010000038.1:0-6699 GCA_051984555.1 Terriglobales bacterium | reverse complement strand
CAGATGTAACGGACGGGTATCGCCTGAGCAGGCGAGCGCGGCTCGGCATCGATTTGGGTGGCATTTACTTCCACCTGATATTTGTCGGTTGCCTTTTTGTGGCGTACTTCTGGAGCCATCGAGAGCTGTTTCTTTTGTCTGTCGTTTTGGTCGATCTTGAAATTGTCAGGCAGTTTATACCACTCGTTCGGCTGGACGGGTACTGGGCCCTGACGGATCTGACTGGCGTGCCCGACCTGTTTTCCCAAACCGTACCGTTCCTGAAGACTCTGTTTCCTTCCGCCGGAATACAGGGTGATGCACTACCGACACTGAAGAAATGGGTAGCGGTTGTCTATATAACTTATCTGGTCGTGGTATTTCCCCTCATGGGCTATCTCCTCTTGATGATGGTGTTTAATTTTCCCGAGTTGATATCGACCACATGGACAGCACTACAGAATCAGTTCAACAGCCTCATGGCAATTGGGGTGATCAAGAATCCTGGGGCGACATTGCTGGTCGCTTTGCAAATTGTTCTTCTACTGGTTCCGATTGTCGGCACCGTATATCTGTGTTGGATCATCATCAAAGGCCCGTTGCGAAAGTTTGTCGAATGGGCCGGGCAAACGCGACGGAATGCTGCAATCGGTTTGGCAAGTGCCGCGGGTGTATGTGGAGTTGCAGCGGCGGTTGTGATCCTTCCACCCGCGACTCTGTTCCGTACTGCGAGGACCCACGACGCAGCCATTGTGACCGATGCGCAACGTGCGTTGAGTGATGCTAAGACGCTGTCGGCAAAGGTGGAAGGATTCCTCGGTTCCGATCATTTCACCGGGAATGTTGTACTCCAAAAGCCCAATTTCGCGCGTATACAAATAAACGGAACCGGATCATTGGGCAGGTTTCTCATCGTTTCTGACGGGAAGAAGCTGACAACGTACTTCCAAGATGATGATCAGTATGTCGAAGCAACTCCTGGAAAACATGGCGAGCAAATCAATGCATTCGTCGCCCAGCAAGTTGCAGATTTCTTCCAGCCTGAACTGCTCTCGAAGCGACCACACTCGCAATCTATCGGCCACATAAATGTGGGTGACGAGCGGGAGGACGTCGTCACATATCAATCCCCCACCCAGTCGCTCCGCTATTTCATTTCTGTGAAGGACAACCTAATACACCGCGTCATCCGAGGTAAGGATCTGAATCAGCCGACTGCAGTTTCTACCATGACTACTATCCGCATTAACCAGCCGATCGCAGAGGCGGCGTTTACGTGGAAACTGCCTACGAGTGCACGACCCGCTCGGACCCCGGGAAACTTTGCTGTGCCCTTACAGAAATGACATGCGAGCCATCGCCAATGGTTTCCTGAGCCTCATACTACTGTTCCTCCCGCATGTTCTGATGGGTCAACAGCCGAATACCTCCCCTAATCGGATTAGTGCCGAGCCGCGGCTGTCGGGACAGTCCACGCGTAACATTACTGGTACTGTTCTTAACGGTACGACAGGCGAGCCCCTTCAGCATGCGCACGTAGGATTATTGTCCGGCACGAACGCATACGCTTACTCGGTCGAAACAAACGCGGCAGGTTACTTTGCAATCGCAGGCATTCCGCCCGGCAATTATGAAGTCACTGTAAGCCGAACGGGGTTTCTGGCCTATCGAAACGTGGAAAGGAACAGCCAGGCAGCTCCGCTGTTGATCCGCCTCATTCCACAGTCTGTGATACTCGGACTCGTGGCGGACCAAGATGGCGAACCAATGGCGGACGCTAAGGTACAAGTCACCCGCGCCGGTACCAATGGTGCTTCGCTGGACAGGACAACCGCGGTCACGAATGATTTGGGTGAATACCGCCTGTACGGTCTTCCGCCGGGCGAATACTTCGTTTCAGCAATGCCGCCATTGGCGATCTCCACGATGTCGCGGAGGGTAACGGATTCGGCCGCATTGGACAACTATGTTCGGACTTTCTACCCACGCGCGACAGACACGGGGACAGCCCAGAAGATCGTGCTTCGGCCCGGAGATCAAGCCTCAGATATTGACATTCAACTCATCAAGAGCGCCCCTCAGGTCGTGAAGGTCGTCGACTTGACTGGTGCTTTTGCGCCAGTTTCGGAGCAACCTACCCCGACGGCAGCAT
Source organism: Terriglobales bacterium (assembly GCA_051984555.1). Taxonomy (GTDB): domain Bacteria; phylum Acidobacteriota; class Terriglobia; order Terriglobales; family Acidobacteriaceae; genus Gp1-AA122. The sequence goes on along the minus strand of JBPYEW010000038.1, from coordinate 4,568 downwards.
CGACTGGTTTTCCTGCAGGCACGGCAGCATCCGCCGAGCTGCCGAGGACGAGTTCCATATCCGGGCAGGTAATGAATGCCGTGAGTAACGAGCCTGTGCGCCATGCGCAAGTCATGCTATTGAATTTAGCAAGTGGCGACGCAATACCCTACACTACGGAGACGGATGCAACCGGGGCGTTTCGTTTGGCGCATATCGAAGCTGGTGATTATCGCCTCTCAGTGCTCCGCCACGGATTTCTCCCAGCCGATGGGTATTCGGGAGGGACCGGGAAAATCGTTAGCATCAAACCGCGTGCAGAGACGTCGAATGTTGTTGTGCCAATCAGTCCAGCCTCGGTTATCACTGGCAGGGTATTTGCTCCAGACGGCGGGCCGGCTTGCGACATGCGCGTTTATGCAATCCAGTTAGGATACTCGCGTGGGCAACGCCAGCTCCGTGTAACGGCCACAGCCAAGACGGATGACACCGGGCAATACAGATTGTACGGCCTTCCGCAGGGCAACTACTATGTTCAAGCAAGCGCACAGCAGTCAGCGGAAACCAATTTGCATGCCGCGCACAACGGATCGAGACGACAGTACGTCAGCTCCTTCTATCCGCATGCGGGCGATGTGTTCAGCGCAGCAAAGATTGGCGTTCCGGCTGGAAACCAGGTCGCCGGAATCGATATTTGGACCGAAACTCGACAGCGGGTCACGATCCGAGGTCGCGTGGTCAACTCGGGTGCTAGTCGGATTTCGCGGGAGACTGTGGTCAGCTTGACACCTCAGGATACCCAGGCCGGCATTTCACAAGGTTCACAAATAGCCGACATCAAGGATTCTGAAGGCCATTTCGAAATCCGGGATGTTGTGCCTGGTGCTTACTCGCTTTCCGCCACTGTGGCAGCCGGAAAGACGCAGCACGCAGGTTCCATTCCTCTCGAAGTGCGGACTGTTGATCTCAATAATGTGCAAGTCCCAATGCATCCAGCCGTAAACACAAGCGCTGTTGTTCAGGTAACTGGTCCGGAGCGAATGGACCCCCGACGAGTCCGCGTGTTTCTCGAACCCGAAAATCACCTGCCTACCGCTACGGTAGTAGGACGTGTGCGCCGAGACGGGACATTCTTGCTCCCGAATGCGTTGCCCGGCCGTTACACCCTGAAATTGTTTGGCATACCCGAGACGCTGTACATCAGCGATTTACAGGTTGGCGATCGAAGCACGGACGCATCCATCATTGATTTTTCGCGTGGTGTGATGCCGCTCCGAATCACCCTAAGTGCCGCCGGGGGTAGAGTCACAGGCTCAGTGTTTGGCCCACAGCAGCAATCTGTGAGCGGGGCGAAGGTCGTCCTCATCCCGGACGTTGAACATCGTTCTTCTTACGACCTGTACAAAGTAGTGACGACAGCCAAAGACGGAAGCTTCAGAATCGTCGGCATCGCACCGGGGGAGTACAGTCTGTTCGCCTGGCCGCGAGTTGAAGCAGATGGATACTACGACCCTGACTTCCTGGCAACATTCGAGGAACTCGGAACACGAGTGGTGATTCGCGAGAATTCAAGCGCTACTGTCAATCTCGAGCTCTTAAGCAGGGAATAGTGCCCTGCCATTGCTTGGACATCCGGTCTGCATATTCCCAACATTTCCGCACATGAGAACGGAGCACGTTGCGCAGCCGTACCGATTAGCGGGGATGAAGGCGGCGGCCTGCAAATTTGCGTCGCAGCAGAGCTAACGCCTCCTCCGGATGCTCACGCAGTATTCCGAGGATTTCAGCGGGAACTTTGCCGGCGGCTAAGAGCAACAAATCATTGTCATAGCCGAAGTATTCTGCCACCCTTCTAACGAATTCCTCTGATGGGCCGACATCATTATTCTCCAATCTGCTGATAAAACCCTTGGTCACGGCGAGATCTGTGGCGAGCTTTATTACTGGGAGGCCCGCTTTTCTTCGCAGGTCACGGAGGATTCGACCGAACGTTGGGTATGTCACGAGTGAGATTGATTATGCAATTCCAGGGTCTTGGGGACACGAAGTGACTGCCCTGACCGCGCGTGTTTACGCTTCTATTCTACTCCGTGACACTACCGCGTTACCTCGATTTCCTAAACGCCGTTCCAAAGTAAGACATTACACCCAAAAGCCAACCATCCCCCACTACCCACTCCAGTTCCACAGGAACTATTCGCAGTACGACCAGCTCTGATATGACAAGGCAGCTGTCTGGGGCTTCTTACCCATCTACGCACAAAAAGGTATTTTTAAGTGTAGGCACCTTTTTAGATAAACGAGTTCTGTTCAGCATGTATGACCATGCTGAGGGCTGAGGGAGGCGCATGAACATGTCAAAGAGCTTTCATCCCTCACCCGCATAATTAAGACTCTCATTTACCGCGCGTGATTTACGCACCCTTAATCAATATCCATCCATTGGAGTGAACCGGATCGATGACGGTGGGCAGAACGGCTCCTGCCAGCCACTTCATAAGCGCTCGCAAGCTGCTCCTAGATCAGGCACTTACTCGATTCCGGCGAGTGATTTTCGGCAGTTGATTGGGATGGTGGCACTGGCCCGGCACGGGCGTGGGACTAGGTTGTCGATGCTGTTTACGCGCGTAAATTCCCGATGCCGGTCGTGTCCGTTCAGAGAACGGAAGGGCGCAAGCGGGGGCGCCCGAACACGACCGGCCCAGCGAGGGGAACTACATCTTCAGGAGAGAGGTGCGGCCGACGGCCTGGAGCGGCGAGACCGAGCGGGCAACGAAGGTCGCTTGCTGCTCGAGGACGGAGTCGTCGATGGACGTGCCGAAGCCTTCGTTGAGGATCTCGACACCGAACAGTTTCGCCGAAGCCGCTGCGCCGTATTCGTTGGCGGCCGCGATCGTGACGTCGAACGGCAGGACCTGGTCGGAATACCACGGGAGCGCGGGCTCTTTGAAGCCCTGGACTTCGGAGAGTGGAATGTTATCCAGCTCATCCGTCGTCGCGTTCACCGGGACAGCGACATCGCGCGTCAGTGTCGAGTTGAACACACCAGTCTGGTCGGTAGTCAGATCGAAATCCTGCTGGAACTGCGGGCGGATGTCGTCACGGTTGGCTAGCTTTAGCGAAAGCAACAGGTGTGATATATATGTATATATCAAATTCGTTTGGGCGCCGCCGCCCTTCGATCATGAAAGGAGGTGAGAAACATTGCGAAAACATCGGTTTCGATGAAAGGGAGGTATCACCGTATGTCACTTATTATCGATCCCGAGTTGCATCGCCAGTTCAAGCTGGTGACCGCCGCTGAAGGAAAGGAGATGACTGACGTTCTCGTCGCTTATATCGAAGAATACGTCAAAAAGCATCTGCCGCCTGCCTTGCGGCAGAAGAAGACGGGAGGCCGCAAATGAAGCGCTGTACCAAGCGACTGGCCTCTCGCAAACCAGAACCAACTCCCGACCAGGTCAGGCAGTACATGCAGGCGCTCGCCGAGGAACATTACCAGGCGTGGCACGCCGAGCTGACCACTAGTGCGCCGCATTGGGTTTACCTGATCGGCTTGCATCTCCGTTTAGTTGAACTCGAACATCTGGAAGAAGCCGCCGCGGAGTTCTTATGAAACGCGCGGCTCTTTACGCTCGGGTCAGCACTCTCGATCAGCACCCTGAAACCCAGCTGCTCGATCTCGAGCAGCTGGCCGCCCATCGCGGGTGGCAGGTCGTAGAAACCTACGTCGATCACGGCATCTCCGGCACCAGGGCTCGCCGGCCTGCGCTCGACAAGCTGATGGCCGACGCTGCTCGCCACAAGTTCGACATCGTGGTGGTGGCATCGTTCGACAGAATGGCGCGCTCGGTGCGCCATCTTCTCGAAACCCTGGACGAGTTCCAACGGCTCGGGCTGGAGTTCGTTTCACTCCGCGAGAACATCGATAGCGCCGGTCCGCTCGGTCGCGCAATCTTCGTCATCGTGGGTGCGGTCGCGCAGCTGGAGCGCGACCTCATCATCGAAAGGGTCAAGGCTGGCATGCGCCGCGCCCGCCTGGAAGGCCGACGTCTCGGTCGCCGTCCCCTCGACCTCGACCACGATGCTATCGTTCGCGATCGCGCTCGCGGCCTCAGCCTAGGCCAGCTCGCCAAGCTGCACCAGGCATCCCGCACCACCATCCGGCGAATCCTGGCCGGTGTGCCAAAAGGGGTGTCGCTGACGAGCTCGCAAACCGAACAAAACAGGCGGCCGGTTCCGGCCGCTTGAGGTGTACCGAAAGGTGTAGGTTAAGAACATAGGACCGCGATTCTTCTTTGGAAATATTCCTTGTCGGGCACCTTAGTCTCCTGTTTGTTCGACGGCCCGGCTGTTTCACAGTTTGGGTCGTTTGATTTGTTCGCGATGCTTCCCTCGTCACACTTTCATTGGATCGCGAAGACTGCCGGCATTTGGGTCAGGGCTAGTAACTGTTGCGGTCCTGCACCGCATAACTTAAAACTCTCCACAATCTTTACACTGAAGGCGCGCGAAATAGCAGGGCCTGAGAGCGATTACCTCAAGCGAGTGGAGCGACGAACATTTTGACATTACCGAGGTAATGTCGC
>JBPYEW010000037.1:0-14977 GCA_051984555.1 Terriglobales bacterium | reverse complement strand
ATCTTTGTATTCGCTCTCGCTCTGGCTTCTACGTGCGAAGGACAGCAATGTTTCATCACCACCGGCTGGAACACGGGATCCAGCTCCTACGTTGGGAATGCCACAACTCACTCCGAGAAAAATGGTACAAACTTCATCATCTTCGACGGAGTTGCGTTCCATCTCGAAAGCTCATGTGTCACGACAAACCTGGCATTCGTCGTCACCCAAACCGATGCTTACCACAACCACTACGTGTGTCAGGGTGGGCCAGCGGGAGCAAACAATGGCGCCAGCTGTAATGCTTGCACCGGAGCATCCTGTCAGCCATCGACAACGGTGTGTACGGGCGGGGCGGTTTGCAGTGCACCTATCCCGAACACATACGACGTCGGGTTGTATTGCATGGGCGGGGGATCATGCCAGTTCGGAAAGCTGTACGCACATGTCGGCCCGCTCGATTACGCAACGTTCTTCGATTGCGCAGATCACCCGACGCAATGCGCAACTGTCGGCCAGAGCCAACGCTACTTGTTGACGCTGAACTGGCAAGGCGGCGCGATCTCCCTGCCGACCGGGGACTATGCGGTAGGGATGGCCACCAGTTGCGACGATGGACGGCAACTCGTGGCGGGTCGAGGACAAGGCGACATTTATTGCGGTGCCGGTGCCGGGGAAGGAGGCCCGTATGGCTACACCGGCTTCAGCAGCAATCCCGATGGCGCTTTCAAGGTCGGAACGACGATGATGGCGTACAAGTACTTCACCCAGAGCGTTACAAAGCTGAATTGCATGACCTACGATGATGTCAACGGGCTGATCGGAGATGTCGGTCCCGGATCTCCGTGCAACTTCAGCGCTATTCCGCAGAATGGAGGGGGACAAGCACCCCACATTTTGAATTACGCAATCTACTGACCGGCCGACCGGTGAGGATTGGCTGGGTCCAGCGTCAGAAACTCACGAGTGGAACGGGCGTTCGAAAGGACGTCCGTTGCGCTTTTTGGGAACAGACCGTCCAGTGCAGGTTTGGCACCTACGCCAAATAGGCGCGTCAAATCCCTGCTTAGGTGCATCCAAACGTTAGGCAGTAACCAAGTTAAGCGTGCCCGCGTCACGGGCAAAAATGTTAAGTTATTAGCAGAACACACAGTGGCAGCCTTGCGGAACAACGGGAGTAGTTTCTTCGCGCGCAACCGGTGGTGGTTGCTGGCGGGGGGAATTGTCGTTGCCGTCATCGTACTAGCCGCATTCAATTCCATGCGCGGCGATGTGATCCCTATCCGCAGCGCGCGTGTCGCGTATGGGAGTATCCGCAGCCTTATCTCCACGAATGGAAAGATCGAACCCATCCAGAATTTCGAAGCTCATTCTCCGGTCGCCACGACCGTGAAGCGAATCCTGGTGAAAGAGGGGGATCATGTAAGGCGTGGGCAGCTTCTGCTCGAACTGGACGACGACGAGGCGCGCACGAATTCGGCAAAGGCAATGGCGCAATTGAGAGGCGCCGAAGCCGATAGCAACGCAGTTCAGAACGGCGGGACGCAAGAAGAGGTTTTGACCACGCAGGCACAGTTGGTCAAAGCCCGGGCTGATCGGGACAACGCGAAGAGAAACCTTGAAGCAATGGAAGGACTGGTCAAGAAGGGCGCCGCTTCGGTCGGGGAGTTGAATGCTGCTCAAGCCGGATACAAGACGGCCCAGGCAAATGTAGATCTGTTGGAAAAGAAGTTGAGTGGCCGCTACTCACAACCGGAAGTGGCCCGGGTGAGCGCGCAAAAGGCAGAAGCGCAGGCGGCACTCAGCGCTTCCGAAGACATATTGAGCAAATCGAATGTCCGCGCTCCGTTTGACGGGGTAGTTTATGCCGTTCCCATCCGCGCCGGGAACTACGTTGCGCCCGGACAGTTATTGCTGCAGGAAGCTGATCTGTCGAAAGTGCGTTTACGTGCATATGTCGATGAACCCGATGTAGGCCGCCTGAAACCCGGGGAACGCGTCGAGGTCACTTGGGATGGATTTCCGGGCAGAATCTGGGAAGGAAGTCTCACTTCGGTTCCGGCCACGATCACGGTCTATGGCTCTCGAAACGTGGGCGAGATTACGACTGAACTCGAGAACGAAGACTACAAGCTCTTGCCGAATACGAACGTTACTGTGCAAGTGGTCACCGCCGAGCACAAGAATGTCCTGATCGCGCCGCGCGAGGCGGTGCGCATGGATGATGACAAGCCTTACGTGTTTCAGGTCTCGGACGATGCGCTGCATCGCCGCAATATCGAAACGTCGATCTTCAACCTGACACAGGTGGAGGTAACTAAGGGCCTGTCCGATAAAGATGTTGTCGCGCTCTCGTCAATCAACAATAAGCCGTTGCGAGATGCGCAACCGGTAAAGGTGATTCAGTGATGATGTGGTCGTTCGCCAAGTCTGTGTTCTGGATAACGCTTCTCAGTCTTGCTTCCGCGATGCTGCCGCTGAGCGAGGCCGCGGCAACCCCGGCGGAACTGCTGGCCTCGGGCAAGGTGGACGAGGTGATTGCCTCGTCGCAGACACAGCTAAAGTCGTCCCCAAATGATGCAGCCTCGTATAACGTCCTGTGCCGAGCGTATTTCGCATTGGAAGATTGGGACCGTTCGATAGCGGCATGCGAAAAGGCAGTGTCTCTCGCCGGCGGCAACAGTGGATACCATTTGTGGCTTGGGCGCGCCTACGGAGAAAAGGCTGATCGCGTGAATCCTTTCTCTGGCATGAGTCTGGCGAAAAAGCTGAAAACGCAGTTTGAAACCGCGGTAAGGCTGGATGCCAAGAATGTGGAAGCTCGTTCCGATCTCGCTGAGTTCTACATCGACGCACCCGGGATAGTCGGCGGCGGGATTGATAAGGCACGCGCACAAGCGAATGCGCTCATGAGTATCTCGCCGGCGCGAGGTCACTACGTGAACGGGCGCATTGCGGAGAAGAACAAAGACCAAGCGGGTGCGGAGCGGGAATACCGTGCCGCCGTTGAAGCCAGCCAGGGAAAAGCTCGCGAATGGTTCGACCTCGCACTTTATTACCGGCACCTCGGCGATTTGGAGCGTATGGAGAAGACGCTCAACGAGGCGGTGAAAGCTCCGGGCAGCAATGAAATCCTGGTCGAAAGCGCCGAGATGTTGCTCGGCAGCGGCCGCAATTTGCCCCAAGCGCGGGAACTGGTTCACCGTTACATCCAGTCAGGCTCGCCGACTGAAGGGTCTCCGCTTTTCGAGGCCCACTATCTGCTCGGAACCGTACTCGAGAAGCAAGGTGACAAGAAGAGTGCGGCCCAGGAGTACCAGGCAGCGTTGACGCTGGCAAGCGGATTCACCCGGGCAAGACAAGCGCTGCAGCGAGTATCTCAATAGCCGTCGCTTTAACCGATCAATCCCGCAATTCAGTTACTAAACACGATCGAGGTGAACCCGGATGACAGCACACTTCCGTCGCCGTCTCGCTTTACTGCTCTCTTTTTTGTTTTCGGGTGGTTGTATTTCCGGCTTCTCGCAAACGGTCAGTATGCGAAGGGTCGTGGAACTGGCGCTGTCGCACAGCAGTGCAGCGGCAATCGCGAGTGCTGATCAGGAGCGCACGAACGCCGCTTTGCGGGAAGCCAAGAGCGCATATCTACCTCGCGTTATTTTCGGGTCGGGTATCGGCGGAAGCTATGGCTTTCCGCTGAGCCTGGAGAATGCCGCGCCTTCCCTTTTCAACGTCACATCCCAGCAGGTCCTCTACAGCCCTGCACAAAGTGCGTTTGTGAAAGCGGCGCGTTCGAATCTCCAAGTTGTGAATATGCAAAGCAAAGACCAACGCGACGCTGTGATCCACGATGCGGTGCTGAGCTATATCGAACTCAACAAGTGGGAACAGGACATCGACCTTCTTGACAAGGCGCTCGCGAATAACCAGAAGATGGAAACGGTAGAACAAGAGCGAATCAAGGCCGGAGTCGACAAGCCAATCGAGCAGAGCCGCGCCAAACTGGCCTCAGCTCGCGTACGCGTCCGGTTGGCGGAGGCGAAGGGGTCGGCCGACGTTCTGCGCGCTCATCTGGGTCAGCTTACTGGGCTGTCTGCGACAGAACTTGAAACCGACACTGACTCGATCCCCACCTTGCCCGAAGTCAAGCAGGACGAAGATCTAGGAGCCAGAGCGGTGGCGGCAAATCCGGTGGTGAAAGCAGCGCAGCAGCAAGTCATCGCCAAAGAACTCATGGCGCAAGGCGAGCATCGTGCTCTCTATCCGTCGCTGGATGTAGCAGGTCAATATGCGCTGCTCTCGAATTTCAACAATTACCAGGTCTACATTCAGCAGTTTCAGCACCACAATGCGACCGGTGGGTTAGTAGTGCGCTTGCCTTTTTTCGACTCCACCCAGCGCGCCCGGGCAGCGGAGGCTAAAGCCGATTACATCCGGAGCACGCACGAAGCCGAGGTGGCGAAGCAAAAGGTCTCCCTGGAGACGCTGCGCTTACAACGCGGAGTGCAGGAATTATCAGCTTCCGTCGAGGTCGCTCAGCTGGAGTACGATCTGGCGCAGTCAGACCTGGAATCCATCCAGATACAGATCAAGTCTGGAAATGGAACGCTGCGAGATGAACAAGATGCGCGCGGCAAAGTCGAACAAAGTTATGATGCCCTGGTAGATGCGAATTTCGCTTTGGACAAAGCGCGTATTCAGTTGTTAAGGAATACAGGCGAATTGGAACAGTGGGCACGATCCGGCAGATAGGGCTCGCTGCATAAGATCACAGGGAACCTTCGGAGACACGGAACGAAGGTGTAACTCCCCCAACACCAACGTGCGTCCCCCGTCTGTGCCAGTGCATTCTCGCTGGAAGCTATCTAATATTCGCAGTGCGCACTACGTCGATAGCACCTGCACGAATCTCGAGCAGGACACCGATCCCAGCGAGGCGTTCTCAGTGATAAACCTGCAAGATGTTAAGTCAGGGGTGCGCGTCCTAGTGGCGGATGATAATCACACCTTGCGTGAGGCAGTCATCCGACTGCTCTCGTCGGTGCCAAATATCGAAGTGTGCGGAGAAGCAGAGAACGGACGCGAAGCGTTCGATCAAGCACTTGATCTAAGACCCGATGTGATCCTGATGGACGTCGGGATGCCAGAGCTGAACGGATTAGAAGTCACTCGCAAGTTACGGAACGTGGCACCCAAAATAGAAGTACTCGTCTTCACGCAACACGAGTCTCGCCATGCGATGCAGGCCGCTCTGGACGCCGGGGCCCGAGGATACCTGGCGAAATCTCACGCGGCGTCCCTGATCGAAGCGATCCGAACAGTCGCGCGCCATCAGCAATACTCGAGCTTACCGCTGCCAATCACATCCGCTACTCTTGCCTGATAGGTGGTCGCGGCTACGCCGCCAGCTTTTCCTCGCCCGCCGAAGGTATCAGCTCTACTTTCATCCACCCCGGTTTACGTTTGTCGAAACTCTTGTAAGCGTCTAATGCAGAGCTCATGGGCTCCACTTGCGTAAGTACTTGTGCAGGATCGAGACTACCGTTTCGAACGAGTTCGACAAGATGAGGAATGTAGCGTCGATGATTGCAATTCCCCATTTTTATCGTCAAGTTCTTGTTCATGGCTTTTCCAATGGGAAAAGTCTTCGAGAGCGGAGAGTACACACCGATGATGGAAACTGTTCCGGCTTTTGCAACGGTGTCTACTGCCCAATCCAGGACTAGCGAAGGCGCGTCACCCGGTTCCCAATTGCCATCTCGCGGGTTCCGCTCTGCAGCAATCGGCTCGCGTTCCCTCTCTAATTCCTTCTTTATCTTTTTTGTTTCTTTGGTTGCAGGCCCGGCGTGCGGCTGTACAGCATCGATGCCAACCGCGTCGATCACCCGGTCGGGGCCGATACCGCGCGTCAGTTCCTTGATTGCTTCTAAGGGATCTTCTTCGTTGAAGTCGATCACTTCCGCGCCCTGTGCGTTAGCCATCTGGAGACGTGAAGCAATCGTGTCCACCGCAATAACTCGGCCGGCGTCCATCAACTTCGCGGCAGCAACACAAAATTGGCCGACCGGTCCACAACCGAATACCAGGACGGTGTTACCCGGCTTAATCTCAGCATTCTCAGCTGCCATGTAGGCGGTAGGAACAATGTCCGAGAGCAAGATCGCTTGATCGTCGTCGACTTCGTCGGGTAATTGCACCAGCCCGACGTTCGCGAAGGGAATCCGAGCTTTCTCAGCCTGAAGGCCATTAAAGGGGCCGCTCTCCTTGGGTCCACCAAAGAATGCTGTTCCGGCGGAAGGGCCGTTCGGATTCGCCGTGTCACACATTGCGTAGTATCCGGACCGGCAATAGGAGCAGTTGCCGCACCCGATGGTGGACGGAATTACTACCCGGTCTCCGGGAGACAGGTTTCGTACACCACTTCCGACGTCTTCGACTATGCCAACCCCCTCGTGGCCGAGAATCGTGCCCGATTCCATGCCGGAGAACGTTCCACGGACCATGTGCAAGTCCGTGCCGCAGATGGCGCTCGCAGTAAGCCGCACGATAGCGTCCGTTGATTCTTTGATCTTGGGGTCTGAAACTTCTTCTAAGCGGATATCACCAATACCGTGAAACACTACAGCCTTCATCCCTAAGTCTCCGTCGCAGTGGATTGGACTTTCGTCACTAAGATGCGACGGCGTTCCACAGGGTGGAACGCCGTCGCGAGGAGCAGACCAGAGACTTTGACCGATTATTGACCGGTTGCTTCGAGATGAAGAGGCTTGTCCAGGCGGAAGCGGAGAACTGTTTCAGCCGGTACCTTCACTTCTTTACCGCGGGTGAGAACTTGCGCGCCGCCACCAGCAGCCGCGCCTGCTACTGCCCCTATTGCCGCGCCCTTGCCACCACCTGCAATAGCACCTAGCAGGGTTCCCAGAGCCGCGCCGCCACCTACCATTTCGCCAGTGCGCTTGTTCTTCCCGATGCCCTGATTGTTACCTTGTTGAAGATCCTGACTGCTCACGATGTAAGTGTGACCGCCGATATCGATGGATTCCAGATCCAGCGTCACCCCAGCGCTGCCGGTTGTTCCGCCATTGCTGACGTTACGCACGATCAGATTAGCCGGAGTTCCTTTCGGGATCAGAACTTCGCCGCCGGATCCAGTGACATCCTTCTCCACAGTTCCAGAAAATTTCTGGCTGGCACGAGCAGTCGTCGAGTCGATGCCCTCGTTCGTGCGCACGGCCACTTCACTTCCCGTGGGAACCACCATCGAACCGCGGGTTTGCGCAAATGCCATTGCGCCCAACACTAAGAACAGCGTGACAAACAGAAAATTACGAGCGTTATTCATAAAGCACGCCTTTCATGCCGCATGGCGGCGAATCCCAGCCACTCGATTATCGAGAGCACACCTCGGGGGAGGAATAGGGTATTCGCCGCAACGCGAACAAGGAGTTACCGTAGTCTCCTGATCAACTCAGCGTCAGACGCGGGTGCCGCGCCGGCCCAATCCCATGATCAACGTGATCAAAAAGACGACCAGGAAGATGAAAAACAGAATTTTTGCGATACCGGCAGCCGCAGTGGCGACGCCCGCAAACCCGAGAACTGCCGCGATAATCGCGATAACCAGAAAAACGAGAGCCCAATAAAGCATGTGTGCCTCCTATCGGCGTTTTTGGGTGACACACTCGTGCCACCAGCTTCATTTCTGAGCATAATCCGGGTGGGCTGATCCGCCGATCAGGCGGACTCTGTAAATCCAAGTCCACGTTTTTGTAGCGGAAAACCTGTAGAACAGAGCGCCTGCCAACCTGCTTAGATTTAAGCAGATCGCCGACCACGCTTTGAGCGTGCCGGAACAACACGCTCCTGCGCCTTCTTCATACCGCCCTTCTGCGCTTCCCCACCGAACCAGCGTTGCAGGGTTAATGCGTTGCGGATCGCATGCCCTCCTACATCGTTATTGAAGTACATATAGATATCCGACAGCTTGGGAATCCAACTATCGACGAGGTCCGCCCACCTCGCGAGCATCTCATCGGTGTACTCGCCCCGGTATCGGCCAGTCGCACCATGGAATCGTATGTACGTGAAATCCGCGGTAATTTCCGTAGGCGATCGCTCGCCGCCCCAGTCGTGCAGGCATAGGCCCACGCGATAACGCCGGAGAAGTTGGTAGACATCCTGGCGGTACCACGTCGGATCGCGAAATTCGAAGATGAACGGGTGCTTCTCGGCAGGAAGCGCCTGCAGGAACGTCTCCAGGCGGTCAGTATCCACATGCCAATTGGGTGGAAGCTGGAACAGCACGGGACCAAGTTTCCGCTTCAACAATCCCATGCGGGACAGGAATGTCTCGACTCCCTGGTCAGGATCGCGCAGTCTCTTGATGTGGGTGAGATATCGACTGCCTTTCACAGCGAAGCAGAAGTCGTCCGGAGTCTGCTCTCGCCAGCTCTCGACCGCTTGTTCGGTAGGCAGGCGATAAAAGCAGTTATTGATCTCGACCGTTGAGAAGTGCCGTATGTACCAAGAGAGGTATTGGGAGGACTTCAGCTCCTCGGGATAAAAGCAGCCGCGCCAGTGTTTGTAATGCCACCCAGACGTCCCGATTCGTACTCGGGCTGGCATTGGTCCCCCATCATAGGATGTCCGTCCCCAGGCGAACCCTAGGCTCGCCACCTTAGGCGGGCCTGGGGACGGTCCACCGCACCTAGTTGTCCCTTGGATGGTGCCCCCCGTCTACAGGTTGGCATGTAGAACGAGCTACACCCCAAAATGCACAATTCCTGTGTACGGCTACAACAGGACATTCAGCTGGTCGGATGTATTTTGAAATGGCGTGAGCAAGTCACAGCCAGTCGCAGACACCGCCACCATATCGCAGTGCCGCATCCCTCCTTCACCACGGATGTACAACGCGGGCTCAACGTTGAAGACCATGCCTGGAGAGAGACGCTCGTCTGAGCTGGGATGTATTTGCGGCCGGGCGTTGGCAGAGATTGCCGAGAACCCGACCCCATGTCCGGTGGAGTGGGTGAACTCGTCTTTGAATCCGTGCTGGGTAAGGATCGCACGTGCCGCTTCATCGACAGCGCGCGCGGGCACACCCGGCTTAATTGTTTGCATCGCCGCTCGCCGAGCTTGGAAGATTGCCTCGAACATTTCCTGTTGCCTGGCAGTGGGCCGCGAGGGCATATACGTCCGGGTGATGTCGGTCAAGTAGCCGTCTACGTAGGAGTTGCAGTGAACCAGCACCAAGTCGCCTGAAGTGAGACGCCGGTCTCGCGACCTTGCATATGCTCTTCCCGCCTTGGCGGAATTCGGTCCCGACATGCAGAATACAAAGCCGTCGCTGCGGTGAGATCCTTCATTTAATCCGGCGATGCTCAGATGGCTTCGAAACGCAGCCGCCGCTTCACATTCGGTCATTCCCGCACGGAGTTGAGCGGCTCCTTCTGTAAACGCCCTCTCGGCCACTTTGCAAGCACGTCGAATGTGGTGGATTTCTGCTGAAGTCTTGTTCGACATGAGCTGTGCGAGCATGGGATCGGCTGGAACAAAGCGCGCGCCCGCACAGCCGCGTTGCAGAAGGGCGGGATACGCGGCACCATACAGATTCATGGCTACGTACGAAGCAGGCTGGGAGAATGGACCGGCTTCGTAACCGATCCGCGCGTTTCCGAGACGAAGGTGAGATGCGAGCCTTTGCCATTCATCGGCCACAATTGTGTCTAGCGCCGATAAGTGGTCGAGTGGGGATGGCTGAAACGTGTGGACTTCATCGGCCCAACCTTCCGACGTGAGATCTGCTTCGTCTTCCGGAACGAGAAGGGCCGTAACACCCTGACTGGTGACGACGGAGACGGTAACGCCAATGACCGGCCAATAACCGCTTACGAGCAAGACATGCGTAGGCAGAGCGCAAACCAGGGCATCAAGCTCGGCCGACTTAAGTGCCTCCTGAATACGATGAACACGTTCGTCGTCGCGCATTACCGTCTTCTGCGGGCCAGCCACAAGACGGAAGCTCCAACGATCGCCCCCGTGAGCACTGCTGCGCGAACCATTGAGTTCCGTATGGCACGTTTGCGCCGCTCGGCGATCTGCCGCTCGGGATAGGGCGCGTCGGGTACGTCATGCAAACCGAGCTGGATTACTTCCGCCAAGTGCAACCCCTGACGATTCGTCTCCTGCTGGATTTGCTCTTTACAACTGAACCCGTCCGCAACGATGACGGTGTTTATGCCCGCCTTTCGAACCTCCGGGAGCAAATAGCGCTCTCCCGCTTTGATCGACACGTCGTATTTATCCTTTTCGTAGCCGAAAGCCCCCGCCATGCCGCAGCAGCCAGAATCCAAGAAGCGGTAATCCATATTCATCTTTTTCAAAACCGCTTCTTCATCATGAATGCGCATGATGGCCTTGTGATGACAGTGACCGTGGATAATCGCCTGGCGTTGAACGTTTGGCGGGACGTAGCCATTGGCCTTCTTCTCGAGAAATTCGCCAAGCGTGAACGTCTGCTCCATCAACTTGTGAGCCCGCGGAGAATCGGGAAACATGCCATTCAACTCGTCACGGAACACAGAGCAGCAACTTGGTTCCAGAGCTACGACCGACGTACCCGCCTCGATTTCAGGTCCAAGGACGGTCATTACGCGCTGCAAATAGGATTTCGCCATATCGAGGAAGCCGTAGTCATAGAGCGGCCTTCCGCAACAGAGATGCGACTGCGGAACGAGCACCTGAAAACCCGCATGCTCCAAAACCTCTACCGCCGCTTGAGCAGTTTCCGGGAAGAAGTAGTTGTTGAACGTGTCCGGCCAGAGTATGACTTTTGGCCTGCCCTCGTTTTTACGTGCTCTTTTCCTAAACCACGACTTGAATGTATGTGCTGCAAACGGCGGAATCTGACGTGCTTGCGGAATTCCCATTGCAACCTTTGAAATTGCCCGCAGGCCTGGGACCTGGGTGAAAAGGTTTACAAAGCCTGGAGCGACCGAAGCCATCCGCGCCCATTTATCAATCCAGCCAAAGCCATATGCGTATCGTGGTCGCAGGCGCCCTTCCCAATAGTGCGAGAGGAACTCTGCCTTGTACGTGGCCATATCCACATTGACTGGACAATCGCCTTTGCAGCCTTTGCACGAGAGGCAGAGATCGAGCGCATCTTTTACGTGCTCATCCTGCCAGCCGTTCTGGATCACGTCGCCATGCAACATCTCCCAAAGCGCATGGGCGCGACCGCGCGTCGTGTGCTTCTCCTCGCGGGTGACCATGAAGCTGGGACACATCGTGTCCTGCTCTTCGCCATGCGCGTGCATACGGCGGCATTTCCCCACCCCCACGCAGCGAAGAGCCGCGCGGGCAAAGCTGCCTTGATCCTCTGGGAATTTGAAGTGCGTTTCCGGCTCCCAGGGTTGGTAGCCGGGTCCGAGTCTGAGGTTCTCGTCGAACCGGTACGGCTCGACCACTTTACCCGGATTCATTTTCCAATCGGGGTCCCAGATCGATTTGTACTCGCGGAAGGCTTGGATGATTTCCGGTCCAAACATCTTATAGAGGAACTCTGCGCGAGACTGACCATCGCCGTGCTCACCAGACAGTGAGCCGCCATAGCTCGTCACCAGCGTCGTGGCATCCTCCATAAACGATCGCCAATTTCTGAGGCCTTGTTCTGTGTACAAATCGAAATCAACGCGGCAGTGAATACATCCTTGTCCGAAGTGTCCGTAGAGCGAGGGGTTGTAGCCGTGCTTGTCATACAGCTTTCTAAGGTCGCGGAGATAGCCACCAACCCTCTCAGGTGCAACTGCCGAGTCTTCCCAGCCGGGCCAGGAATCGCGTTCGCCCGGAACAAACGCAGTGGCACCGAGACCGGATTCACGGATCGCCCAAATCTTCGCCTGATCGTGCTTATCAACGAAAAGCTTCATGTTGGGAGGGTTTGCATTCGACTTGAGGCGGTCCATCAAGCGGTGCGCCTGGTCAACAGCCTCCTGCTGGGTTTCGCAACCCAGCTCCACCATCAGCCAGCCGTGGCCCTCGGGCAGCATCGGCAGATATTTGCGGTGAGGACCGCCCTTCTTCTTGATGTTGTCCATCAAATGCTGGTCGAGTCCTTCGAGCGCGATTGGCTTGAACTCGAGAACTTCCATGAGGTGGTCAGCCGCCTGGTAAATATCCGGGTAGCCGAGCAGGAGTATGACGCGCTCGGGATGGTTATAGATCAGCTTGACCTTCGCTTTGAGAATCGTGATGAGCGTGCTCTCGCTCCCGACCAGCGCCCTAGCCAGGTTGATCTCGCCTTTCTCATTGGGAATCAACTGGTCGAGGTTGTAACCGGACACGCGGCGAATAATCTTCGGGTACCGTTCTTCAAGTAATTTCTGATAGCGCTGGCGCAGGGATTTTAGCTTTGCGTAAATCTCGCCTTCTCGCCCCGGTTGTTTGAGCCGCGAGTCCCATTCCATTTCCGAAAGCCAGCCCACATGCATGCGCGTCCCGTCGTAGAGAAGGATTTCCAATTCCTCCACGTTGTTCACCGCGGGGCCGTTCATCTGCGCATGTGCGCCGCAGGAGTTGTTGCCCAGCATCCCTCCGAAGCAGCAATGATCATGCGTAGCTGGATCGGGACCGTAGGTAAGTTTGTAAGGTCGCGCAGCGTTTACGACGTCATCGCAGATAGTCCCAGGGTCCACCCATGCATATTTGTCATAGGGGTTTAGCTCGAGGATACGATTCAAATACTTGGACCAGTCGATAACCATCGCCACGTTGCAGCACTGTCCGGCGAGACTCGTACCACCGCCGCGAGACAACACGGGAGCTCCGAACTTGCGACAGGCGGCGATCGTAGCTACAACGTCCTCGACTGATTTGGGGATGACCACTCCGATAGGCACCTGCCGATAATTCGAGGCATCGACCGCATACATCGCTTTGCTGCCGGCATCGAACCGCACCTCTCCCTCCAAGTTTCGATGAAGCTCGTCTGCCAAGCCTGCGGCATCAATGTCAGGCGAGGGATAAGTTTGGGCGGTCCTGAGTTGTTCGGGGGTAATCAATGGGGAGCGGTTTGCCGACATTGGGATCTCCTGTTGGGAGTCTTCGATAGATGAAATATTTTGAGAGTCATCAATCGCGAAACTCTATTGCATCTTTTTCCTTGAACACCAGACCAATCCCGGGCCGCGATAGATCGGGCGAAAGCTTGCCTTTGACGGGCTTAAGTACCCCGTCGAAAAGCATGTCTTCGATGCGAGTGTGGTCGTAGAAATACTCTATGTGTCGGACCGGAGATGCAGCGCAACACGGGTGCACGTGCAGTGCTGGAGCACAGTGCGCCGATAGTGGCACGTGATACGCCTGGCAAAGAGCTGCCACCAGCATGAAGCCGGTAATGCCGCTGCACCGCGTCGCGTCCGCTTGCAGCACGTCCACCGCCCGGGCATCCAACATGCGCTTGAAATAATCGAGATCGTAGCCGTACTCTCCCGCGGCAATCTCCATGGCAGCCGGAGCGCGGTCACGGCAGAGCCGTAGGCCAGCGAGATCATCGGCAACCACCGGTTCTTCGAACCAGGAAACTCGACTGCCAAGAAATTGCTCGGCCTGATCCAGCGCTTGCTTTCGCGCATAGGCGCCGTTCGCATCCACGAAGAGTTGGGCATCGTCTCCGATTGCCTCACGCGCCGCTCGTACTCGCTCAATGTCTGCGGACGGGTCGCGCCCTATTTTCATCTTTACGCGTCTTATGCCCTGCTCAATCCAGCCACCAAGCTGATCCTGGAGTTTTGGAATCGAATAGGAAGTGAAACCGCCACTCCCGTAGATATCGATCGACTCGTGAACTTCTCCCAGCAGCCGAACGAGGGGTAGGTTAAGCAGCTTAGCCTTTAGATCCCAGAGCGCGTTATCGACGGCTGAGATTGCCATCGCGACGATCGATGTATGACCCAGGTTTCGTGTCTGGCGCACCATGCTGGTCCAGACGCGTGTCACAGACATTGCGTCCTGTCCCGTCACGATCTCTGCCAGAACTGACGCGATCAGCTTTGCGGTAGACAAGTCCGCATAGGTATAGCCAATTCCAACCTGATCTCCGGCATACGCGTGCACCACAACGATGGTTGTTTTGTTCCATTCCAGGGTGCCGTCCGATTCGGGACTGCTGGTTGGGATGGTGTACGAGGAAACTGACAGGCGCGAGACTGGCACGTTGCTGGAGAGCGCTGACCATTCCTTCAGCGTTGGGTTCGGCGAGGCGGGAGAAGTGAGTCGAACCACCACAACACAGTAGAGATGAGTCCGCGAAAGGTGGCGTTGTCCGGGAAACTAAGGATGCAACTACTACTTATCGTCTTACGATATTCCTTAACTAGGCGGCTAGAGAGATTGTGGACCGTTCCAGGCATGACTTTGTGGTCCGGATGCAAAACGTCCGCTCGTCCTTAGCTCCCCACATGTACTTGTAGGCTTCGTGGCCGCGCAGGAAGTCGATGCCTAATTTTCCATCCTCCAAGGCGTCCCTGATGACCGCTTCGATCAATAACATCCCCGGGCTGAACTCCTTGTATGCAGTGTCGAATCCCTGCAGATAGCAATAAATGGCATCCTTTCCCACCAGGGTATGCAGGACAGCGATTAGGCGTTTCTCCAGGCGCAAGCCGTAAAACCGCAGCAACCCAGAAGCGAGCAGAAGGCGAGAAGAAAGCTCGTGAAACTTCTGAACCTTGCGGTCAGCCAGGACGCCTGGATGACCCAGCTCAGTCCAACGCGCCCCATGAAGCCGGATGAGCATGTCGAGGAACTCCGGCAGTGTCGTCTGAGTTGCCATCTCGACCACCCATGAGCCGGCGCGGCTGATCCGATTGTGAGCCGTCTTGAGATTTCTTCTCTGATGCGATGGAACAATTTGGTTGAAGGACTTCCCTTCTGAAAAGCGCAGAACCGGGCACACGTCGCATCCTTCGCGGTTGCCAAGTCTGGGTATGGAGCC
>JBPYEW010000036.1:0-4839 GCA_051984555.1 Terriglobales bacterium | reverse complement strand
GAATGCCTCCCGCACCGGGATTGGGAAGCTTAGGATCCACCTGCGAAAAACGGTCTTGCGATTCGCGCGCGGGCCGGTCGATGTCGTAACGCAGACCATACGTCAACGTCAAATGTGGCGTGACTTTATATGTGTCCTGCCCATAGAACGAAAAATCTTTGTACCGAACGCCCAGCGTGTGCCCGTAATTCAATGTGCCTGAATCTACCAATCCAAATAACGCACTCGCCACGGCATCCCCGCCTGTACCAGTCGCACTGCTGGTCTCGGCCGAGTTGAAATGAAACTCGCCGGATGACTGCGTGAGCCGGCGTGTGTTGAATTGCAGGGCCCGTAATCCGCCTCCGAACTTCAAAGTGTGTTTTCCATGAACCAGGCTGACAGAGTCGTTTATCTGATACACATTGTCAGCAAACTGCGAGTCGCCGCAGTTGTTCAGGATGTCCTGGTAATTGGTTCCGATGTACTTGATACAGGGGAAAGTCGTGTTTGCGACGCCGATCAGGCCCAGCTTCTGCGGCCAATCCTGCCCCAATCCATTGGAAGCTTCCGTTCTAAACCGCCGGCTGAATCCGAGCAGAAATTGGTTCACCAGGGTGGGACTGAAGACGTAGTTGTGGCTGAACCGGGCGTACCGCGTGTTTTGCGGCGTTTGTGAACCGAGGAAAGGCGCCAGGATAGAATTTCCCCCGGTCTTCGTGTTATCCCAGTCCAAACCAAACGAGATCCGCTGCTTGTCGGAAATATTCTCATCGATCTTGAGGTCCCACATGTTTGCCTGCGTCGTCGACGTTGAGCGGTCGAATACATTGTTCGTCAAACTGCCGCTGGTTGGCGGTAGTAATGCGAACACCTTGGTCATCACCGCGCTGGGCGTGAAATTCGGGTCATTGCTCAAAACATTCCCAGGTATCGGATTGTGCGTTGTCGGATCGTAGAGCTGGTGGTCGGTAAGAATCGATGGATTTGTGAGATCGTTGCAAATGCCGCCCGTGAACCCGGTGAGACAGAGCGCGGAAAAGTCGCCGTTGCGGAAGGACTCCGGAATATAGCTCGTCGGCCCCGAGCTGCCGGTATGAAAACGGAATCCCTCGTAATCGAAGAAGAAGAAAGTTTTGTTCTTGCCATTGTACAAATGCGGAATATAGACGGGGCCGCCCACGGTAAATCCAAAATCGTTTTGTGTATCGGGCGGCTGCGGATTCGGGGCTTTCCCGTTATTGACGTTGAAACTATTCTGCGTATTCAATTCCCACGACCTCGCATCCAACGCGCGGTTGCGGAAAAAATCGTATGCCGAACCATGAAATTCATTGGTGCCCGACTTCATGGCTAAGTTGACGATCCCGTCGCCCGATTCGCCGAATTCTGGCGCGAAGTTGCTCTGCAGTACCTTGAACTCCTGGACCCCCTCCGTCGAAACTCCTTTGTTCCATTGTGTGTTCGGAGAGACCAGCGATATCGAAACGCCGTCGACAAGAATGTCCGTCCCACCCATTTGTCCGCCGCTGACTTTGAAGTCATCGGTAGAATTGCTTCCCGGATCATTGCCGACGTTCCCCACAAACCCAGGGATCAGCGTGATGAACTGCACCGGGTTGCGAATAGTCCCCGAGACCTCTAGCGGCAAATTGTCTACCAGGGAGTTCGGAACCGTTGCGCCAATATCGGAAGTCTCCGTCTCCAACTGACCAGCATCAGCCGTCACGGTGACCGACTCGGTCGTGGACCCCACCTGTAACTGAACGTCCAGTCCCACCGTACTATTGGTCGCGACCGTTACTCCCTCTCGCGTGTACTTCTTCATGCCGGCCGCTTCCACGGTGATTGCGTAACGCCCCGGAGGCAGGTTGGGCAACGCAAACACACCGGCACTGCTCGTCGTAGCCGCCAAGCTGAGACCGGTATCCATATTCCGACCGGTCACCGTAGCGCCTGCCACGATGGCACCTTGAGGATCGAAAACCGTGCCTTGGATATTCCCGTTTGTGGTCTGACCGTTAGCCGCGACAACTAGGACCACACTCAGCAGGCAAAGCGTGCGCAAGAAGTCTCTCACTTCCGGCCTCCTTGGGAATTTCTCCGCGGTTTTGTAGACCGCGCTACGAAAGTTCATAGGTATCGGATGAACAAACCCCACGTCGTGGGGCGTAGTATAAAAACACTACGCGCTGGCGAAAGGGTCTAGCCTGTGAATTCATTGTGAATCACATCGAAATCTCCTGTTGCGACGCCACTTCCTTCAATCGTTCAAATTTTCGGAACCTGTGGTACTATGAGCGCCCTGCGTTGTGACACATGGGCACCCCTTCGCCGCAAACTGCTGTAAGCGAAAATTTTCTAGGTGACGAGCGATGGCAGCTCGTTCAGCGGATTGTGGTTAGTCCCGCATTTCAAAAGAGTGGACGCCTCCGCGATCTACTCCAGTACCTCACCGAACAAACAATTCGCGGCAATGCCCATGAGTTGACCGAGCAGCACATCGGGGAGGCGCTCTTTCACAAGCCCTCCGGATACAGTCCGCTGGAAGACAGCTCTGTTCGCGTTCATGCCCGCCAGTTGCGCCTTAAGCTCCATGAGTATTTCGACGGAGTGGGACGCGATGAGCCCCTCGTCGTCGAAATTCCAAAGGGTGCCTATGTGCCGGTGTTCCGGGCCGCCAAGCCCATCGACGCTGTGATGGCACCCGTCGCCGCGCCGCCCATCGAATTGCCCGTGCGGAGACGCAACCTTGCCGCTTTACCCTGGGCACTGTGCGCCTTGTTAATCGCTCTTTGCGTGGGCTTATTCGTCTATTTTGAGTACAAAGTTGCGAGCAACGGTGCCGGCGCCGTGAGCCCTCCTTGGCCCTTCACTCAGATCTTTGACACTCATCACCAGACAATTGTGGTGGTTGCCGACGGCAACTATGGCATGTTGCGGATCCTCACCGGCCAACGCGGTTCGCTCGAGGAGTATTTGAATCGCGACTTCTTGCAGAACGCTGCTGGAAAGAAATTCGCTCAGGATAAATCGCAATTTGTCGGCTACATCTCAGACTCCACTCTTACCTCTTTCGCCGATGTCGCCGATGCCGTTGC
Organism: Terriglobales bacterium; assembly: GCA_051984555.1. GTDB lineage: Bacteria > Acidobacteriota > Terriglobia > Terriglobales > Acidobacteriaceae > Gp1-AA122. The sequence goes on along the minus strand of JBPYEW010000036.1, from coordinate 1,759 downwards.
CCTCGTCAAAATAGCCGGACCCTTGCAGAAACAAGTCGCGGTTCGATCAGCCAAGGACTTGAAGATCCGCGACCTGGATCACGAGAATTACATTTTCATCGGCAGTCCGGCATCCAACCCCTGGGTCTCTCTTTTTCAAGACAAACTGAATTTTCGCGAAAGTGAGGCCGTGGTCGGCAAGAGCGTGAAAGTGTTCGTCAATAACAAGCCTCTGCCCGGCGAACAAGCCCAGTACGAGGGCCTGCGATGGACCGGATCGGAAGGCGATGACTACGCGACCATTGCCTTGCTCCCGAACATTACCGGGGACGGCAGCGTTCTCATCCTGCAAGGACTCCAGCAGGAGGGCACGGAAGCTGCCGGTCGATTCCTGGCCGACGCTGACAACCGCGAGCAGGTAACGCGCGCGCTCGGAATTCCCGCGTCGGCTCGCATTCCAGAAAACGTCTGGTTTGAGGCTCTGATCCGCTCCCGGACCGTTTCCGGCGCCCCCAATTCAACTTCGTTGGTAGCCATTCGTCGCATTCATTGATTCCCTGACTATCGGCGTACCTGCATTCGCCCTCGCCACAAAAGCGTCGTTGCTTCCTCCGTTTTAATGGTAGGCTTCACGAGCATGCGCCGGCACGAACATGCCGCTCAGTATCAATCAAGGCATTCTGCCGGGGCTTGGGCCATCCGCGCAGCTTTTGTCGGCACGTGCCTCTTCCTCGCGATAGCAGCTTCCGCCCAAGGCGACCTCGACACACTCCTGGGGCAAGCACGTACAGCGGAAAAGCATGAGGACTATGCCGGTGCAGCGCAGATTTATGCACGTGCCTTGACGATCGCTCCACGAAATGTTGAAGTTCTGAAGAGACTTGGCGTAGTCGAACAAACTGAGCTGAAGTTCGATGACTCCATCGCCCACTTCCGACAAGGCCTCGCAATCGACCCCAGGTACCCCGAACTTAATTTCTACTTGGGCGTCTCCTACTTCGGGAAGAATGACTTCCCCGATGCTGTCGAGAGTTTTCACCGGGAACTCGCCCTCCCGAAGCCCCATCCGCGTTCCCGCTACTACCTCGCACTGGCACTACAATCCTCAGGTCACTTGGACGATGCGGTTGCAGAACTCAATCACGCCCTCACCGACAATCCTCGTGATGCGGACGCTCTCTACCAACTCGCTCGGATCCATAAGAATGCTTCCTTGCAAGCAATCGAGAGGCTGAGGGCGATCGACCCGGACTCGTTCCAGCTACATCTTCTGATGGGCGAGTTCTACGCGGAAGAAAAGAGGTACCCGGAGTCGATCGACCAATACCAGTCGGCGCTCAAGAAGAATCCCGGTGCGTCAGGCATTCATTTCCCCATCGGTGTTGCTTATTGGGCTCTCCATCAGCCGGATAAAGCCGAGCCTGAGTTCAAGGACGCCTTGCAAGAAAATCCCGATGATCCGATGACCAACCTGTATCTCGGTGACATTGCTGTCCAATCCCAACGTTTTGATGAAGCGCTTGGCTATTTGCAGACAGCCGAAAAAGCGCACTTGGACGTCCCTCAGGTGCACGTGCTCCTGGGAACTTGTTATCAGGCGCGCCATGATCTCGAAAGTGCCCGCCGTGAACTGTTGGCTGCCATAAAGGCTGATCCCGCAGCCGCCGCGCCGCACTATCTGCTTGCTCAGGTTTACCGTGACCTCCACGACTCTGACGCAAGCGCGCGCGAACTGAGCGAGTTCGAACACCTTTCGAAATCGCCCGCTGACAAGACTCAG
>JBPYEW010000035.1:0-7421 GCA_051984555.1 Terriglobales bacterium | reverse complement strand
TCACGCGGTAGGTCAAATGGATGGAGGTATAGACGGTCGGGGGTTCGGCGGCCCGCTCGGCCCGGGCATGGACTTGGACGCCTGTGAATGGCTCGCGCTTCTTTCGAAGGATACTTACGACATCGGTGGCCGTGCAGCCGCAGAGTCCTATCAAGACCAGTTCCATGGGGCTGTTCGCGACCTTTTCTTTCGCGGCGTCGAGGGCAACAGCATGTTTACTGGTCGATACTCCGACAAACTGCTCTCCGTTCACCCAGGTTACAGCGGCTTCCATGCGTCTATCTCCGATTGTCAGTATGAGGTTCGGGGTGGATCAAAACTCGAAAAAGTTCCGGCGCATCTTGTTTGAACCGGATTTCGAGAGCGGTTTGGATGTCGTGTACCCGTGACAGGGGCAGGTCATCACTCAGCGTGCAGTGGCAGGAAACATAGAGCTTATCGCGGACACGCTTCAACTGGAGATCATGCATATCGATGATTTCCGGAAACTGGGCGGCAATCGCCTTCAGTCGTTGCTCCAGGCCGGCGTCTCTGACGACCTCGCGGCCCGGCTCGATCGTGGCGGGCTCACTTTCGATATGAGTCAAGATCGAAGAAATCTCGGGGACGTCATGCTGAATCTCCGATTCAAGGAGGGAGACTTTGTCGTGAGCCTCAAGCAGGGTTAGGTTTTCGTCGAGTTCGAGGTGCTGCTCGACGTGAAGGCGCCCCGCGAGATCCTGAACGCTGACGTCGTGCACATTGAAATTGTGGCGGGTGGCCACCGCCCGGATACGATCGAAGAGGTTCTCGCTATGGACCGCACGGGGGACCGATCGAACTACGACGTCGGCATCCGGGAGAACCGTGTGTACGGCAGATGTTACGGCCGCTGCCATCTGCTCGGAGCGTTGAAAGGTGACATTGCGAGCTAGTCCGACGGACAAGTCAGCGAAGTAGCGGTTCCCTGCACGGCGGATGCGAACGCGATCGATTTCTAAAACACCCGAAACCTTGCCGACGGCCTCCATGATCTTGGAGCGAGCCCCTGCGGGTGCCGCGTCCAGCAAAGCGTCGACGGTTTTGCGCGCCAACCGCCAACTAACGTAAATGACAACTCCGGCCACGACGAGAGCGGCGACGGGATCGGCATCACGCAGCCAATCGATGCTATAGGTGCGTCCCAAAAGGACCAGGAGAAGACCGATCACCACTACGCCGCTCGACCAAATGTCGGTCGAGAAGTGAAGCGCATCGGCCTCCAATGCCTGGCTGTCGTACCGTCGAGCGATGCGACCGAGGGCCCGCGAACGCCAGAAGTCCGTACCCATGGAGATGAACATGACGGCGAACGAGGCGATCGAGGGTTCTATTTCAACTTTGCGGTAGAAGAGTCGTATAACAGCTTCATAGACGATCCAAACGCAGGTCAAGAGCAACAGGCCAGTTTCGATAAATGCCGAGAAATTCTCCACCTTGCCATGCCCGTATTGATGGTCGGCATCGGCGGGCTTGTCGGAAACCCGTACGGATAAAAAAGTGATGACTGCAGCCACGAGGTCAAGACCAGAGTGAGCGGCTTCGGAGAGGATTCCCAAGCTGCCCGTGGTAACTCCGACGACGAGCTTCAGGCCGGTGATCACCAGAGCGGCAACAACAGAATTGCCGGCGACCGCACGCTTTTCTGCGTGCATGGATCCGGGACTGAAGGTTGCCGGCGATCCTGACATACAGGCATTATCGCCGTCCGTACGTTGTTCCGCTACTGTCGGTTACCTTGGTGGTGTGGGGACCCAGAACTGCAGGCTGCATGTGCTAGGATTCTTGAGATACCCCGCCCAAATCTCAGGAGGCAGTTCATGGATGCTCGCTGTCTGTCTGTTCTGCTGCTGGCTTCCGTTGCAGTAGGACAGGCCGCGCCCGCAGTTTCGCCCAAGTCGCCTGCTCAATCGACCTCGACCGCGCAAGCAGGCCGGGCTGAATCGAGCTCAGCAGGGGCGAACATCTCACCGACTACGCCGGTTATTACCATCGTGGGTGTTTGCGACAAACCTGCAGCGAGCAAGACCGCCGCAGCTGCGGCCAAGAGCAAGGCTGGCGGAGCCTGCAAGACGGTGGTTACAAAGGCAGAGTTTGAGTCCCTGGCCAACGCGCTGCAGCCGAACATGAATGCTGCCACAAAGCGTATGCTGGCCGACCGGTATCCGAAGATGCTGGTGTTTGCCGAGGCGGCACATAAGCGCGGGCTGGATGCGGATCCCAATTTCAAGAAGGTCGTGCAGTTCTACAGAATGCAGATTCTGACGCAGGTACTCGCCCGATCCGTGAAGGAGAAGGCAGAGAAGGTTTCGGATGCGGAAGTCGAAAAATATTACAAAGACAACGCTCCAGAATTCGAGGAAGCCGATCTGCAGCGGCTGTACGTTCCTAAAGATAAACAAGTGGAGCCCGCGGAAGCCGACAAGGGTCCCGCCAAATCAGCCGAGCAGCAAAAGGCGGATGCGGACGCACTGAAGAAGCAGGCGGACACATTGAGGGCACGCGCGGCTGCCGGAGAGAATCTCGATAAGTTGCAGAAAGAGGCTTATGAGACTGCCGGCATGAAAGGAACGCCACCGCAGGCGTCTATTGGAAAGCTCACCCGCAACGAATTGCCGGTTGCCCATCGGTCCGTGCTGGACCTGAAGTCGGGCGAGGTGTCGCAAGTCATCTCTGAACCCAACGGGTACTACATCTACAAAGTCGTGTCCAAAGAAACGAAGGCGCTGGATGCGGTGAAGGCCGAGATCAAGACCAAACTGGCGCAACAGAGTTTTCAGGACGAGATGCAAAACATCGAGCAATCGGCGCAGTCGGAGTTGAATGAAGCTTATTTCGGTGCGCCTTCATCGATGCCTGGAATGCCCGGAATGCCTGGCGGCGGAATGCGTCCCGGGGCGGCAGGCGGCCAAAGACCCGCACCTCCACAAGCTTCGCCGGATACAACTCCAGCGACGCCTAACAGCAATGAAAACGCAGATCCGGAGTCTCCAAAACAGTAATGGAAAGCAGTAAACCAGTTGTTGTCGTCACCGGAGTTTCCGGGAACCTAGGCCTTCGCCTCCTGTCACAGATCGGCGACTTTTCGGTGATCGGGATCGATGTTCAACCTCCGAAGACCGAGCGCGCGGTTCAGTTTGTGCGCATGGACCTGGGGCGCGAAGAATCCTGCCGAGAGCTCTACCACATTTTGAAAGAGCATCGTCCGGTCGCTGTCGTTCATCTCGCCTTCGTGCTGGACCAGGTGAAGGCGCGCGTACTTGATCGCGATCGTATGTGGCAGATCAATGTTGCAGGTACAGCCCGCGTCATGGAAGCCATCACGGAGGCGAACCGCGACGAAGGTGGGGTGGAGAAATTTATTTTTCCAAGCAGCGTTTCGGCTTACGGTCCGAGCCCGGATGGGCCGCTCACGGAAGAGTCTCCCCTGCTGGCTCATACATATCCTTACGGAGTGCAGAAAAAAGAGTGCGACGAGGTTGTGCAGCAACGTGCGCCATCGCTTCGGGGCTGCAGCGTATATACATTGCGTCCGCACATCTTCGCCGGCCCCAATGTGGAGAACTACCTGGTCGGAATATTCCGGGGCACGCCGAATGGGACGAGCCGCCGCGCAGAGAAAATGCGGGCCCAAGGAAAACGATTGCCCTGCATCCTTCCCTACGGGGACAAATATCTGCGTAACCGAGTGCAATACGTGCACGTGGACGATGCAGCTCGTCTGATCGCGAATATTCTTCGCCGTGAACCGGAAGCCAAGAAGATGACGGTTCTGAACGTAGCAGGACGGGGCGAGCCGTTGACTATCGGCGAATGTGTCGAGATTTCACAAACCAAGCTGATCCGTGTTCCTGGGCGCTGGGCATGCCGGTTGCTGCTGAATTACGCATGGAAGCGCGGCTTATCTGCTATTCCACCGGAAATCGAGCCGTACATGACGTCGGAATGCGTAATGAATACCGCTCGCCTGCAGCAGTTCCTTGGGCATGATTATCCAGACGTTATCCGCTACACCGTTGCCGACGCCTTCCGGGAGAGCCTCACTGGAATAGCACGGATGCCGGCGATGGAAGTCGCCAGCACAACGTGAGCAACACTTATTTTCTTCCGCGGTATAACCCTGCAATCCCAAAGCTGAAAGGAGTCCAAATACACTCCTTGAAGCCTGCGCGCTGCATTCTCTGCAGCATCTCTGCGGGATCAGGGAACTTCTGAACGGAGGCGGGAAGATAGGCGTAAGGTCCTTTTACACCGGAAATCAGCGTGCCCAGTTTTGGGAGGACGTGGCGAAAGTAAAAGCGATAGATGTGACCGATGACGCCGTCGGGTTCGCCAAAATCAAGAATTCCCAGCTCACCCTCTGGTTTGAGAACCCGGAAGATCTCGCGGAGCCCAGAGTCATAGTCGGCGAGGTTGCGAAAACCGAATGCCGAAGTCACCAGATCGAAGTATCCCTCTCGAAAAGGAAGGCTGAGGGCGTCGGCTTCTATCCAGGAGAGTGATTTTCCCGCTGATTTTTGTTTGGCCCGGTGCAGCATCGGGTGGGCAAAGTCGGCCCCGTAGATCTTCGCGGATGGGGTTTTGGCCTGTCGCAAGAGCGCGAAAGTCATGTCGCCGGTTCCACAACACAGGTCGAGGACGGTGCATTCTGGCCGGGCAAGAATGGCGGAGAATGTTCGGGCGGTACGACGCCACCAGAGCCTGTCGATGTTCATCGACAAGACGTGATTCAGAAGGTCGTAACGAGGCGCGATCGATGTGAACATCTGGCGGACGGCGAGTGCGGCCTCCGCCACATTCTGTGTGCCTTCTGGAGTTGCGCCTTTTGTGTTGGATTGAGCCGTCAAGAGATATGCCGTCCCAGGCGTGACGTTTCCCTTCCTCAGTGAGACAGCCTTCGAATGGTGTTGATCGCTTCGACGACAGCTCCGCGAGGCACATCGTTCACAATCTCAGTTTTGCCAATTTGCGTCGGCAGCACGAAATGGACGAGGCCGTTCTGAGTTTTCTTATCGGATTGAAGGAGTCGCAGCAGGCCGGGCGCCGGAGCGTCGACCTTCGGGAGTGCGCCTAGATTCAACACGGATCGCTGAATGCGGTCCGCCGTGTCAGCACTTGTCATGCCTACGCTTGCCGCGATGCGACCGGCTGCAATCATTCCCCAGCCAACTGCCTCTCCATGCAAGAACTGGCGATAATTCGTATATGCCTCGAGTGCGTGCCCGATGGTGTGCCCAAAATTCAGAATGCGCCTCAGTCCATTCTCGCGCTCGTCCACGGAGACGACCTCAGCCTTTAGCCGTACGCTCGCAGCTATTAAGAATTCGAGATCTTCAGGCTGCCGTTTAAGGATTTGTTGCTGGCGTTGCTCGAAACGGAAGAACAGCTCAGGATTTCCGATCACACCGCATTTGATGGCTTCATAGAGGCCGGCACGGAACTCGCGATCTGGCAAGGTCGAGAGCACTTCCGGATCGATGAGGACGGCCCGAGGCTGATGGAACGCGCCGATCAAGTTCTTCCCCGCTTTCAGATTTACTCCAGTTTTCCCGCCAATCGAGGCATCGACCTGCGCGAGAACTGTCGTGGGTATCTGAATCACGTCTATGCCCCGCATGTACATGGCGGCGAGAAATCCGGTTACGTCGCCCACAACGCCGCCGCCAAGAGCAATCAGAAAGCTGCGGCGGTCGGCGCCTTTTCGAACAAGTTCTTCCGCCAAGCGCTCTACCGTGGATAAGCGTTTATGGCGTTCGCCATCCGGCATCTCGAGGAGTTTTGGTTCAAACTCTGCGCGAGACAGAGATGCCATGACTTTATTAGCCCACCGCCGGCGTAGGGATGGCATGGTGACGACAAAACACCGCTGCCCCGATGGGAAAAGTTCGCGGGCGAGAACTCCTGTCCGGTCGATCAGACCGCTTTCGATCAGCGCCTCATAGGGGCGAGGTTGCACTGAAACCGGAATACGGAGCATGGGTCTCCATCATAGCCTATGCACGTGCGATGGACGCCGGGTCGCGCAGGGCCCGAAGGGCTACTACATATTCGGTTTATGTTTCTGAGGGAAGAGTAAGGATGCGACCACGGAAGCGCCAAGGATGGTGCCCACAATTCCGAGAGCTAAGCCGGTCGGCACCTTGTAGTAGTGCGAGGCCAACATCTTGGCACCCACGAAAATCAATACGGCAGACAATCCGTAATGGAGGTAATGGAAGACTTCCATCATGCCTGCGAGCGCGAAATACATGGAACGCAACCCAAGGATCGCGAACACGTTTGACGTATACACGATGAATGCGTTCAGAGTGATTGCCAGAACGGCAGGAATGGAGTCCACCGCGAAAAGAATGTCGGTTGTTTCCACTACCAGCAAGACGACGAAAAGAGGGGTTGCGAACAGGCCGGGTTGGCGCACGAAGAATTTTCCGCCAACGTAATCCTTTGTGACCGGCACCCAACGGCGGAAGAGGCGCAGGACAGGATTCTTGTCGGGATGAACATCGGCGCCACTCTCTTTAATCAACTTGAGGCCGCTGTAAACAAGAAGTGCGCCGAAGATGTAGATGATCCAATCGAAACGCTGGATCAGGCCGACGCCTGCCAGGATGAAGAGGCCTCGCATGACCAACGCGCCGAGAATCCCCCAGAAGAGGACTTTGTGTTGATTCGTTCCGGCAACACGGAAATAGCGGAATATGACGAGGAAGACGAAAAGATTGTCGACGCTGAGAGAGAGTTCGATGACGTAGCCCGTGACAAATTCCAGGGCGGTCGTGCGTCCATGCCAGAAGTAAACAACAACCGCGAAGCCGGCGGCGAGGGTGATCCACAACAGGCTCCAGGCAATCGCCTCGCGAAACTTTATGGTGTGGGCGCGACGGTGAAAGATGCCTAGATCCAAAACCAGCATCAAGGCTACAAAAACGTTAAATAGCACCCAAAACAGGATCAAGTGGGAACCTTCTCAATTGGATTTTAGGGAGCGGGTAGTTTGTGTCAGTTTTTTCTTCCTCGTTTGCCATTCTCCCAATCCGGCCATATGCCGAAGGTCTTCAACTGATCATCAAGATGGGTTTCTCGAAAAGTTTGTTCGATTTGGCCACGGGTAAGACGCGGGCCAACCGGTTGATCGATATTCGCAACCGCGAGCGCAAGCGCCGACGCTTCGGCCACGTGACGTTTAAGCGTCGGAATATCGACCTTGTCGAAAGTATCCGAGCTTGCGTGATAGTTGATCAAATAATTGCCTTCTTCCTGGTTCGCGACGAATGTCGGCACGCCTTCGAGCATGAAATCGAAGTTGTCGGTTCCCCAAGTGGCATCGGTAGTGAGAGTAGCGGCGTCGAACTGACTTAAGGGCGCTACAAGAGGAGTAACAGCGTCCACTATGTCTTTTCGAC
>JBPYEW010000034.1:0-36081 GCA_051984555.1 Terriglobales bacterium | reverse complement strand
GTCTCTTCAAAGCTCTGGAGATCCTGCTGGGCCAATGCCAGGTTGGAGTTGGCCAATTGCGCCGCGACGAACTGTTGTCCGATATTGAAAACCAGCGTGCGCTCCGTATCTCCTACCTGAAGGCGTGTAACCGCAGTCGCATCTCGCGCCGCATCGATTCGTCGGTGTCTCTTGCCTCCACGCTCAAACAAGTAGCTGGCGCCTACATCGAATTGCTGGTTGTTTTCCAGGTTTGTTAGCGTCCAGTCGGACGGATTCAACGGCAGAAACAGCGCGTCCCATGCCAACAAGGGATTCGGCCGCAGACCTGCCGTGACTTCCTGCGCTTGATTTTGCTGGATCTGCGTTTGTGCCGCCCGCAACACATGGCTGTGTGCCAGGGCCAGATCGATCGCCTGGTCCAGCGTGATCAACACGGGTGCCGGTCCCTGCGCCGCATTCGGCCGCTGTGGTACTGCAGTTTGCGCAGCCACTATCCCCGGCAGCAGCAGACAAACCGAAACGAGATTGGAAAGCGAACTACGTCGCATGTTCTATCCATAAGCCGGCCACCCTTCGTGTCCGGCAGTGCGCTCCGTGCTGAACATGGTTTGGAACTTTCGTCCCGATCAGCCATGCAGCCCAATCTCGACGCCAAAAATCGGCATCAATTGGGCAAAACTCTTAACAAACAGAATGAGAGGGAAAACCGCTGGTCTAGAGTGACGGCGGGGGACGTGTGTAAAGTCCGAAGATTTGCAGGGCGGAGTGCGGTGCCCGTTCTGAGATGGAAACAGCTTCAACAGTGTGAAGTACCGGAGTCAGGCGCGTTAAATTCGCCACGAGAGGGGACGAATGCGCCGCCATGCAGATCAGGCAAGGCGATGCCTGTCTACCTGCGGGCGGCTTAGCGCTTACCTCTTGGTGAGTTCGCAAAGCCAGAAACTCACACGAGTCCAGCGCCTGTCCCACCGTGGCCACCAGCACCACGACGATACACGCCAACGGCATCCACAAACGGACCCGGCGCTCGGACGTTTGGCTGTGGCCTCTCATGTTCTTAACCTATTTTGGATGCGACTAGCCCCAGGAACACTGCCTAAAAACGAGAACTCTATCACTAAAGTCATTAAAACGTATTAATTATGCTCCCTCGCTCGTCCAAACTCTAGCCCCTTATCGGATCTTGCACCCGGCCTTTCCACTCACCACCTTTGCCCGCCCAGTACCGGCCGGCGGAATACGCTGTGGCTCCCGCATAGAACAATGCGATGAAAGGCAGCAAAGCCGATTCAGGCAGAGATCGCCCGTAGTACTGGACTAAGCGGCTATAGGCTGCGCTCATCAAAGCCCACGCTACGAGTCCTGCCACCATGGCTTTGCCTCCGGCCAGCATCACCACTGGGGGAGCAAGATATGTCAGGAAGAGCCCTAATAACGTCCCAACCAGTAGGACTGTGGAGTGATGCAGTTGGGTGAACGCTGTCCTCGATATCATCTGCCAAACATCCGCCCAATGCTCATAGCCGCGCAGGCTACGAGAATCTTCCGCGAGACCCAGCCATATAGGTCCACCCGAACTCTTCACCTCGCCAGCCAAGGCACAGTCATCAATAAGCGCGTTGCGGATCTTCCGGATGCCGCCGATCCGCCGCAATGCATCACTTCTTAGCAGCATGCACCCGCCAGCGGCAGCCGCAGTGCTACGGCTTCTCGTCTCGATCCAGCGTGGCGGATACAACTTGAAGAAGAAGAACACGAATGCCGGAATAAGGAGTCGCTCAGCCGATGTTCGGCACCGCAATTTCACCATCAATGAGACGAGATCGAATCCTTCGCGAGCTTTATCACTGAGCCTACGAAGCGTGTCGGGGCCGTGTACAACGTCAGCATCGGTCAGCCAGATATATTCCGGCTGCTGTAAAGCCGCTTGTTGAACGCCTTGTTCCACCGCCCATAGCTTCCCCGTCCAGCCATTCGGTAATGACTCCGATGACACAACCGATAACAGCTCGCCTTTTCCCAAGTTCACGGCTGCTTGCTGCGCCATCGAGGAGGTTTCGTCGGAACTGTGATCGTCCACCACTACAACGTGAATACTGCCCGGATAGTCCTGGTTCAGGATCGATGTCACGGCTTGCGAAATGGTCGACGCTTCATTTCTCGCCGGGATCACAACCGCGACGCGGTCGGTGCTTTCACTATGGGGCTCCGGTAGGAAACACTCCCCAGATACTTTCCAGAATCCGCCGCGTGCGAACACCAGATACATCCAGATCGCGACCGAGATTCCCCCGACGGCCTCCGCCACTATTGTCGTACTAATACTTCCTCCATCTTCGGGGAGTGCCCACCGGTATGCTCACCTAACTGCGCGGTTCGGCTTCCGATCTCTGCGATTCTCATAGGTTGCAGGCGTTTGCACGCACACCAGAACGCGTGACGTCCTTCATACCGGCCTTCTCGGCGGCTCGACCCGTATCCGACTATGTTCCTGTTCCATGGAAATCCCGTCTTGAATTCCAGTAAACCTCGATAAATCAGCAGCTTAGAGCTGAGACCTAGCCGTGTTCCAAAATCAGAACAGACCGAATGTTGGACTTTGCCAGAACGAGAATCGATGCTAGGAATGACTTGCTTGAGTATCACTGCGGAGGCAGAGACGTGGATATTCAAAAAGTGCTGTCGGACCTCAAACGAGAACGACGCGTGCTCGATCATGCCATTGCCGCCCTCGAAGCTCTTCACAAACGCATTCCGCGACGCAGGAGATCGGCACACAAATCCAGCCTCCCCGGTAAGCTCGCAACCCAGAAACTTTCCCATCAAACCGGAAAATCCAAACTTTTGAGCTTTCCCATTCGACGTGCCGGGTCTTGAGCACTAAGTGGTGTACCTCGAGACCGGTCAAAATACAATGCCGGGGCTAATTGCTCTGCCCCGGCACGAACCCCTGAATTCTGAACTCACACAACTCACGCGCTTCGCTTCTGCTGTTTCGCTTTCCACTTAGCCCAACGCAGTTTCTGTGCTTCTGCAATGCGTCGCCGGGCTGCGGGGGACAGGCGCCGCTTCGCGCCGAACGTTCTTACTCCGCGTCCGCCAAACCCGGTAGAGTTTAGCTTGCCAACGACAGCGATCGCTTGATCCAGCTTGTCCAACTCATCAGCTACTCGCTTACGTTGCGCGCGTAAGTCGCTTAGGGTCTTAGACAGGTTTGCCATGGGAAGTTTATATCTCCTTGTATTAACCGCCGAACACGCGAACGTATTATATGCGTCACTCGTGAAAACCGCTCCTAAATATGTTGCGGGTGTTTTTATCTTTACTCGCGCACGTCGAAACGGGCACGAATGTCACTCTGAAACAACTATGACCAATGGTTAATATCGTTTCCTGTCACACTCCCGTGCGGGAACTCATTACGCGCACATGAACTTCTGTTCAGCTGCACCGGCCGCGATGCACTTCTTCTTGCAAATACGATAAACTCGGTTCGCTCGGGAATTCCGTTTAGTCGTGTTCCGCAGTCCGTTCCTGGTTCGACGGACACTTGATCTGTGCAATATATTGCTGCCTCGACAACCATGCCCATAACCGACGCGTCCTCCCGCGCCGAAGCTTTTCCGCGGGAAGCCCTTCGCTGGAAGACGCTGGCTTCCATGATGGTCGTTGCTCTCCTGCTTCGACTTATCGTCATGGTCTTTTTATTACCCGAACAGATTGACCCCGCCCGCGACCACTGGAAATTCGGCTACGAGACGGGACGAATTGCGCGATCGATCGCCCAAGGACGAGGTTTCAGCAGTCCGCTTTTCTCCGACACCGGGCCTACGGCCTGGATGACTCCGGCTTACCCCTATCTAGTTGCTGGCGTGTTCAAGATATTCGGGGTTTACAGCAAAACTTCTGCCGTCGTCTTGCTGTCGCTCAACGCTCTTCTTTCCGCATTGACGTGCATTCCGATATTTCTCTTCGCCTCGAGGAGTTTCGGACAGCGGACTGCCCTTTGGTCTGCTTGGGCCTGGGTCTTCTTTCCCTATGCCGTCTATTTCCCGGTAGAACGTATATGGGAAACTTGGTTGGCCACGTTCTTATTTACCTTCGCTTTTTATCTCGCGTTGAAGCTCGCCGATGGCGGACCGCTCCTGATGTGGGTTACTTACGGTCTCCTGTGGGGAGTCGCTGCGCTGACTAGTCCTGCTTTACTGGCGGTCTTACCCTTTGTCGGTTTCTGGACCTGCTATCGTCTTTGGAAGGATCGACAGCGATGGTTGATTCCAAATCTGGTCGCCGGTCTCGTATTCGTTGCGCTTATCTCGCCGTGGTTCGTGCGCAATTACCGGGTTTTCCATCGCATCATTCCATTCCGCGACAACATGGGAATGGTGCTGCGTCTCGGGACGAAGGGCAGTTCCTCTTACTGGGGACCTTACGAACTCGGACCTTGGCACAGCGAGTCCGAGTGGCATGAGTTCCAGGCTCTCGGCGAACTCGGCTATATGCAGAAAGAAAAGAGCCAGGCGATTACGGCCATCAAGGCTGATCCCGGATGGTACGTCTGGACAAGCTTTCGCCGAGCCGTCTTCATCTGGACAGGTTTCTGGAGTTTGGACCGCGAATATCTCGCCCAGGAACCATTCGATCCTTACAACATCCCCTTGTGCACGACTGTGACTGTGCTCGCTTTGATCGGACTATGGCGTAGCTTCCGGCAACGTTCGTTCGGCGCATGGCCTTTCGTTCTCGTTTTACTTACGTTTCCGCTCGTTTACTACATCACCAGTCCAGAGGTGTACTACCGCCGGCCGATGGACCCGATGATCCTCGTATTAGCGATCTATGCACTAACCTCGCCCAGGGAGCATCAGCCGCCTTTCTCCACCGCAGTGCCCACCGAAAATTAGTCGACAACAATCCTGCGAGAAGCCGTCCGCGGATTTAAATGGGCATATCTAAACTGTGTGAGTTGGTATCGGCCATCTTGGCCTGACGGTCGCCAGATCGCCAGGATGCCGACTTAGAAAGAAAGCAACTTGATTTACGGATGGGGGCGTGCGCCTCGTGCCTGCTCCATGCAGGATAGAGGCATCACGCCTGCGTAATAACTCAGGACTTTATTTCTTCTTGCGCGGAACCTTCGCGCCTTTCTTCCTTGCTTCCGAAAGGCCGATGGCAATTGCCTGTTTACGGCTTTTCACAGTGCCGCCCTTTCCGCCTTTGCTGCGCTTAAGAGTGCCTTTTTTCCGCCGGCGCATGGCGCTGGCAACGGTTTTTTGTGCACCCTTGCTGTACTTCCGCCCTCCTGATCTTCTGCTGGACTTCTTCTTGGCTGGCATCCAGTCCTCCCAATTTCTGGTCTGATCTTCTTAGAGGTAGAACGCGCGGACGGGGTTGTGAAGCGGACTGCTGTTCACGGGAGCAGAATGAAACCAAGAAGAAGGTAAATCCAGAAGGGAAGAGAGACACAGAACCCACTCACCGGACTCCGTGTCTCTCGATACAACATTTACTGCTGCGGAGGCTGTGCGGTCGGTGGCGTGTTACCCGGTGCCGCTCCTGGCTGCCCCATTCCAGGCTGTGCACTCCCCGGGCGGCCCATGCCTTGCTGTCCCATCCCGGGCGAGTTCGACGAAGGCTGGCTCGCATCCGGTGCCCCTGGACTGCTGGGCGACTGGTTCATTTGCTGCTGCTGTTGCGATTGCTGCCGCGCTTGCTGTTGCATTGCCGAGAGTTTCTTCTGTTGCTCCGGAGTCAGTACCGCCAGGATCTTCGGAAACGAAGTTTTCTTGATTTCTTCTACCTTCGCCCGCTTCTGATCCGTGCTCATGCTGGTGTCATTTCGCACAGCATTGATCTGGTTCACCTCGTCCTGGATGATCGGCTGCAGCTTGGCTTTCTGGTCCGGCGTCAACTGTAATGCTTCTTCCACGGATCCTGGATGTCCTTGCGACGCGTTCGCGCCTGCCTGGCTCGGGGTTGTGGAAGGCGACGCGCTCGGTGACTGCGGGCTGCCGGTAGCTGATGAACCTGCACCCTGTGGGACTGTGGATGGGTTCTGTGACGCCGAAGACGGGGAAGCCGGTGAACTCTGCGGTCCAGTTTGGCTCTGCGGAGACGTCTGTGTCTGTGTACCCGGCGACTGCGCTGCCGCGACGCCGAGCATCAGCAATAACACAAATAATAGACTCGATATGCCGTAACGCTTAGTCATGCTTGCTCCTTTAGCAACGGCCTGCCTAATGGAGCAAGCTCCAGGTTCGGCGGCCGAGTTCAAGATTCAGCCCGAGACGCGCCGGTTGGCCAGAATCCAGAGCCTCACAGGTAGGATGGCTCAGATGATCGTTAGCGTCCCTTGGTTGGATGCTTACCCTGGGCGCATATTGGCGCCTCTCCCCTCCCTCTTCTGGTGTATGTTGAAGTATGCTTCAGTCCAAGCAAGCCGACGTGGGATATGAGTTCCTGAAGACGGAACTACATACTGGCCTCACTCTGGCAGGGATCGCACTGGATGCCGACAATGAGGAGAAGATCTCGCGCAATCGCAAGAATTCTCGTCTTGCCTATGACACGGTTATTCGCACCCGACCCAGAGTTCCCCTTACAGCAGACCAGGAGCAGGATGTAGCTCAGGGCTTGCAACAGCTCCGAAAGAGTCTCGAAAAGCTAGGGGAGAAGTTCGACCACCAGGAGTCTGCGTAGTTTCTTGATCTGAGTTGCAGATATTCAAAGCCCACTCGAAGTAACCTGTTACCTCTACCGTCTGTTCTCCTGTTAACTACGTTCTTCCGGGTACGTCAAAATTGTTCGCCGGCCGTCCGAAATTGCACTCTTCCTTCTACTTGGAATTGCCTAATACCTCCACAAAAAAGCCCCTGAGCGATGGTGATGAACTTGCTCTTTCCTCGGACGGCGGCATCCAAGGTGTAGTGACCATGGCTAACAATGCGGTGCTTGTGAACTTCGCGCTACCGGCTCTTTTCCTGTGTGGCTCTTTATTTGCCCAGGAAGCCGCAGCTACTCATCCCCTTCCATTGTCACAGATCGTGCTCCGGATGGAGGCCGCGCAGGCCCAAAAGCATGAGCCCAGCGCTTACGAACTCATAAAGCAATTCCGGGTGGCTGGCGCCAAGAGTTCACAGGCCGATTCGGAAGTAGTTGCTGCTGTTAATTTCGAACCTCCGAGTTCCCGCAGTTATACCATTCAGAAATCCACAGGCAGCACCCGTGGCGAGCAGATCGTACGTCACGTCCTCCAACAGGAAACGCAGGCGAGCGATAAGGAAATCGAAGCCTCTGCGGTCAACACGCAGAACTACAACTTCTCTTACTTGGGTGAAGCCATTTCGGATGGCCAGGCTTGCTATCGTCTCGCGTTGCAACCCAAGAGAAAAGAAAAGAGCCTTGTCGTAGGTGAAGCTTTGGTTGACCAGCGCACATTCCAGGTACGTCGCATCTCGGGCGACCTTGCCAAGACGCCGTCCTGGTGGCTGAAAAAGGTTCACGTCGAGATGGGGTTTGCGAATGTGCAGGGTGCTTGGCTGGAAACTAACTTGCGCGCGGAAGCCGATGTGAGGATCTTTGGCCCTCACACCCTTACTTCTGAACTCCTGGACTATCGCGGCGCCGACGTGCTGGCTAATCTGCGCTCGTCTGCCTCACATTCTTCGCACAGGCGAGCCAAGAAAGCCGATCCCGCCTATTCCGCTGTCTTCACCCGGTAGGTAGCCCCCGAAGTCAGTCCCGCACTCAACCGGATGAGCAGTGCTATTCCGAGCACCACGGCATAGAAGCGCAATACAAAAACTCGATTGTGCACGAATGCCAGGAAGAAAAGTAGGAAGACCGCATACATCGAGATCTCGTGAATCCAACGCGACTGTCGAGTCTTCGAAGAAGCTGTTAATCCCGCCGCGACCACCAACCCAGCGCCGATGAGTATGACCGCAGCCGAGGATCCCGGCTTGGAGATGAGCCGAGTCCTCTCTAGCCATGCGATCAAATACATGACGGTCATGAAGTGCACCGAATGCGCGGCAAAGAAGGCCTGCACCAATCGTGCATAACTGGGCATTTGTGTGAACCAGTTCGCCAGCCCCGGTGCGGCAAACGCCACGATAAAGCACAACGCTGAAATGCGAGCCGTATTCCGGGCGGCGGCATGTGCTCCGGCGGCAGCCCACCCCTCTAGTGAATACGTCAGCCCCGCTGCGGTGAGAGTAACCGCTAGGGCGACCCAGATTGGCCTGCCACGATTCATCGGTTGTACTTAACGAGTGAACAGAACGCAAGAATGCCGGGATTATGCCATACGCTCAGAGAGGAGTTGTCATCTTTCTGTCTATGCGATTTGTCTTCTGACAAGAAGCGTGCCAATACAAAAGGGAGCCTCATTCGGCTCCCCGTTATTCGTTTGAGAAGTGGTACCTTACCCGACTTGCAGGCTGTCGAGCATTCGCTGATACGTTGGCTGCAGTTTCGAAAATTCACTTTCTGGTGCAATGAAAATGAGGTACACCAGACCGCCCTGCGCACTAGGCATGGTCACTAACCAATCCCGTTCAGGAACAGCTTGGCCATTGTTCTGAATAGGCGAATTGCTGGTGAACTGGACTGACCTGCCCTCGACTCCATTCACTGTTATTTTCTGCACGCTGCCGCTTTGCCGCATCCCTGCCTGCGTCTGTTCCAGGTTCTTCACCAATGCTTGCGTGGCTTCATCAAGTGAGCTCGCCTGCGCGGGATTCCCAGCTCCACTCACCACTCCGTAGGCAATACCGCCTTGTGAGACGCCAGCCTGCGGTGCGATCGTCGTGCCATTCTGGTCATTGGCCACTCGCCAGTTATCCGGGTATTCCATGCTGAACCCGTTCCCATCAAGACGCTTGAAATTACCGCTGGGCTGAATCTGGCCATAACTAACCGGCGTCATCGTGGGACTTCCACCGCCAGCTTGTCCTCCCGCAGCCGGGTCCGCACTCACCTGAAGACCCTGGGGAATCGAGTTGTGCTGCTGGTTGTACTTCAACCATTCACCGCTCTTGGCGCCATTTGCAATTTCCTGCGCCGTGTATGACTTGATTCCGCTGGTCCCTTGCTTCGCCTGTAAGAATTGCGAACTCGACGGCAGATATCGTTTCGGAGGCCAATTCGCAATTTCTTTGTCTACTGCGGCCACGCGGTTTCCTGGGTTTGGGTGATCACTCAGGAACTGCGGTCCACCTCCACCCATCTGCTCTAGTTTCTGGAAGAACTCCGCCATCTGACGCGGATCATAGCTGTCCTTGTACATGATGATTGCGCCCACCGAATCGGCTTGTGCCTCATCGGCTCGTGAATACTTCATGCTCATCATGCCGCCGACCATCTGGCCGCCGATACTCGCAACCGCTCCCCCAATACCGCCAAACACTTTCCCGGCAATCTGACCCAATCCCGATAGGATGCTCGGAATCGTGTTTTGTTTCATCTGCTTGGCAGAGTGCTGCATGTACACATGCGACATCTCATGTGACAGCACACCCACCAATTGCGCCTCATTATCCGCAGCCGTGATCGTCCCCACATTCACGAAAATCGGTCCGCCCGGAAGCGCAAACGCATTGATGTCCTTCTGCTGCACCACGTGAAACTGATAAGGCCAGTTGTACTGAGGCGGTATCGCGGCCTGCAGCTTTTTGCCAAGTTGCTGGATGTACTGGGTGACTGGACTTGAATCGGGCAGGACCGGCATCTGCTTATAGACCTCTGCCATTGCTTTCTGCCCTAGCTGAATCTGCTGTTCCCGGGTCAGGCTGGTGGACCCCGGATCCGGCAGCCTCGGCGACATCGTCGGTGTCGCCGACCACAGCGGTAGCCCCATCATCATTATGAGAATGCATGCGACTGCTCGCGTCGGTAATGCACGTCTTGTCATATGTCTCCTATGGCCAGATCGCAAATCGCACTTGCTTATATTGGACGCCTTTGGCCGACGGTGAGATGCTAAACGAAATCTCCGAGGATGTCCTCGGAAGCCGCCGCCCGCCTTATACTAAATCCTTGTCTATGAAAGAGAACCCCGTCCAGTTCCGTGCGCCTTCTCCGGGTGAGAAGTTTTTCAATCGCATATTCGGGTTCTTGGTTGGTTTGGGACTGGGTCTCTCGCACAACTATCTGGTCCAAGTTCGCGGCCGTAAGAGCGGCAAACTGTATTCCACGCCTATCGACCTGCTCGTGATCGAGGGTAAGCGTTTCCTCGTCGCTCCCCGTGGACGGACGCAATGGGTGCGCAACGCTGAGGCCGCGGGCGAGGTCACTTTGAAGAAAGGGAAGTACAGTCGACGTTTCTCAATTCGGACTCTCCCCGACTCCGAAAAGCCCCCAATCCTGAAGTCCTACTTGGAAAGCTTCAAGACTGCCGTGCAGCGATACTTTCCGGTTCCGGCTGGGTCGCCACCTCAACAGTTCGCGGCGGTAGCCTCATCCTACCCAGTCTTCGAACTCACTGAAATTCGCTAAACACGTCCTAACTCGCCGGGATGGCAGCACCTCGCGAGCGACCAGTTACTTTAGTTACTCGATTGACTATTGGCGTGTCCCGAGGTCTTGAAATACCCTTGGTGGACTCAGCTTTATGACCTTATTAGAGAAGATACCGACGGTCGTCACCGTAGGAGTGCTCGTCGTCATCTTCTATTTCCTCAAGCGGCACGCCCGTTCGGTTCGACTCAATTTGTGGATGGCGGGCTGGATGCTCGTGTTCATCCATTTTGTCGCTCAACTGATGGAGCCCTCGACCGGCGAACCCGGTCCGCTCCTTCTCGCCTTTGACCTGGGCGCTCTTCAGGCTGCCGCTATTGCTTTCCTGGTTTCCGTTTCCGTGGTTGTCGGGGACAGTCGCCGTCGCACCATGCTCATTGTCATCGCCGGCGTTCCGTCCGTACTCTACGCAATTTTCGCAGCTTTCGAGGTCCACTCCCCCCAGCCTTATATCTTCTGCTTGGTTGCGTGCTTCCTCGGGGCGAGTGCCTTCATCATTTACGTCCATCGCAGCTTATCTCTCTACACCGCCACGATGGTTCCGCTTTGCGTCGCCGTAATGCTCTGGAGCGTTCGCGCCGCTCTACACGGCTCCTTCGACGAAGGCATGAATGCGTTTCTGACCCTCGGCTTTGCTTTGCCCGGTTTCTTCCTTTGTAAGAACTTTTGGCGTCCGTCCGCGGGTATTGTCACTGTCGCCAGCGGCTTTTTCTGCTGGGGCGCAGTATTCCCCGTGGGAATGCTGATGGACCATTTCGCCCCGCAAGTAGTCGTTCCGGCAGAACTCTGGAACACGCCAAAGCTTTTCGTTGCGCTCGGCATGATCCTTGCCATCGTCGAAGACAAGTCGGAGTCCATCGAGTTGTTGCAGTCTGAAGAGCGCGCTCTCAATCGCCAGCTCGAGCGTTTTTCCGCGATAACCTCTCGCCTGCTTGGCGGTGCAAGCGTCGACTCGCTGTGCGATGAAATTGCCCATGCGATCACGGAAGTGACCACCTTCGAGATCGCCGCCATAGACCTGGAACATTCCGGTCACCTCCGCGTCGCCGGTGCCAGTGGAATGACGCCACCTGCTCTCTCCGAACTACGCGAGAAAGCCAAGAACTGGCGCGTAGACGACATCAAGGACTTCTGTCTTCGGGCCCGCAAGATCGGCCAGAATTCTTACCTCCTCAGTAAACTTGAAGCCGAGAAGTACGAGCCCGTTAAGAGCTCCAGGACCTATGAGACGAATCCTTACTGGAATACAGGCGATGAATTGCTCATCCCCCTGTGTTCGCCACACGGGGTCTGCATGGGTTGCTTGGCACTGGATGATCCCCGCGATGTGACCGCCGTCAATCCCAAGGACCTTTCCAGGATCGAATTGCTCGCAGCCGACTTGGCCGTCGCTTTGGAACTCAAGTCCTTACAGAGTCAGTTGGTGCGCTCGGAGAAACTCGCTGCTCTTGGACAACTTGTTGCTGGCGTAGCTCACGAGCTGAATAACCCTCTTACCTCGGTGATGGGCTATGGCGAACTCTTGGCGGATGAGACGCCCGCCGGCCCGGTACGCGACCGCTTGGAGAAACTCGCCAACGAAGCTCGCCGCATGAAGCGCATTGTCGAAAACTTGCTGCGTTTTTCTCGCCAGCGCACGGCGGATCGTCAGCCTGTAGAACTAGCGCCTGTTATCGAGGACGTCCTTGCTTTGCGTGAATACTACATTCGTACGCGCAATCTGGGCGTAGTCATCGATATCGATCCGGAGTTGCCGCGTGTAGCCGTCGATGAAGACCAGTTCAAGCAGATCCTGCTGAACCTGCTGAACAACGCGATCGATGCCGTCGAAAGCGGCGCAGAACCTCGGCGCATCCTGGTGCGTGCCGTAAAGCGAGGCAACCGCGCCAACATTGAGGTCGAAGATTCGGGCCCTGGTTTTGCCGACGTGAATCGCGCCTTCGATCCTTTCTATACGACGAAACCCGTCGGGAAGGGAACTGGACTGGGGCTGAGCATTTGCTACGGCATCATCAAGGAGCACGAAGGTGAGATCCGCCTCGAAAATCTACATCCCAGTGGCGCTCGCGTGACAGTGGAGTTGCCGCTAGCCAACGCCTCCAAGGCTGCTCGCGCTTAGCGCGTTTCGAACAACCTCCGGGCTAAGATCGCTCTGTTACTCTTCAGCCCAGAATGTCGGGCTCGGGCTTGTGTCCTCGAAATGCGGCCGCCGCTTCGAGAAAGCTGATGATCACCGGGTGTGGTTTTTCGGCGGTTGACGAGAGCTGCGGTTGGAAAAGCGTTGCCAGGAAAAATCGGTGGGACGGAGCTTCGATCGCGCGCACTTCTCCTTTGGCCCCGCGAGCGACAATCGGCAAGCCTGCTTCCATTAAGCAATACTCGTATTCTGGGTTGATTTCGTAGTTACAGAAAAATTCTTCTTCGATCACGTCTTGTTGATAGATCGACTGTAGCCGCGAGCCGGGACGCAGTCGGATCTCGGGCACGAACCCGCTCAGTTTGGGCGCATTCGATGCCGCATTGGGCACGGCGCAAGCAACCGGGTAAATAACGACGTGCTTCGATCCCGAACCATTCTCCGCCGTGTCCGCATCAGCTAGCCCTGTCACATCTCTGGCTACCTCGATCATTGTGTACTGAAATCCGCCACACGTTCCCAGAAACGGCCAATCCTGTTCGCGCGCAAACCGGATGCCGCGGAGCATCCCTTCCATACTCTCGTACGGGCTGCCCGCCGAGGCAAACAGCCCATCAAATGCCGCCAGCAACTCGTTTGCATTCGCGTTCAGAAGGGAAGGCGTAGGAACCCATTCAGACTGGATGTTCAGCTTCAAATGTCGTCCAACATCTCGCAAGGCGGCATTGGTGGCATTGTGCGAGCGGAACTCAGAATGGAAATCACCAAGAATGCCGATGCGAACGGAAGGGTTACCCATGGAAGGCCATTGTAAATGGGATGAAATCTCTCGAGGCAGGTCTCTAACGTACCGACACTTGGCGGCTAACCCCCACTTGCTACTTGCTGATCGTTAACAGCAGCACATAAATTCCAACCAGCGTTAAAACCGGGCCACCCCAGATGAATGCGGCCGATTTCCACCCCAAGGATTGCACCACGTCTTTTTGACTCCGCCAGGAGATCAGGAACGTCGGATCATTTTCGCCCTTCATCAGCACCACCTTGGGATGCAGGTCGAACTCCTGCACCGGGGCCGGTGCCGCTGACGAAGCTCCTCCACTCGTAAGGACGGCGGCTGGATCGCTGATCCCCGCGACTGCCCACGCCGCTGGACTGGTAATCCCCGCCTTCATCATCGCTGCCGCGATTCTCGCCTGCTGCGACATTCCCTCCGACGCGCCAGTCTTTGGCTGCGGACTGAGCCGAATCACCTCTTGATGTGTAACCGTAACTCCCGGGCCCAGCGTTGTTTGGGAGACTCTCCCTGAGACTGCCTCCGATCCCGATGAAAGCTGAGAGAACAAGCTCCTTCCTTGTGCTTCACCAGCACCTTCCGTCGCAACCGGAGTTGGGTTGACCTCCATGCCTGTTTTCTCCGCCAGCGTTCCGAGGATGAACAGCGCATTTTTTGGCTTGATACAGTATTCGTCCACCCGAATCTTGTGCTCGCCCGACACGCCATGTCGTGCCAGGAACACACGCACCGTGTCCGGCATCTCCCGGCTAAAAAAAATCGAATTGCTGAACTCCTCGTGAAAATCCCGGTGCAGGTCCATCTCCGCGCCTTGTGGATTGACCAGCAGCTTTCCCGTGTTGTCGTCCAAATAGAACGGCACGTGCATGCTCTCGTCAGCCACCTGCTTCCACTCTTCGCTTTTCCCGGATCGTTTCAACTCCCAGGCGAGCGTGCGGTAGTAGTAGCATGACCTACCCGTCACAGGAGCGATCACGGTATACGGTCCCGCTGCCAGTCCGCTGATCTCGACGAGTCCGAGGGAAGCGCTGCGAATCTTCGATGTCGGCGTATTCAGGATGAGCCGCTTCCGCTGCAACATGCGGAACCCTCGATAAAACAGATACAAACCAGCCACAATCGCAGCCAGTGCGTAAATCCAGAGGTGGTTACCCTGATTGAGAGAAATGGCCCAAATGGCGCGCATAAATAAGGCATCCGTCGACACGGAGCCTTATCAAAAGGTTAGCCAAGCGGCCGTGCAGGGACACACTAAAAACGGCCTCGCTCACTTACTTCAGTAATGAGATTGGGAATGCAAACAGGTCATACCGGAACGGAACACAACAGGAAGACCTAACCCTGTCTTCTCACTTGAATCGCCGAGTCGCTTATCTGGCCGTTACAGGTCTCTCTTTCAGTATTTCCTCGACGGCACGGACTGCCGTCTCGAGTTCTTCATCGGTGTTGTAAAAATGCGGCGACATCCTCACCCCTGCTTTCGGGCGCCAGTCCACCAGCACATCCCGTCGCAGCAGTTCCTGGCAGACATGTTGTGAATCGGGCATATCCATCGTCACCGTCCCGCCGCGCTTCTCCGGGTCTCGCGGCGTGTTCACCCGCCACCCGTGTTCTTCTGCGAGAGAGATCAATCGCGCCGTTTGGCGTTTCGATTTCTCTCGGATGTTTTGCACGCCCACTTCGCGGATAATCTTCACCCCTGGTCGGCATGCCTCGAGAGCCGGAACGTGCGGGGTTCCATTCATAAAACGGTACGGCGGTTCTGCGTACCGCGTTGCTCCAACTTCAAACCCGAATGGATTCTCATGTGCAATCCACCCCGTGAATGTCGGCTTCAGTTTCTTTCCGAGGTCTGGACGCACATACAAATACGCGACCCCCGGTCCCCCGCACAGCCACTTCAACACTCCACCACAGGCAAAATCCACGCCAAGGCCCTGCACATCGACCGGCACCGTTCCCAATGACTGAAATGTATCCAGCACTACCGTCGCTCCCACGCGATGCGCTTTCTCCACGATTGCCTTCGCATCGTTGATGAATGCGCTGCGGAAAATCACGTGCGAGACCGGCACGACCAGTGTCTGCTCATCGATCGCATCCAGCAGTCGCTCCGTTGGAACGGTGATGCCGTCATCCGTCTTGACCATGTGTACTCGCGCGCCCCGTGCTTGCTGCGCTTCCCAGAAGTACATCACCGACGGAAAATTCATATCGGTATAAACGACTTTGTTTCGCTTTCCCGAGAAATCCAGACACGACGCGACCACCGCTTGGCAAGTTGTCACGTTCTGATGAGTCGAGACGGATCCCGGGGACGCACCCATCAAGGCGCCGATCTCGTCGCCAACCTCCAAGGCCAGCATCCACCAGCGCTCTTCCCACGCTCGTACCCCGCGGGTCGCCCAGGTATCGGCATAGCCTTGCAGCGCCTCGTAAACTCCACGTGGCATGGCTCCGAGAGAATTGCTGATCAGGTACGTTGTGCGCTCGAGAATGGGGAATTCGGAACGATAGCGGAGCAGGTCGTCGGGCATGCGCTCAATTGTATCCCGGGTGGCGACTCGTAGGCGGATGGCTATTTCGGTTGCGCACAACGCTGGCCAGCCTCCACAATGCTCCCGTGCCAAACCTGCGCCGGGCCGCGTCGATTCTCATAATCAGTATGTTGGTCGTTTACGCGCTCATGGCGTATCAACTCCGGCAGCAACTCGCGGCCGGGTACTCCGATTTCATCAGCGCCTACACGGCAGCCAAGATTCTGCAGCAAGGAGACGCCACTCGTCTCTACGATCTCCCCCTGCAACATGAGATCCAGCAGAACGCTGCCCCCACGGTAGCCAGGCGGGCGTCCGCACTTCCTTTTGTCCGGCCGCCGTTTGAAGCCTGGCTCTTCCGCCCGCTGGCCCACTTCTCTTATCAAGTTGCATTTTGGATTTGGACCGCGAGCAACCTCATCTTTCTTACCCTCTCTGTTGCGCTTCTTCGGCGAGAAGTCCTGTGGCTGAAATCAGTTCCGCTCGTAATCTGTATCCTTGCCGCAGTCTCGTTCTTCCCCGTCTTCCTGGCCCTTATCGAAGGCCAGGATTCCATCCTGCTCCTTCTTATATATAGCCTTTCATACGCCTGCCTTCGTTATGACCGTCATCAATGGGCGGGCGCAATCTTCGCACTGGGTACCTTCAAGTTTCCCCTCGTCCTGCCATTTCTCATTCCTTTTCTCGTCCGTGGGCGGTTGCGCTTTCTTGCCGGTTTCGCGTGCACTGCCATCGCTTTGGCGCTGGTGTCGATCGCTACCGTTGGTACCGGGGAGATGCGTCACTACATCAGCTATCTCTCGACCATCGACAAACTAGCTCCCGCTGTGAACATCCCTCGTGACATGCCGAACCTGCGCGGACTCCTGGCCTTGTTTGCGAGGCCCGAGGCTTCTCTGGCAGGAACGGTTCTCTTGTTGTTCGCGTCCGTGCTGGTCCTCGTCATGACCTGCGTCGCCTGGAAGGCAAATACTGACGCGGCGGCCTTGCCCGGATGCTTCTCTTTTACCCTGCTGTCCACCTTGCTCGTCAGCTATCACGCCCACGTCTTCGATCTGGTGCTCCTGGTCATACCGATTTGTCTCGGAGTCGACTGGATCTTGGCAAGAAGCACAAACAGCCGCAACCGGCGCTCTCTCCTCGCATGGTCTGTGGGCCTGCTATCTTTCAGCCCGACCTACATGGTTTTCTTGTTCGCCCTCCGCGCTGGAGGACTGATATGTATTCCTTTGCTGCTCTTCGCTTTTGCTTGGATTAGAGTCTCGAGAGAAGGGGAAGAGGGGACCCGAAATCTGACTGTCAGCGCCTAAAGGCCGGTTCCGCCGACAATCGTTCGCACAACTTCATGGTCCTTGTTGAACACCACAAAATCCGCGGCGGCACCAGCCTCGAGTTTGCCTTTCCCGGCCAACCCCGCCGCCTTTGCGGGATTCGTGCTCGCCGCTCGTAGCGCATACTGAAAATCTACTTCAGCGAATTTCATTGTGTTCCGCACCGCTTGGTCCATCGTAAGAACGCTGCCCGCGATCCTCCCGCCCGAAGTGCATGTTCCGTTTTGTACCTCGATCTCCATCTCCCCGAGGCGGAATTTTCCCTCCGGCATGCCCGCTGCGGACAGCGCATCGGTGATCAGAACCGCACGCTCGGCTGTTTTGGCGCGCATGAACAGTTTCACTACGGCAGGATCGACATGAAATCCATCCACAATGATGTCGGCGCTCATGCGATCGTCGCTCAACACCAGTTCGATGATGCCGGGATCGCGGTGCGCGATCGGCCGCATCGCATTGAAAGTGTGAGTCGCATGGCGCGCGCCCCTGTCCACTGCTTTTCGGGCCTGCTCCAGGTGAGCATCGCTATGTCCCACGCTTATGCACACGCCACGCTTGGTGGCTTCCTCGATCACTTTCAGCGCGCCATCGAGCTCCGGCGCGATCGTGAGCATCTTGATGTGTCCCCGAGCCGCCTCCCACAACCGCTCGAAGATTTCCATCGTTGGCTCAACCAGGTACTCGGCCGGGTGCACGCCCCGCCTCGCGTGACTCAGGAATGGCCCTTCCAGGTGAACACCCATCGGGTGCGCCCGGTCAGTTTCGGTGGGTTCTTCGATCGCATCGGCCAACCGTTCTACTGCAGCCAGAGTCGCCGGCATGGGAGCAGTCACGGTAGTAGGGAGATAAGAACTAACTCCGTGCTGAAAAAGAAATCGCTCGATGCACGCCAAGGCATCGGAGTCTGATTCCATGACGTCATGTCCCGCGGCGCCGTGAATATGCAAATCGATCAAGCCCGGTGCCAGCACGCCATTTCCAAACTCGATAACGCGAGCTCCTGCCGGAATCTCGGATTCGCGTCGCGAACTAATGCGTGTGATGACGCCATCGTCGACGAGCACAATCGGGTCATTGAGCCTCTCGAGCGGCGTGAACAAGGCACTGGCAGTAAGGGCAATCATCGGGGCAGGTCGGAATCATAGTACACGAATGGCCGCGTGCCTCCCCGAGCGGCAGTGTACTGATAGGTACTCCGCGAAGATCTTCATCGCTATCTTCCCACCTGCTGAAAACTGCGGGATCGCTGCGGGCATGCATTACACAAACGAGTTGTAGGCTCCTGGACGCGTAAGGTGAACTCGCGAAATTATGTTGTCCTCACTTGCGAAGCGAGATTCGTCTCACTTATTTCCGTGAGGTTCGAGATTCGCCTCACTCATTTCCGTGGAGTTCATAGAACGGCAGCAAGAAACATATTCGCCTGATGCGCAGGGGTGGCGTCGCGCGCGGCGCATGCTGCTGTAAATGTTATAATTTCAAAGAACACAGCAGCTTTCGGATTCCTCCGAGATCTCTTGCTGTGTGCCATCGCAATCAGTCGGGGAGTGGCTCAGCCTGGTAGAGCACCTGGTTCGGGACCAGGGGGTCGGAGGTTCAAATCCTCTCTCCCCGACCATCTTTCTCTCGCCCATTCGATTGTTTACGCAGCTTCGTTCGTTTTCGTTTTGGCTGAGTCTTTCAGTGCCTTCGAAAATTTCCTAGGTTCCAAGCCGATTCCATGCTCATCAGCGCCCGGCAGGATCCAGGCACCGGGGCTTTGCTCGTGGGAAGAAATGAAAGAACAGAGGAATGAAACGAGATTATGCGTATACAGGATGAAATTTATAAAAAGACAGACAGGTAGCAAGAGATGGTCATTCGGTTTTCGCCTCCGGCCGCCTGGATAGCAGATCCGTCGGATTTATTGCTGGCTTGTTGTGACGGTCGAATTCGCGACCTATGTCTCGACGTCACAGGCCCAGGCCGGGTCACCTTCGTGTCCGCCGTCCAGAGACAAATCTGCCGACGGTCTTCCTGGGTCAATCTTGATGCCAGATGCATAGGGATATATTGCAGCGGTGGCATATCGCCATCATGGACCTGCTTACAGATTCGTCTTAGCAGATCGCTGGATTTTTGGTTCGTGTAAGTGCTCCATTCCGAGAAATTCATACGGCGCCGCCCGTCATCCACATCAGAAACTACAAGCCAGGAGACGGGCGCGACGTGGCTATACCAGGGCCAAACCGTTCGATTGGAGTGGCAGTCGTTGCACGATCGCTGAAAAATTGACTGGACAGTCTGGTTAACATTCAAAACTGCTGCAATTTCCTCGTTCGGGTAAACAGGCGGATTCGTAGTTGCCGGACGAATAAACTGAACCACCATCAGGAAAACGACAATTACTAAAGGTAAGAATTTCCGTCGTCCGGTCATTGATGTTGCGCTGTGGTTCTCTTTGTTTTTTCGGACGCCATGCCTGCGACTTGGCTGGCGATTGCGTCTCCTACGTCACTCGTTCCCGCGCGGCCTCCCAGGTCAGGTCTTCGGATCTCCGCCGACGCCAGAATCGTAGTAATTGCACTCTCGATTCGATCGGCCGCATCGGCATTTCCCAAATGACGAATCATCATCGCCCCAGACCAAATTTGTGCGATGGGATTTGCGATCCGCTTGCCAGCTATGTCCGGGGCTGATCCGTGAACCGGCTCGAACATAGAGGGAAACTCTCGTTCGGGATTGAGATTGCCTGAGGGCGCCAGGCCCATCGAACCCACCACACCTGCGCCCAAATCGGACAAGATATCGCCGAACAAATTGGATGCCACGACTACATCAAACCAATCTGGATGACGGACGAAATGGGCTGTGAGGATGTCGATGTGATACTGGTCAGTTTTCACCTCCGGATATTCTTTCTTCATCGCGGCAAAACGTTCGTCCCAGAAGGGCATGGTGTAGACAAGTCCATTCGACTTTGTTGCCGAAGTCACATGTTTGTTACGCTTCATCGCCAATTCGAAGGCAAAGCGCATCACGCGATCACATCCCATGCGGGTGAAAATCGTTTCCTGAATCACTATTTCGGCGCTGGTGTTGCCGAACATGCGGCCCCCGGCTTCCGAATATTCGCCCTCGTTATTTTCCCGGACGATGCAGAAGTCAATGTTTCCCGGCGGGAAATCTTTCAGGGGAGTCATAACTCCTGGCAACAGCTTGCACGGACGTAGATTTACATATTGCTGGAAACTGCGACGGATCGGGATTAAGAGTCCCCACAGCGAGACGTGGTCTGGAACCCCCGGACTGCCGATCGCGCCCAGATAGATCGCGTCGAATGGACGCAATTGCTCGAGTCCGTCAGCCGGCATCATGTGCCCGGTTTTGAGGAACCGGTCGCAACTCCAATCAAAGTGTTGCCAGGAAAAATTAATGTCGAAAGCGCGCCCGGCCGCTTCCAGCACTCGTATGCCTTCCGGAACAACTTCGCGGCCAATACCATCGCCTTCGATGACTGCGATTTTGTAGTTCTTCAAATCGACCTCTCAGTGTTACGAAATCTTCTGCTTACTTCGTGCACAGTGCCGTGAGACGGCGCATATCCGTCTCCGACTCGAGCGCACGAACCAGTCCGACGATTTGCTTGGCCTTTTCAATGGGCCAGCTGGCGAACTCGGCGCAACCGTAGAACTTCTCCGCAACTTCCTCGTAGCTCATCGGATTGGCAGGACTCCCTTTGCCGAAATCTGCCCGTCCATTGATCACCCGGCCATCTTTGAGATGAATCTTGATGATGGTCGTCATCTTGTCAAAACCTGCGGCTTCAGCTTCGGGATCAACATAGAAGCGAATGTGGCCGATCATTTCTTGCACGTCCACACGATTTACGACCGCATCCGTGAACTGCGGCAACCCGGCCTTGCCGTCGAGCAGCAAAATCGCAATACAGAATTCCATACTGAACTTGGCCTGCAGCGCATCCTTGGGACGATGGTGAATAAGCGCATTCGGGAGGTTGTGATTGGTGCCGATCTCAACCTTTTCTACATCGGCAGCCTTAATGTGCTCGGTGCGAATGAGCCGCAACATCTCGGTCATGCCTGGGTGCGTCAGAGAACCCGACGGGAATGGCTTAATAGAGACTCCCGGGGAAGCAAAGGTCCAAGGCTTCCCGAGTTTGTCCATGATTGCGGCAGGATCATAGGTACCGCCGAAAGCGTGGAAAAATCCCCGGGGAGCTTCGAGAATGCCCTCGGCGCCGGTCCAGCCCATGTCGGTCAGTTCTGTCGAAAACACGCCGATCTCGGCTGCGTGACCCGCGTGAAAGGGCTTCATCATGGTGCCGAAATTCTCGCGCAGGCCGCTAGCCTGACTGGCGGCGATTCCGAAAGCACGTTCTATCCTGGCTTCCTCAAAACCGTGCAGCTTCGCACAGGCGGTCGTTCCGCCAAACACGCCACAAGTCCCTGTCGAATGAAAACCGTCTTCGTAGTGGCGCGGAGAGATGGCCTCGGCGATCTTGGTCTCAACTTCTACGCCCAATTGGTATGCCAACATCAAATCTTTTCCGCTCTTCCCGCTTTTTTCCGCGAGCGCAAATGCTGCAGGCAGTACGGGAACGGTTGGATGGGTGAGCAAGCCGTAGACGCGATCTTTAGCAGCAGCAAGCTGGGTATCGTCAAAATCTTCAACGTGAATCGCGACACCATTGACGAAGGCGGCGAAGCGGGGTGGCAGTTTGTTCGCGGTTCCGATAACCGCGACCCCACTCGCTCCGAAGCCTAGCGACTCCATATAGCGCCGCAAGATATCGGCGGTGTCCAGTTTCGACCCCGCCAATGCCAACCCTATGCCATCGAGAAGCGATTTTTTTCCGAGTTCAATTACGTCCGGGGGAATGTCGGCCAATCGCGTTTGCACGATGAACTGCGCGATTTCCTGCGTCAGGCCGGCAGTTTTAGGAAACGGAACTGCGCAAGATGGAGTTTTGGATTCTTCGAAAGGTTCTAGAGGCGAGGTTCCAAGCATGCCGAAACTCGCTCCCGCCGCGACTGAGCTTCTCAGAAATTCACGCCTTTTCATGATCGGCCTGATTGCCTCAGTGAAAATCGTTTCTAACAACTTGTCCGCCCTTCATCACGAACCTGACCCGTTCCAGTTCCGAGATGTCGCTCAGGGGGTCGCCAGAGACTGCTACCAGGTCAGCGAATTTCCCCGCCTGCACAGAACCCACGCGATCTTCCCAGCCCATGAGCTTCGCGCCTTCGCTAGTCGCGGCTCTTATGGCTTGCGCCGCATTCATACCGAACCGAACCATGTACTCGAACTCTTTTGTTTGTGAGCCGTGCGGAAAGGGCCCCACACCAGATCCGAAAGCGATTTTTACGCCCGCCTTGGCCGCCTGTCGAAAGCTTTGTTCGGACAACTCAGCGACGCTGTGTCCCGCATATCTTTTCTCGTCTCGCCCTCGATCAAGTTGGTAGTGATAAAGGGTGGGAACCAGGTAGATGCCTTTCTCGATCATGGTTCTGATTTCGGCATCGGTCAGCACCACTCCATGTTCCAGCGACTGCACTCCTGCGTTGATGCAGTAGTCGAGACCTTCTCCACCGAACGCGTGGCAGGCAACCTTGACGCCTTTCTTGTGGGCTTCGTCCACGATCGCCTCAACTTCTTCGCGAGTGAAGGTAGGAGGAATCACCATCTTGCCGTCAGGCGTGAACCTGAAATCATAGCTGGAATAGACTTTGATGAGGTCTGCGCCGTGAGCCACCTGGTCGCGAACAGCTTGGCGCGCAGCCCAAGGTGAATCTGCGACTGCCAGGGCCATCGGGATTGGAACCTCGGGTGACCAGCCGTCCAGAATAAAACCTCCAGTGGCCTGAATTCCGCGCGTGGCCACTTGCATGCGTGGTCCGCTCACGACCCCGTTGTTGATGGCATTACGCAAATCAACGTCACTGTACATGGCGCCGACGGTTTTGAGATCGCGTATCGTCGTGAAGCCCGCCATCAGATCTTTCTGCGCATTGGCAAGGGCGGTCAACGTACGGTACTGCCACGAGTAGCGCAACGTCTGTAGTTCCAGGTTTGGGCCATCTTCGAAGACATGGGTATGAGCATCAATGAGGCCGGGCAAAACCGTGGCTTTGCTCAGGTCAATTACATCGGCGCCGGTTGGAACAATCACCTGCCCAACCGGCCCTACCTGGGTGATTTTGTCATCAGTGATGACAATGATTTGATTCTTCAGCAGTGTGTCTGATTGGCCACTGAACAGCCGACCGGCACGAACGACCACGTTGTGATGGGATGGAATGCCAGTCTGAGCTAAGCTGGCGCTAAAAAGTAACAGCACCCACCCAGTGAGGCAAGAAGTCCTCTTCATGGCAGGGGTGTTATCCTCGCTGGCACAGATGAAAGAGGGATGAATCAGAAGTGAAACTCTTTTCAGACTGGAAGCAGCATTAATAATCGCTAGTATGGGTGACCGCACTATAAGGCGGAACATCCGGTCCCGAGACCGATTCAATTGCTGCCAGCGGCAACTCTACACGGAATCTGCTGCCCTGGCATTCCTGACTGAATACTTGAACTTCAGCTCCATGTGCGCTGCAGATTGCTTTAACAATCGCCAATCCTAGGCCGGCTCCGCCTGAGTCGCGGGAGCGGGCTTTGTCGGCGCGATAAAACCGCTCGAATAGGTGTGGAATTGTTTCGGGCGACATGCCTAAGCCGGTATCAACAACGTCGAGCAGCGCTTTTTGTTCCGCGGCGCGAACGCTGACCGTTACCTGGCCGCCTGGTGGTGTGTACTTAATCGCATTGTCAATCAGATTGACCACTACCTGTTTCAGGCGGGTTTGATCTCCCAGCACACGAACATCGGATTCAACCTTGCACTGCAAGCTCAGTGATTTTTCGTCGGCTAGGAGTCTCATTTGTTCGGCAGTAGATGCGACCAGTTCTCCCAGGTCGAGCAGAGTCTTTTCAATCTTGACCTCACCCGCGTCTAGGCGGGCGATAGTCATGAGATTTTCCACGATTCTCGAAAGCCGCTGCGTCTCTTCCAGCGCACTACCGATCTGATCCACGATGGCCGGGGATAAATCTCGATGCTGGAATATTCCTTCGAGTTCTAGCTGAAGGATAGTCAGCGGCGTCCGTAGTTCGTGAGACGCGTCAGCCGAAAATCGGTGAATATGCTGGAAGGCAGCCTCCAGGCGGGCAATCATGCGATTCAGAGATGTAGAAAGCCGCTCCAGTTCATCGCCTGTCTTGATCACCGGCAGCCGTTCACTAAGATTGCTGGAGGTGATGCCCTCGGCCCGCGTCGTGATCTCATCAACTGGCCTGAGCGCGCGACGCATCAACCAGTACCCTCCGAACCCTGCGATGGATACCAGGAAAGGCAGATACAGCGCAACCAGGCGAAGCAACCCGTTCAAGACATTTTGTATTTCAGAGTACGAGGTTCCATTCTCAACGAAGTAGCGGGCTCCATCCGAAGTAGTAAACGAGAGGCTCTTAATTAAAAGTGCCTTTCCCCCCGGCAGCTCCACGATTCTGGCGCCGTTACTTTCCGAATTGCCCCTTAACTGGGGAACGCTGGCCGGATCGAAACTCCCGTCCTTCGGAGGCCCTGACAAGTAGGCAACGGCGCCGTCGGCCCTTGTCACCCGGATGAATTGTTCATTCGTTTCGGGAGCGTAGGCCTCTTCGATCTCCTCATCCAGCCAGTGCACCCGCTTAGAACTCACTTCGCTCAACAACTCGGTACCGATGGAGCGTGACTGCTCGGCCAGTGTTCTGCCCGCGTTGCCGATCAAATATTGTTTCAGACCGATATACACCGATACAGCGAATAACAAAAGAGCCCCAGCGAGCAAGCTGGCGTACCAAGCCGTCAAGCGAAATCGGATGGAATGTACATTCACGATTGTGCTCCGCTACTAATGGTGTAGCCCATTCCACGAACGGTTCGTATCAATTTGTGTTCAAAAGATTCATCGACTTTATTGCGTAAATGCCGCACGTAAACGTCCACGATGTTGGTAATTCCGTCGAAGCTCTGATCCCACACATGCTCAATGATCATGGTGCGCGAGAGCACGCGCCCCGCATTCGACATCAGGTACTCCAGCAACGAATACTCCTTGGAGGTAAGCTCGATCCGTTTTCCCCCGCGACGTACTTGCTGCGAGAGTCGATCTAGTTCCAAATCATCCACTCGAACCACACTGCTGCGGCTTACTGGACCCCGGCGTAAGAGTGCTTTCACCCTCGCGAGAAGTTCGGCAAACGCAAATGGTTTCGTCAGGTAATCGTCCGCTCCAGCATCGAAGTTTCCTACCTTGTCGGCTACGGCATCGCGGGCCGTGAGTATCAGGACCGGAACATTGGAATTGCCCCGACGAATGCGTCGCAAGAGTTCGGTGCCGTTCATGCCAGGCAGCATGAGGTCGAGGATGAGCAGATCGTAGTGATAGGTGGTCGCCAGTTCGAACCCAGTAACGCCGTCGTTCGCTGCGTCGACCGCAAAACTTTCCGCGGTGAGGCCGCGAACTACAAAGTTGCAAACCTTCGCTTCGTCTTCCACCAGGAGAATCCGCATAATAACTTCCCGTCGCGTTTGCGCGCGGAGTATGAATCCGAGACCACAGCTAAATCAAGAACGATTTTCGAGGCAAGCCCAAATCCATTCCCGGAAGCTGGATTCAGGCTTTTTACAGGCTCACTTCAACTCGCGAACATGCTCTTTCAGTCTAGCGCTCTCTTCTTTGCCGCACGCATCTGCCCAGCGACTTTTTGTTTCTGAAAGAGAATTCATTTGCTCTTAATTGCATGTTAATGTTTGCGCCACATTGTCCCTTCTGCCTTTCTCTGGTTCGTAGTGGGGTTCCAGATCGTAGTAACTTTTTTTAATACTCGCACTGCTTGGCTTCATTCTTTTCGTTCTGTCTGCTTTTGGGGCTCGTTGGACAAAGGGGTGCTCTATGCGCGCGTTCAGAAGAATCTGTTCCACGATTATGGCTTTGCTCGTTTTGGTGTCTGTGGCTCGACAATTCAGCTACGCCCAAGTCTCTGGAGGAACGATCACGGGGACGGTGACTGATAGCACTCAGAGAGTCATCCCTAACGTAGACGTATCGATCAAGAATGTAGCCACGGGCGTTATGCGCGATACAAAAACCAACGCCGATGGCTTGTACACTGTCCCGAACCTGGTACCCGGGACCTACGAAATTACCTTCAGGGCTCCCGGTTTCAAGACTGAGGCTAGGACGAACATTCCTCTCACCGTAGGCGCGACCCAAGTTGTCGACCTGCCGATGAAAGTCGGCACCGCCGTCGAAAAGATTGAAGTGAGCACCGAGTTACCGGCTGTCCAGGTCACCAGTTCCGATATAAGTGCGGTGGTAAATGCGACCACCGTCCGCGAGCTTCCCTTGAATGGCCGCAGCTGGACCGACTTGGCTGAGCTTCAGCCCGGGGTCAGCACAATTACGACTCAGCCTACCTTCGCAGCCGGCACGGACCGAGGCAACCGCGGCTTCGGACAGCAGCTGACCATTTCTGGGGCGCGTCCTCAGCAAAACAATTATCGCCTGGACGGTGTCAGCCTGAACGACTACGCAAACGGAGCGCCGGGCAGCGTACTGGGAGGAAATCTCGGCGTCGATGCGATTCAGGAGTTCTCAGTATTAACCAGCAACTACTCCGCCGAGTACGGCAAGACCTCCGGTGGCGTTGTGAATGCGATCACGCGCTCCGGCACTAATGATCTTCATGGCAGCGCCTACGAGTTCCTCCGCAACAGCCGCCTCGACGCGAAGAATTACTTTGATGTCGGCACGATCCCGCCATTTAAGCGGAATCAATTTGGCGGAGCGATTGGCGGTCCAATCATTAAGAACCGCACATTCTTCTTTGCGGATTACGAAGGCATCCGGCAATCAAAAGGACTGACCGCGTTCGATACAGTCCCCTCTGCAGCCGCGCGTGCTGGGAATCTTTCGACGGGAGCGGTGACCGTCGATCCCGCTGCAGCCGCGTATCTGCCCTTTTGGCATTTGCCCAACGGCCCCCTACTCAGCAATGGCGACATAGGCGTGTTCACATTCGCAGGCCAGCAGATCGTGAACGAGAACTTCGTCACGACCCGTATTGATCACCACATCGGCGGAAACGACAATATTTTCGGAACCTATGTTTACGACAGAACACCCTACTCATCGCCCGACGGACTGAATGATGTTGAGTTCAACACCCTTACCAGTAGGCAGATTCTTGCAATCGAAGAGACCCATACCTTCGCTCCAAATTTCGCAAACTCCATCCGTATCGGGGGAAATCATGAGCGCGTGATCAACAACGGCAGCTTCACGGCTATCAACCCGCTGTCCACGGATCTATCATTGGGTTCGTTCGGTGGCCGTGCAGCCGCCCAGGTATTTATTCCCGGGGTCACGCCTTTCAGTGGCGGCGTGGGCGGCAGCCCAACGTACCTTTACCACTGGAACGCATTCCAGGCTTACGATGATGCGTTCTGGACTAAGGGTACGCATTCGATCCGCTTCGGTGCAGCCTTCGAGCGTGACCTTATGAATGAAATCGCCGACACTGACCCGAACGGTATTTGGCACTTTGGGAGCCTGGCGGATTTCCTTCAGAACAATCCTTCAAAGTTTCAGGGAGGTATCGCAAGCACTCTCTCTCCCCGTAATCTGCGGCAGAGCATCTTCGGTGTGTATCTGCAGGACGATTGGCGCTTCCGGTCGAACCTGACGCTCAACATTGGCTTGCGGTATGAAATGTCGACCGTTCCGACAGAGACCGCCGGCAAGTTGTCAAACCTGCCCACTCTCTCGTCCGGTACGCCGCACTTGGGAGATCCGTTCTTCAAGAATCCGACGACTCGAAATTTCGAACCGAGAATTGGATTCGCCTGGGATCCGTTCCACAATGCGAAGACTGCAGTCCGGGGCGGCGTAGGCATCTTTGACGTTTTGCCGCTCCTGTATCAGGACACTCTGATGACCGTCCAGGCTGTTCCATTCTTCTCGTATACCAACATCAACAATCCAGGTGCAGGTACGTTTTACAACGGCATAACGAATTTTCCCGCCAACAAACTTCGCGCCACATATATCGATCCAAACCCGAAACGCAACTACGTGATGCAGTGGAACCTCAATATCCAGCAGCAGATTACGCCGAGTCTGGCTGGCATGATTGCCTACGTCGGCTCGCGCGGAATACATCAGCCTTTCCGCGTGGATGAGGCCAGCCTCGTGCTGCCGACAAAGACGCCGTATGGGTATCTTTGGCCAAAGGTCGATGCCTTGGGCAATCTATGGTCGGCACAGTGTAATCAGTTGGATCCAAATGGAAGCGATCCTAGCAGCTGCGTGTCGCCCAATCCCATCAACACCAACTTCGGTTCCGTGCGCTCGATGTTCTACATCGGCCACTCCTATTACAACGCCATGGAGGCACAGCTTGCGAAGCGCATGAGCCATGGATTCCAATTCCAAGGCACCTATACCTGGGGCAAGAGCATCGACACTAGTTCCGCCACGGTGGCCGGCGATGCGTTTGGCAATTCAATTTCAAGTCTTCCTTGGTTCGACTTGCG
The DNA here is from genome assembly GCA_051984555.1 of Terriglobales bacterium. Lineage (GTDB taxonomy): Bacteria > Acidobacteriota > Terriglobia > Terriglobales > Acidobacteriaceae > Gp1-AA122. The sequence goes on along the minus strand of JBPYEW010000034.1, from coordinate 7,160 downwards.
GTTGAGTCGTGGCCCATCTGACTTCAATGTGAGTCGCACTCTTGTATTGAATGGCACTTGGGAAGCACCGACACCTAAAGCATTCGGCAAAGCCGGTGAATTCGCGCTTGGCGGATGGGAACTTGGCCTGATTTTTACGGCTAACAGTGGCGTCCCATTCACGCCCACCTTCGGAACGGGTTCCGATCCGCTGAACTCACTCAGTAGTGACGATTGGGACGTACCCAACCGCCTGAGTGGACCGGGCTGCAATACATTGACAAATCCAGGTAATCCGAATAACTACATCAAGACGAACTGCTTCTCCGTTCCGACGGCACCGAACCTGGCGTTCTGGCAGGCCAACTGTGATCCGGTACCGATCAGTACTGGCGCGCCAGTCCCCTATCCCTTGTGCTTCAACCTCCGCGGCAATGCAGGGCGGAACATTATTACAGGACCTGGAGTCACCGAGCTGGACTTCTCCCTGTTCAAGAACAACTACATTCGCAGTATCTCGGAGAGATTCAATGTGCAGTTCCGCGCCGAATTCTTCAACATTCTGAATCATCCGAATTTCGCACCGCCTACCATGCCGGATAACACCGATATATTCGACGGAACGGGAACACCGACAGGAGTAGCTGGGTTACTAAGTAGAACCACCACCACTGCCCGTGAGATTCAATTTGCAATAAAAGTGATTTTCTAGCTGGGACGAACAGGAAACGTGAAGACCCTTTGCGCTGTGCTGCTGCTCACAGTCGCGGTTGCGAGCAATCTGCCTATGGGCGCGCAGGAAGCGAACACGGCTTCAGCGCGGCCGCCCATGCCGAGTTTCGATGTTTTCAAAAAAGAAATAGAACCAATTTTCCTGAAACAACGCCCCGGTCACGCGCGCTGCTATGGTTGCCACAGTCAACTGGGCCGGCTCTTTCACCTGCAGCCTCTTGCCCCGGGAACCGAGCACTGGAGCGAGGAACAGTCACAGCAGAATTTCCAAAGCGCGCTTTGGGTCGTCGATCTCGCAAATCCCCTCGCTAGCAGGTTGCTCGTGCATCCGCTCGCTCCAGAGGCTGGAGGCGACGCTTTTCATTCAGGTGGAAGGCAGTTTGAATCCCAGAACGATCCCGACTGGAGGGCGATTGCGCGGTGGATAGGAGCCGGCAAGAAGGATCCTGCGAATCGCCCAACTGTCACCAAGAGTTTGATTTACGTTACGAACAGTGCTGCCGATATTCTCGATGTAATTGACAGCGGAAGTAACCGGATAATCCAGGTCATCCGCGGCATCGAACTTCCGCACGGGGTTAATTTTTCCTCGGATGGCCAACGTGTCTACGTCAGCAATGAGTCGGAGAGCGTGCTCGATGTTGTGGATCGGGAGAGCGGAAAAATTCTTCAAACGGTGAGTCTCACCGGGCGACCAAACAATATCACCGTCACCAAAGATGGCAAGCGAATACTGGTCGGTATTCGCGCTCAACCAGGCTCGATCGACGTTATTGATGCGGCCACACTGCAACGGATAAAAAACATTCCAGTCGACGGCCCCGTACACAATCTCTATGTCACCCCCGACAACAGATATGTGGTGAGTGGCTCTATTGAGAACAAAGCTGCCACCGTCGTGGACCTCAAGCGCGATGAGATTGCCTGGGAAGTAAAGTTCGATGCTGGCGTCCGCCCGATGGCTTTCGAAGCTAATCCTGACGGCTCGACCAACCGCGTTTTCGTACAGCTATCGGGCCTGAATGGATTCGCGGTTGTCGATTTCGCGAAGCGCGCGGAAGTGGCTCGCATCAAGCTTCCCGATGAACCTGGCGGATTCGGAAAAGCCGAGGGGCGAATGGGAACCCCGTCGCACGGAATGGGAATCACCCCCGACGGAAAGTCTTTGTGGGTCGGCAGCACGCTTGCCAATGCAGTCTTCAAATATTCTTTGCCGGAATTGAAATTAGTTGGATATGTCAACCTCCCTGAGGTTCATGGAATCGACGGTAAGCCCTCGGGATCCGTGCCGGAATGGATTACCTTCACGCCAGACAGTAAGACGGTTTACGTGTCGAATTCAGCGGCGCGCTCTGTATCGGTGATCAATGCTGACTCGCTCAAGAGCGTGGCTGAGATCCCTGTGGGAGAAGTTCCCAAGCGCATCAATACGCTCGTGCTCACCGAAAAGTAAGTGCCGGGACCATCCACAACCTGCAAACTAACGGTTCACCCGGAAAACGCGAATTTCCGCCACTTGCGTGCCGTGGCGGGGAACCGCGACATAGTAGCGGTCCAATTCCGGCACCAGAATTGCCGTCTTCGCCCTGAATGCCGTCTGAATATGCGCCATCAAGTTGTAGTGATTGGGATCTCTTTGCTCGAATACATCCACGAAATCGCTGCCGGCGAAGTAAATTCTCTTGGATTTCGCGTCATACGCCATGTCATCCACCATGGGTGCGCCCGACAATGTGGCAATCACGTTTCCAGAATCAGAATCCAGGACGATCAGTTTCGCCGGATCCCGCGTACCCACGAAGAGTCGGTGATCCTGCTGGTCCAGAGCCATCTTGGAAGGCTTCCGTGCAGTCGCTGCGAGTGGCCAGTGTGCTATGGAGGTGAAAGTTTTGCGATCAAGAACTTCGATTGTGTTCTCCCCTCTCACATCAACGAACAGACGAGAACCGGATGATTCCAGCACCAAAGCTTCCACATCATCGGAACGCATTTTTATCCCCGACAGCCTCTTCCCTGACGTGGTATCGACTACATCGAGGTACGATTCCGGCATGTTTCCGTCTTTGCCGCCGCTCATGACATAGAGCAAGTGCCTGGCGCGGTCATATGCCATGGGGCCAACCCCTTTGCGAAGGGGAATGCTTCCGATGAGCGAATAAGAAGTGGAATCGTATATGTTGATTTGGCCCAAACCGCCGTCAATGACGAATAGCTTTTTCAGATCCTCCCGGTAAACCATCGAGTGGGGCAAGTTGAGATTACTGATTGTATGGACGAGTTTGTTGCTTCGCAGATCGAAGACAAGGACTTTGCCATTCGCCTCTGCGGTTGAAAACAGGCGTTGCCCCTCAAGGTCGACCGCAAAATGATCGAAATCTCCCTCCTGAAGCTGCGGCAATGGGATCGATCCAATCAGTTCCAGAACCGGCTTTTCCTGTGCTGCAACATCCATCGCGAACTCGAGAACAAAGAGGCACAGAATGATAGAAACGGCTTGTGCGTGCTTGCCATGGCGCATGGCTATCACCAGATCACCTTGAGGGCGAATTGAATCTGCCGAGATGGAGTTTGCGTCGATGTGATCAGGCCGGCGTTGGCAACCGCCTGTCCGGTTGAATCGAATAGGTTCTTGTTATCGAGAGGAGGAGCGAAGTTCGGATGATTTAGCAGGTTGAAGAATTCCGCTCGGAACTGGGCATTGAAGTGATCCGATATTTTCTTGATGTAGTTATTCTTGAACAGAGAGAAGTCGAAATTGACGAGTCCTGGCCCGATCAACGTATTGCGGCCTAAATCACCGCGCAGGGTGATAGGAGTAGGAACGCTGAAACACTGCGTGCGTATGTAGTGCACCGGATCACCCGAATTTACCAGTGATCCACAACCCGGCCCGGGCGCGAGATTCGGCACATCAATGTTTGGATCCGTGCTCTTTAATCCTAATGCGTCGCCTCCGAAGATAGGCGTAAAGGGCACGCCGGTGCTGGCTTCAAAAACTCCGCCCAACTGCCAGCCATTGAGTGCCCAATCAAACATGCGGTAACCCCGTACGATCGATGGGACCTGCCAGGTGTAGTTGATTTCGAGGTTGTGCGCGACATTGAAGTCTGATAGCCCGCGGTTGAGTCGCGGATTGAACCACAAGGGACTTCCAATGGAATTGGAGTACTCGTCCCCCACCATGCTTCCGGAGCCGGTGTCGATCGATTTCCCCCATGTATAGGATCCATTCAGGTGAGAGCTGGCGCCGAGCGCTTTCTTCACTTTTACCTGTAGCGCGTGGTAGTAGGAATCGCCATTCCAGAACCCGGCTGTAATTCTCCCTGAATTCAAATTCAATCTCGTGCCGCTGCCGGCTGGAGATGGCCACAGATAACCCGCGGGAGTTAACTCGGGCATGACAATGTCCGCGTCTTCGACACGGAAGGGTTGATGTATGCCTCGCGAACCTACATAGCCGACCAGAGCATTGAGACTTTTCGAGAGCTCTCGTTGGATTGTCAGATTCCACTGCATGGCGTAATTGCGGGCAGGGTGCGGGTCGAAATATGCTTGGCGAAAAGTACTTGGCGAGCCCGCAATGTAACTAAATGCCTGGCTCGGGAACGACCCCGGCGGCAGATCGGTCGTGTTCCCTTGCTGCGAAAACGGTGCCGAGAACAGTTCGTTGGTCTGTACAAGGTAAGGAAGCGGCAGGACATCGAAGATCCCAAAACCAGCATTGACGGCGGTTTTTCCAGCCCCAGTTGGGTCCCAACTCAATCCGGCCCTCGGTTCAAAATTGCGCAGCGTAGGATTGGCAAACAGGGGATCTCCCAAATGCGGCGTAGCGTCGGTCAAATGGCGAAGCACTGTAAGCTTGCCCTGCACCTCAGTCGGTACAGTCGACATCTCGTAGCGCATCCCCAGATTTAGCGTGAGGTTCTTTCGCCATCGCCAATCTTCCTGAATGTAGGCCGCTACGATGGTGTCTCGAAGACCGCGCGCACTGAGAGAGGTAGGAAGAGGGGCGCTTAGAAAGAATGGAGTGTTGGTCAAGAAGTCAGACAAGGAGTTGAATGAGAACACCCCTCCCGGATCAGAAACAGCAATAATGTTGTCCCGCATTCTCTCGACACCGAAGCCGAACCTTAGCGAATGATTGCCCCGAGTGAATGCGAGGTCATCGTAGGCCTGAATTGACGTCCAGTGGAAGTTGTAGGTAGAACGAGCCCCCAGGCCACCATTGAACCCCGTCAACCCGGGCACGGTAACGCCGGCTGCATTCCGCCCCGGTACGGTGCCAAAGGAAGGATCAGCAGCAGCCGCATTGCCGCTCGGAAAAGTAAGGCCTGTCTTTGCTACGACTCTATTGATTCCGAAAATAAACGAATTAACAAAACCGGCTCTTCGGCTATACGTGTCGTGCAAGGTGAAAACTTGGCGGCGCGCATCGTAGCCAGTGCGCGTGTCATTGAAGTTGTCAGGCTGCCGGACTGTGCTGCTGTCAAACATATAGGTGCCGGAGAGTACATCGGCATCCGATAGGTGGTGATCAATTTTCGTAGTGAAGTAGTTCTCAGGAGTGACTTGCTGTCCGGCGAAAGTGTAGATCGCGGTGTCACCAGTCCCCAGGTTCGCCCCGTTCGGTAGGGGGTAGAACGCCTCGGTAAAGCGCAACGCCAAAGGATTCACATTGACTTGACCGCTGGAGAGATTGCCATTGCGCGCCGCTGCCGATGGCACCGTATCGACTTGCGTTATACCTAGCGATTGGCGCAGCCCCTCGTAGTCGCCAAAGATGAAGGTTCGGTCTCGCTGAAGTGGCCCCCCCAATGAGGCTCCGAATTGGTTGCGACGGAACGGTGGCTTAGCCCGGTCGAAGTAGTTCCGCGCATCGAGGACGCTGTTTCGCAGAAATTCGTAGGCGTCGCCGTGGAAGGCATTGGTCCCCGAGCGGGTCGATGCACTGACGATTCCCCCGGAAGAACGGCCGTATTGCGCGGGGTAATTGCTGGACAGAACCGAGAACTGCTCAACCGCGTCAACACCGAGGTTTACGCCGAGAGCGCTTCCTGGAGGGCCATTGGAGTAGTCGTTGACGCTCAAGCCATCGAGACGCGAATCATTTTGTCGCGGACGACTGCCTGAGATCGTCATCTGCGTGCCAAACCCGCGTTGTGCTTCTCCTGAGGTTTGGGTGCGAGCCGTCGCTACGCCGGGTTCCAGAGTTGCCACATCTGACGCGGACCGGCCATTCAGGGGGAGGTCGCTGATATTGCTTACGGTTGACTGGTTACGTTCAGGGTTGGGTCTCTGACCTGAACTTCTAACTAAGCGCACATCAATCGTAGAGGGCTGCCCGACGGCGATCGTGACCGTAAGATGCGCACCGGTGAACCCAGATGCCATGACGGAAAGCTGGTAGTCTCCCGCCGTGAGGTTTGAAACAACGAACGTCCCGTCCTTAGCAGTCTGAGTAAGGACTGCCTGATGGGTTTGCCTACTCTCGACGCTGACACGAGCATTTGCAATCGGCTTACCCGCGGCATCGCCGACCTTTCCCGCGATACTTGGACTTTGCGCGTGACTTATTCCGCAGGCAAACACCAGTGCCAGACCGATTCGGCGAATGCCCAAGCCTGCGAAACATTGACCAAAAGACGTCATGTTCACCGATGCGCTAACAAGAATTCCCGCTGATTTTGGAAACCAGCGGGAACATTGAGGTGAATGACAGCCCAGCTCAGCAACTATGCCTGCTGGCGCATTTACTCTACATCGTATACGCGCACTTCCGCTGATTGTTTCTCGTGTTGCGGGACTGCGAGATAGTAACGATTCAATTGCGGTACCAAAATGGCGGTCTTGGCACGGAATGCAGTTGGAATGTGGCCAACCTGCTCGTAGTGATCTGGGTCTTTCTGCTGGAAGACGTCTACAAAGTTGGAACCGGCGAAATAAATTCGCTTCTGCTCGGCGTTGTAGACCATATCGTCCGACATGGAGGCTGCAGGAAAGCTCGCAACAACCTTGCCGGAGTTGGTGTCCAGAACAACCAGCTTGCCCGGGTCACGAGTGCCCACGAATAGACGATGATCCGCGTCATCGAGGGCGATGGTGGTCGGTTTCTTCCCCACATCGGCGATCGACCAGGTGGCCAAGAGTGCGTGGCTCTTCCGATCATAGACCTGCACTTCAGCTTTGCCGCGAATGTTTACAAACAGCCTCGGACTCGACGGTTCGAGGGCCATGGCTTCGACATCATCGGAGTCAATCTTAATCTCGCTGACTTTCTTCTCGGAGTTGGTGTCGATAATGCTGATGTATGAGTTGGGCGCGTGACTATCCTTCCCGGTCTCGACGACATACAGGTACTTAGTTTCGGGATCATAAGTGCTCGAGTCTGCTCCTTCGCGGACTTTGATACTGCCAACGGGAGCATAAGTATCGCTGTTGAACACTTTGAC
>JBPYEW010000033.1:0-62512 GCA_051984555.1 Terriglobales bacterium | reverse complement strand
CGTCGGATGTAACTCGAGATCTAGAGCGAAAGCCAGTTCTACGGATTCAGCCAATCACATTGATGTGATGTGTATCGGAGACAAGATCGAGAACCCGCCCGCGCCTTTCCTCTATTTGTTCAAGTATTCAGACTCAACCAATTCGGTTGAAAAAGAAGCGGATATCACTCCACAGAACATGGACATCACTATCCACGATAAGTCTGGCACGCACTCGTTCCATGGCACGCGTTCCGATGAAGCCAGTTGGAACAGCGCCGTTATCGACCTCTCCAATCTGTCGATTACAGCGATGGCCGCGCGGCTGGATGCCCTCAACGGCAGCTCCAGCATCGCCAATCAGGGACAGGAGACGACCAACGGCTACAACGCCACCAAAATTGCTATCGATACGGCAAGCGCCAACTCATCTGACAAGCAGAAGTATCTCGTTTTATTCGGTGCCGGCAGTTTTGAGAAGGGCACCGTCTGGATGGGCGAAGACGGATGTGTAGTGAAGCTTCTCCTCGATGAAGGTGTCTCACAGAACAGAGGAGTAGAGACGCGCCACTACGAGCTAGCCAGGAGCAAGAAGTAGAGCACTTGGCAACCGGAGTCCTGCTCAACCTCACAGAGCGTGGATGGCTGTTTGACGTCCCGTCTCTCCCCCCGTAACATTTTTGAGGTTCTGAGCGATGCGACTCCTACCGTGTCTCCTGGTGCTCCTTAGTGTCACTGTATCCTCTGCAGGCTCGGATACCGCAACCAATCCAGTCTCTTTGAACGTCGTTCCCCGGCCTGTGAGCGTTCGAAGCACGACTGGCACTTTTGTTCTCACCAACCGCACCCGCATTTTCGCGACCGACAGCGAGTCACGCCGGATCGCCAGGTTCTTTGCCGATTATGTTCTCGAACAACACGGGATGCGCTTACAATTTGCGACCGGTAAATCACCTGGCCAAGACGTAATCTCGTTCAGCCAGGACGCCAGCCGCGAGTTGCCGGCCGAAGGCTACCGGCTTTCGATCAAGCCGAGCACTATTCATGTCGTCGGACGCTCCGCCGGCCTCTTCTACGGCATGCAAACGCTGACCCAGTTCCTTCCTCTGGGTCCGCAAAAATCTGTCGAACTGCCGGGTGTAGAAATCATCGATCACCCACGCTTTCCCTACCGCGGTGTATTGCTCGATGTGGGGCGGCACTTCTTTTCCGTGACTTACGTGAAGCGCCTTCTTGATTTCCTGGCGCAAAACAAGATCAATACTTTTCAATGGCATCTCACCGACGACGAAGGCTGGCGTATTGAAATCAAAAAATATCCCAAGCTGACGGACATAGGCTCGCATCCCACGCAGTTCATGACCGGCGAGGAAGCGCAGTCCTACCCCACAGATTCGCCTCCTTACGGCGGCTACTACACCCAGGATCAAATCAGGGAAGTCGTGGAGTATGCTCGAGCACGCTTTATCACCATCGTTCCCGAGATTGAAATGCCCGGGCACTCGGGAGCCGCGCTCGCTGCTTATCCCGAATTGGCCTGCAGTTTTACGAAAAGCGGTCCCAACGGCGCCTCGGAAGCCCGCGGCAACATCTTCTGCCCTAAACCCGAGACTTTTAGTTTCCTGGAAAATGTCCTGACCGAAGTGATCTCCCTGTTCCCCGGACCCTATATCCACATAGGCAGCGACGAAGTACCTCGGGACGAATGGAAACAGAGCAGGGAAGCGCAAGAAATCATCCGTCGCGAGGGCCTCAAAAGCGAAGATGAACTGCAGAGCTTCTTCGTGCGGCACATGGAGAAGTTCCTGAACTCCAAGGGCAAGCGGATGATCGGTTGGGACGAGATTCTGGAGGGTGGACTCGCGCCCAACGCTGTCGTGATGTCCTGGCGCGGTCAAAACGGCGGTATCGCCGCGGCTCGCCAGGGACATCAAGTCATCATGTCGCCGACCGACTATTGCTACCTCGACTACAACCAGGGCAACGCACGTCGTGAACCTCCCAGCATCGGCGGCTATCTTCCGCTGGAAAAGGTCTACCGCTATGATCCCGTTCCCAAAGAACTTGCGCCCGCGGAACAGGGATACATCCTGGGCGTGCAAGGCAATGTTTGGGGAGAGTACATAAGCACGCCGAGTCATCTCGAGTACATGTTGTTCCCCCGCCTGTTTGCAATTTCGGAAGTCGGCTGGTCTCCTCTCGAACTGAAGAATTATGAAGACTTCAGGCGTCGTTTGGCCTATCAACTCGGCCGCCTCGAACGTCAAGGAGTCAACTACCGCATTCCAGAACCGGATGGGTTGAAGGACTTCTACACGGCGACTCAGGACCACGTCACCGTGAACCTGCATCCGGTCAGTCCCGGGAGTCAGATGTTCTACACGCTCGATGGCAGCACGCCGACGGAAAAGTCGAGCCGCTATCAGTCACCCTTCGACATGCCACTGTCTGAGAATCAGTCGCGTGCTCTGAACTTGCTCGTGGTTAGTCCCGGCGGTAGACGCAGCGTGGTGTACGACGCAAATTTCTTGCGAAGACCCTATCTGCCCTCCACCGCGCGAGAAGCGAGCCAGCCAGGACTCAGTTACACCTTGTTCGATGGCATCTTCACAAGCGCGAAAAATCTCGATGGCGGCGTACAGGCTGCGACGGGAACGACCAGCTCATTTGATCTGCGGCAGTTCGGCCGTCAGCAGCATTACGGTGTAGATTTCGTGGGACTGCTGCGTGTGCCGGCGGATGGATTTTATGAATTCGCGGTCGAATCGGACGATGGCGCAGTCTTGCAATTGGATAACGAGGTCGTCATCGATAACGACGGCAATCACGGACCGGAATTATTGTCCGGTCACATACCCCTGCGCGAGGGATTCCACAAAATTGAACTCCGGTATTTTCAGTCGGTAGGCGGCTCGACTTTAGGAGTCACCTGGGGGCTTACCGGGGCAGAACTGCAACCGGTCGCGCCGGACGCTCTTTTCCATTAGAGCCGCACAGACGCTCTACTTGGGAAGAGCAAACGCCACGTAAACTCCTCCCGATTTTGAGCGCAAATCCTTGCCGCCGCCCGCGGCAATCGCGATGTATTGTCGCCCATTTACCTCGTATGTGATCGGTGTTGCGTTCCCTGCGAATGGCAGGGTCGTTTCCCAAAGCAGCTTCCCGGTCGCCTTGTCGAAGGCTCGAAACTTCTTGTCGTAATTCGTTGCCCCTATAAAGAGGAGGCCACCGGCAGTCACGATCGGCCCACCATAATTCTCGGTTCCGGTGTTTTGTTTTCCCTTGGCTGCCAATTCGGGGTAATCCCCGAACGGAATCTTCCAGGCATATTCTCCCGTATTCAGATTGATCGCGTTCAAGGTTCCCCATGGCGGCGCAACCGCCGGATAGCCATCGGGATCGAGAAAGCGTGTGTAACCGGAGAACCGATATGGCATGAGTTGAGGCGATGGTTGGTCGGACGATACTTCCTTGCTTTCGCCGCGAACGAGGTAGTCCACCAATGCACCTACCTCCTCGCTCGACAGATTCGGAAAACCCGGCATGCGGCCGCGTCCCTTTTGAATCGTACGCGCGATCGCATCCGGCTTTAGGCGTTGACCAATCCCTTTCAAAGCGGGAAATAGAGGAGGCGAGCCAGCCATATCGTCGCGGTGGCAAATGGTGCACTGAGATTGGTAGATTCCGCGGCCACTGAGTGCTGGCGCAGTATTCGGCGCCAGTTGAGCGTCCCATGCGACATCATTCGAGTTGATGTAAATAAGACCTGTTGTCGGATCAAACGCGGGGCCGCCCCACTCTGCGCCCCCATCAAACCCGGGAAAAATCACAGTCGGCTGCTTCGTGCTAAGAGGGACGAATTGACCCTCGCTATGGAACGTCCGGAACTTCTCCAATGCCCATTGATGTGCTTCAGGGGTGCGGTTGGTTAATAGATCTTCGCTGAGCAACTGTCGCGCGTACGGCGCCGGCTTGGTTGGAAGAGCCTGCTCGGTGGCGGCCGTTTCGCCATTTATGTCGCTCGCGGGGTATCTCTGGTAATCGAGCGGAAACACCGGCCTCCCGTTCGCGCGATCAAAGACAAACACAAAACCTTGCTTCGAGGTCTGTGCCACCGCTTCGACTTTCCTGCCGTCGTGCTCGACCGTGATCAGTACCGGCGGCGAGGGGAAATCCCGGTCCCACAGATCGTGCTTCACCGCTTGAAAGTGCCAGACACGTTCTCCCGTCGCTGCGTTGAGCGCGAGCAAGCAGTTCGCGAAGAGATTGTCGCCAAGGCGATCACCGCCGTAAAAATCAAATGCCGCTGACCCGGTTGGCACGTACAGTACGCCGGTTTTTGAATCGAGCGTCATACCTGCCCAGTTATTGGCGGCGCCGCTGCTTTTCCACGCATCTTTGGGCCACGTCTCGTACCCATACTCGCCGGGATGAGGAATCGTGTGAAAACTCCAGCGAAGCTTCCCGGTGCGGACTTCGTATGCGCGAATATCTCCGGGAGCCGCAGGCAGTGTCTCCGATTCGCGGCCGCCTACGATGAAAAGATCTTTGTAGATCACCGGAGGACTGGTGAGCGCGATGAACAGTGTGGAAGCATCGCGTCCAAGATTTTCCCGCAGGTCGATTCGGCCGTTGCTGCCGAAGGACGCGATCAACTGGCCGTTGTCGGCGTTCAGCGCATAAACGAAATTCATGATCCCGACGATGATGCGATGATCGGTGCCGCTCTCCCAGTAAGCGAGGCCGCGATCGGGTTGCGTGCCCTGGATACCGGAATCGAACTTCCACTTGAGCTGACCGGTCGCGCCGTCCAAGGCAAACACCTTCTGCGACGGCGAGATTCCGAATAACACTCCATGCACGACTATGGGGCTCGTCTGCAGCCCGCCCGTTTCTTGTGTGTCGTACGACCAGGCAACCTGAAGTTGGCTGACATTCTTCACATTCACCTGCTTCAGGTCGGAGTAGTGGCCTCCCTCGGGTGCTCCGCCATAAACGGCCCAGTCGCGGTCCTTGCTGCAGGCAAGCTGAAGGGAAAGTAGAACAACGAGGAGAAGCGATCGGATACTCACGATTTCTGGGTTGTACCTGACCCTCCCGCGCAGGGTCAAGCGAAATGGGTCAAAAAGCTCGCTATCTCTTCGTTGCAAATGCACCGCACTGCTGTTGAAATATTCCAGTGAAAATCTTCCGCTTGCGGTTGGTGTCAGTCGTGTTCCTGCCGCTGATTCTGACGCTGTCTTTGTGCGCACAATCTTCGCCGGCAAAGACTCCAGAGAAAATCATCATCGACACCGATATCGGAGACGATGTGGATGACGCCTTTGCCATCGTCCTGGCGTTGCGCAGCCCCGAGTTGCAGATCCTTGGCATCTCCACAGTGTTTGGCGACACGGAAGTGAGGGCCAAACTCGTCGACCACTTGCTGGGCGAAGCCGGACGCCAGGACATTCCCGTGCTGCAGGGAACTCCGACTGATGCCAAAACCTCGCTCAGCCAGCGAAAGTACGCCGAAGGTGGCCACTTTGCCCGACCTTTCCACCCCGAGGCAGTTCCTTTCATCCTCGAGCAGATTCGAAAATATCCGGGACAGATTACTCTCGTCTGCATCGGTCCTTTAGTGAACGTAGGCGCTCTGATCGACAAGGACGCGGGTACCTTTCGCCAACTCAGGAGCGTGGTGCTCATGGGCGGATCCATCTACCGCGGCTACAACGACCTGGGATATTCGAAACCACATGGGCCCGATTCCGAGTGGAACATTAAGAACGATCCGAAGTCGGCGCAGAAGTTACTCGCATCGGGTGTTCCGGTCTTCATCATGCCTCTCGATTCGACGCAGCTTAAATTGGAAGAGTACAAGCGCGCCGTTCTGTTCTCTGCCGGAACTCCGCTCACGGACGCACTCACATTGCTCTACCAGGAGTGGGGACAGCAGACTCCGACGCTTTACGATCCCATGACGATCGCGTACCTCGTGAACCCGAGATTGTGTCCGGTAAAGCCCATGCGCATTCGTGTCGATGACCAAGGCTTCACTCGACCAGAGCAAGGCCCGGCGAACGCGCAGGTCTGCCTGGATTCCGATCCGGAAGCATTTTTCCGCTTCTACATTCCCCGCGTTACCGGGGAGTAAAAAAATGTTGAACCGCCGTGACCTGCTCACCCGTACCGCGATGCTCGCTGCCGGCGCGTTAGCATCTCCCTTGGTCAAGGGCTGGGACGATCCACCTGGGATCGTTCCCGCTACCTCACGTACGCCGGCGCTGAAGCGCTACGAAGAAATGCAGTTCGGCGTCTCGTTCCACTTCAGCATGAATACATTCACCGGCAACGATTACGAGACGGGAAGCGTTCCGGCGAGTACCTACAATCCCACCAGGCTCGATTTGCGCCAGTGGATAAGCGTCGTTCGCGACCTCGGCGCGAAGTACGCCGTTCTCACCGCCAAGCACATGTCAGGATTCTGCCTGTGGGATTCCGAAGGTTACAACTATGACGTCGCCGCCAGCCGCAACAAAACCGACGTGGTCGCTGCCTTCATGTCCGCATGCAAGGAATTTGGCATCGCACCGGGCTTTTACTATTGCATCCTCGATCCGCACAATGAAAGCAAGTTCGACTGGGATTCGCATGTGCCGGATGCCTACTACGCGCTGATCAAACATCACCTGAAAGAGCTTCACACTCGTTATCGCACGCCTGTCTATCAACTGCTGGATATCACGTGGAAGCTGAACCAGGAACAGCGCTGGGAAGTGTACCGGCTGATCAAATCGTTGAGCCCGGATTGCCTCATCGTTATGAATCAGGCTTTCTATCAAAGCAAGCGCAATCTGGGACGCCTTTGCGAATCAGCTAGTTTTCCCACGGATGTGATCAACACCGAAGACAGTCTGCCCCCGCCCGAGGGGCACGATCCCAACATCAAGGTCGAAGGCAAGGCATATTACATGCCAATGGAAGCTTGGATACCCACTGGCCCGCCGTACAAGCCCATGCCGCCGATGCACAGTTGGTTCTGGCGCGAAGGATTTAAAACACAGGATGCCCGCACGATTGCGGATGTCTACCGTGCTTGTAAGCAGCGCAATTCCAACCTGCTGCTGAATCTCTCCCCTGACACATCCGGGCGACTACCGCAGGAGACGGTCGAGACCATGCACCAGGTCGCGCAACTCATCAGATCGTAGCCGCTGGAACATCTGTCCATTTCCGGGACCGATGACTGTCCAACACTGCATCCAGGATCACCAACTGTCGCAGTCCATCCGCGAACTGCGGGTACTCGGGAGCTTCTCCGGAAGCAATCGATGCGTAGAACCGGCGGAACACCTGTTTGAATGTATCGTCGTACCCTTCGCTGTGCCCACCCGGAAGGTCGGCATACACGCGCGCGCCGGGCGCAAGCAGGGAAGGATCCTTGATGAAAATTGAATTACCTGTATTCCGGTGACCGACCCAAAGTTCATCGGGACGCTCCTGGTCCCAAACTGCGGACGCTTTCGATCCATAGATTTCCATTCGAAAATTATTCTTTCGCCCCGCCGCCACCTGGCTCGCCGTCATACTGCCGCGAGTGCGCTCGCCCATTCGGAATACTACCGCTCCGAAATCTTCTGTATCGACGGGTCTCTCCACGTAGTCTCCCGGTCCCATGAGCTTGTTGGCAAAGGTTTCGATCGACCCTTTTGGCTGTTTGCGTGTCTTGTGGAATGTTTGCAGATCCGCCGAGACTGAACTCACCCGCAGTCCCGTGAGGTGCTCGGCGAGGTCGAACCAGTGCGAGCCGATGTCAGCCATACAACGCGATGGCCCGCTGACGTTCGACTCAACACGCCAGTTCCAGTCGGTGTCATAGAGCAGCCAGTCCTGCGAATACGTCCCCTGCACAACAAAGATCTCGCCGAGTTCGCCCGACTCTCGCAGACGCCGGATCTGCTGCACCACCGGGTAGTACCGCAGGTTGTGGCACACGCAATTGCGCAATCCCTTTTGAGTGGCTAGCGCGACAAGTTCTTTAGCATCCGTGGCGGTGGTCGTCAGCGGTTTCTCGCAAAGCACGTGTTTGCCGGAGTCAAGCGCGTCCTTCGCCATTTGAAAGTGATCCGCATTCGTCGTGCAGATATGAATGGCATCGATCGAACGGTCACGAATAATCTGCTGAGCGTCAGTCGTAATAATGGGTACCGAAAAGCCGGTTCCAAGACGCTTTGCCGCTTCTTCTCTGCGGCCCACGATAGCCGCCACTTCCACCCCTTCGACTCGTCGCACCGCTTCCAGGTGTACGCGTCCCATGAATCCTGTGCCGATAATTGCGGTTCTGATCGCTTTCATTCGAGTCCCTTAGGAATTACGTCCACCATGTGGCGGCCGGTTGTTCACGAACGACAATGCCGTTCAGAAAGTTCGCTGCCTTCATAAGACCCTCCGCGGGGGAAAGCAAGCTGTCTTCGTGTTCGATCGAGAGGACGTAATCGTAGCCGAACATACGCAGGGTGGAGACGAATTCACTCCACCACTCCGCTCCGTGCCCATAGCCGCAGGTACGAAAGATCCATGCGCGATCTTTTTCCTGGGTGTAGGGCTTAGTGTCGAGCACGCCCGTGCGCGGCAGGTTGGCGAAATAGATCTGGGTATCCTTCGCGTGCACATGAAGTACGGCGTTCCCCAGTATTCGGATAGCCGCAAAAGGATCGATGCTTTGCCAGAACAGGTGACTGGGATCGAAGTTGCACCCGACGCTTTCTCCCGCGATCGAGCGCAAACGCAGCATGGTCTCGGGATTGTAGACGACGAACCCCGGGTGCATCTCGATCGCGATCTTGACCCCGTGATCGGCGGCGAACTTCGCCCGCTCGATCCAGTAAGGTGCGACAACTTCGTTCCATTGCCACTCCAAAACCTTGATGTAGTCAGGTGGCCACGGACACGTTACCCAGTTCGGAGCCGTTGCTTGCGGAGAATCGCCAGGACAGCCGGAAAAATCGATGACAACCGGCACACCTAGCTTTTCCGCGAGGAGAATAGTTCTCCGGTTTACTTCCTGATCTTGTTGAGCACGTGCCCTGTCCGGGTGCAGCGGATTTCCATGACAGCTCAGCGCACTGATGCTGAACCCGTTGTCCGAAAGCAGCTTCCGGAAATCCGACAGCGCGGGAGCATTCTCCAGCATCGTCAACTTGCAATGGGGATCTCCCACGTAGTTCCCAGTACTCAGCTCCACCGTCTGAATGTTGAGGTCCTTAAGTCTCTTGAGGACTCCGTCGAGCGGCAACTGCGATAGCAGAGGCGTGAATACGCCGACACGCATAATGTCCATGCTCCCGAGGTGCAAAAATGAGCAGCGCCTATTCTACGATGCCATGCTGAGATGTATTGGTCACGATCTCTCGCTGGCTCCGGCGCAAATGTTGGATCGAATGCCTGACAAGTTTGCTGGACACGACCGGAATGCGTAAGATGGCGCAACAAACGGAGGCAACTTGAACCAGGCAAACGACTCATTCAAGCCACGCTTGGCTGCATCTTCGATCCTCGCCGATGTGCATTTCTGGGTGCCGATAATTGTCCTCACTGGTGGCATCGCTCTTCTTGCATGGGTGAGCTGACGACAAACGGAGTGGAGTCGCGCTTCGGCCAAGCCCGCTCGCGACTGCGGTCTTTACAGGCACTCGGAATTCTATCCGGTGTAGCCGCCGGAGCCTGGCTTGGTGCGGCTGAAGTTCCAACTAAGCTCGTCTCCTCCGGCCTCTCACCATTTCTGATCTCGCTGATGATGGTGGTGGGCGTCTTTGTCGGACGCTGGACGATCCCCACACTGATGCGTGGCACTACCGGTATCCGCGCCGACATTCGCAACGCTCCCCACCTGATTATCTGGGCAATCATTGCTGGTTGTTTATGGTCTGTGGCAAACACGCTAACCGTTTTCGCCATTCGCGACCTCGGCCTAAGCATCGCTTTCCCCCTGTGGAATACGAACGCACTGATTGGCATCGGTTGGGGTGTACTGCTCTTTCACGAACTTAAGAGTGCTGGCTGGTTTCGTTGGACCTGCATTGTTGCGGGCGCCGCGCTCATGTTCGCCGGTGGGATGATCCTCGCGAGAGTGTCCAGCGGGCAGATTGCGCCGGCTGCGGCGACAAGAGGGATCATAGCTGCCCTGGGCGCGGGCGTGCTGTGGGGAACGATGTACATTCCTTATCGCAAAGCTTACCTGTCGGGAATGAACCCACTCTCGTTTGTATCTTTCTTCACCGTAGGAGAGCTTGGGATGATGTTTGCCCTCGCGCTGCACTACCTCGGGGGAATCAACGCGCTCTGGCGACAAATCGATGACGCGAATCACCTGCTGTTCTGGTTGCTGGCTGCGGGATTTGTTTGGGTGATTGGAGACATCTTCCAGCAATATGCGGTCAAGTACGTCGGCATTAGTCGAGGCATTCCGCTTTCCAATTCAAACCAGTTGTGGGGACTTGCCTGGGGCGCCATCGCATTCGGCGAATTCCGTACATGGACTCACGCGGCCACCGCCGGTGCGATCTACGGGTCGTTACTCATGGCCTGCGGTTTGATCGCAATCTCACTGTCGGTGGCCGACGAGTCGGAACAGAAGAAGTGGAGACAAGCTGCCGAACGCGAGCGTGTGCGCTACGGCATCGATGAGGAGTTCGTTACTTCCGCACTCGAAGGGAAGTCCACTGGCGGAAAACACGCGCGTCGGTGGTTCGACTGGACAATCGTTGCCGCTGCGACCGCCGTGTTTATCGGTACCGCCGCTATCGCGGAATGGCCTGCCATGAATTTGAACTGGACAGCGGTCTACCTGTTGGTCGCGCTGGGCGGCATATTGTTCTTCGCCACCGTCGTCGCGCTTTGGAGGATCACAAGGTTCAATTAGGTCTGACGGGCATTCCTGTGGACCAATTGTCCGACCGGCCCACTCAATTCATTGCTTACCGGCGGCACGAGCCATGTCCCGGATTTTGTTCAGATACCCGACATAGATCGGAATCGGGATATCAGGCGAGTCGCCATCATTGAGAAAGTGCTCCAAACGAATCTCCATCGGGATCGAGGCAATCACTTCCTGGAATCGCGGCATCTGCAAGTACTTCACCTTCCAGATTTCCAGCATCAAGGATCGGAATTCCTCGCTGATGAATCCCATGTGTCGCTCAGCAAGATAAATCCCATCAAAATGCAGTCGAGCAAGCTTCTCGCGGATGGGGTCCGTAGGGGGCGAGAGAACATAGACAAGCTGAAATACATCCGCCAGGTCGCCCCACAGCACCTTCTCTTCAAAAGCGGTGAACCGGAAAGCAGACGGCCCTCTCTGTTGCAGGTTGCGGACGAGCTCGTCCGGTCTGACCTTCTGCCGTTCCATTTCGTCGCTAAACCACTGCAGGCGTTCGGAAGTCAGATTGTGGCGCAGGAACTCAACGCTGTAGGCGTTCGGCAGGTACAACTTGGGGTCGTTGTCGAATCGCGCCATCCACGACGTCCAATTTTGCTGCTTGAACGTGGCCAGCAAGTTCTGCAAATCGCGAACCGTCACATCCGGATGGAACTTCACCGCTTGCCAGAAATGCTCGGTCGAGTCGTAAGTCGCTCCGTAAAGGGTTATGCCCTCCTGGATCGGGTACCAGTTCGAGAGTACGCGTCCGGGAATCGACGACGATGCACTCCAGCAATTTACAGAGTGCTTCCACTTATCCTGCACGGCCAGAAAGGCCTCTCCATACCCATCGGGAAGGGGCTCGCGGACAGCTGTAATCGCACGTCGCAATTCCTCGGACGTGTGGGTGAGCAGCGTCTCCAACGGACGCTCATCGACCATCGATATGACCCGGCTTTCGACTCCCCGGCGCAATAGTTCTTTCGCAAGTGCCTTACGTTGCGATTCATCGAATGCTTTTCCATCCCAACGGTGCGTCTGCGAGTCGATGTAGGGGAACATCTCGGAAAGAGACTTGAATTCGATGAATCCGTGGAGTGCGAACGTAACCACGTGACCATCCTTGGAAATTACGGTGGAAGGCGTCACCAGCTCTTGCAACGTTATCTGCTGAGCCGAAGCGCATAACGTTAGCGCCGAGACGACCATGAACGCCAGTCTGGTAAGGAATCTATACATGTTGATCAATGTGAGCCGCGACAGTGTACACCGCCGCGTCAGAATCCGAAGTGCATCTGGCGTGGAAGCGATACTGCATCGCTTCTCACTATCCTGGACACCCTGTTGGTGAAGACCGGTGCTGGTCGAGGTTCCCACTTCGGAACAGTCTCCAGCGATTCGCTGATTTTCTTATGGCTATATACGCTTAACATGATATTCTCTTAAAGAATAAACGTGCATTAAGCTCCTCAGGTCTAAGTGCCGTGTTTTCTAGATTTTGCGTATAAGTCCTTATTCTGGAAGATTTTAGCTGGATTGCCCCGTAAATCCTTGATTCCAGAGATTCGACAATATAGGGGGAGGGGGGTACGTAGCGGGCCATGCCGCGATCCGAATAGGCAATAAGACATCTCCCGGTCTGATTCTTCCTGGCTGGGTGTCCATTTGTCCCTTCCTTAGCCGATAATGATGCCGACACTGTGACGAGAAGCGGGAAGCATGGGCGCGATCGGCAAAGGCAACATCCTCGTCGTTGACGATGAACCGCAGATAACGCGTGTTCTGAAGACCACTCTATCCAGCAACGGCTACGGTACCCGGATCGCCGGGGATGGCGATGAGGCGCTTCAGATCATGAAGGCCTGGTTGCCGGACCTTCTTATTACTGATCTCCGCATGCCGAACATGGACGGTCTGGACCTCTGCCGCCAGGTTCGCTTGAACTCGCGGATTCCGATCATTGTTCTGTCGGTTCGCGGCGAGGAGAAGATTAAGGTTCAGGCGCTCGATGCCGGCGCCGATGACTATGTAACCAAGCCTTTTAGCACCAACGAGTTGTTGGCACGGGTGCGGGCTGCATTGCGTCGTGCCGCCATTAAGGACGAACCCGAATCGCAGATTGTGGATATCGGCGCTTTCCATGTCGATCTGCAAACGCGCCTGGTGAAGGTGGAAGACCGAACCATTCACCTCACTCCTAAGGAGTTCGATCTCCTTGTCTACCTCGCCCGGCATCCCGGGAAGGTGATTACCCACCGCGCGTTGCTGGCGGCCGTCTGGGGCGAAGCCAGCGTGGAGCAGCCGGAGTACCTGCGGGTTTTCATCGCCCACCTTCGCAAGAAACTCGAGGTGGACGAAAGCTCGCCACAGTACATCGTCACCGAGCCATGGGTCGGCTATCGCTTCGAGCCCGGAGACTGATGAAGTTCTATCGCCAGGCCATTAAGGTCCGGATCGCCACTCGCTAGCTGCTGACTCGTTGCTTCTTGGCTACTTCGAAACCTCGATCAGGAGGTGATCCTTAAAGTCAGTCTGGATCTTGGCGACTTTGTCGCTGGATGCCTGGACGGTTCCCAGGTCCTTTCCATCGACATAATCGACCACGTGATAGCTTCCGGGATCAAGACCGCGAAGCTGCAATTCACCTTTCCACGATCCTTCGTTGGGAGCAAAGAAGGCGTAGTACATTTTGCCGTCTTTGGAAATTGCGTACGCTTCAGGTGCATCGTAGCCGTAGGTATATAGGTCAAGGAACGTGCCCTTGGAAAGCATCTTCTGGTTGTAGATTTCGAGCCATTTCTTCCAGTGGGCTTCTTTTGCGGGCGTGAGGGCAACAGTCTTGAACTTGGGACTGTTCTCGGGCCAAACGAACTTCGTTCCGACAACCCCGCCCGTACCGACGGTCGACGCAAAGTCTTGCCCGTGCTCGTTCCAGTTCTTTCCTACACGGGACATTTCGGACAGTTCCACGTGATCGCCGTAGACAGCCGACTCGGGACCGAGCAGCGCCTTGTACATCTTTATACGGCGCCGAACCTGAATGGCGCCTACTGGATCGGCGGTGACTGCCTGGTCCATGTACGGCAGCCATGCCAGTGACGGTGGCGTTCCGCAAGGACAGCTTTGCGTCACGCTCTCAGGCTTGATAGACCGCGTGGTCTGGTAAATCGTCTTGTAAACGTCGGCCATGGCATTGACCGAGTCTTGCGGCGACTTGTGATGGTGCGCCGGGTTGTAGCACATTGGGACCGTATAGATGTTGTCCAGCTTCGAGCCGTCGAAGTCCCAGTCGCGGATGAATTTTTCCGTGAGCTGTTTGTAATAGGCCTGCACTTCGGGAACTGCCGGGCAAAGCGCCGCCAAGTCGCGAGTTATGCGGCCATGTTTGCCTTCTTTGTCGAGGATCAGCCAGTCCGGATGTTCCTTCACGACCTTCGACACGATGTACTTGTGCGACTCCCAGCGGCCTTGTCCGTCCTCGACGCCCAGAGGCAGCCACCATAACTGGATTAATTCGCCTTGTTTGTGGAAGTCGGCGACCATCTTCTTTATAGAGTCGCCAGGGAACGTGTCCGAGCGCGCATCCCAATCGCCGTAAGTATTGAACCAGCGATCATCAAGGGTCGCCCACTTGATTCCCATCTCCTTTAACTTGGGAATCGTGCCAACCATTTCGTCGGGAGTCACGTTGAACTCGTAGCCCCATCCGCACCAACTCGCGTTGTATGCCTCGTTCGAAGGTTTGGGCAGTTGCCAGCCTTCCTTCGCCAGGACATTGGACCAAAGCCGTAGAGGCTGGTAGAAGTCGCCGGCAAAAACTGACACGAATGATCGCGGCGTCGACCAGCTTTCACCTGCTTTCAACGTGACGTCGCCGGGAACTACTAAGGAGGTGTTTACCGCAGACTTCTTTTCGACACGAACCGGTAGGGCAACGGTGACGGGAATCGTCTCTACGTGGCCGATCGCTTCACCCACGGATGCGGTCCAGAATGCGACGACCGGAACTCCACCTCCATAGCCGCCTTTGACAATGGCTCCCATCTCATTGGGACGCGAAAAGCCCGGCTTCAATTGCAATATCTCGTCTTCGCCCCAGTCGCGGCTTGCGCCATCGAACGTCCACATGTCGTACGGAGCGCCGGAACTGTGAGAAGTCAGCTGGTGCGCCTGCATCGTGACTTGATTGACGTGGATATCACTTGCTCCGGCATTTTTGTACTCCATGGTCGCAAAAGCAATGTTCGGAAAATCGTCGTACACCTCGACCGCAAAGGTAGCCTGGAGAGAGCTCGCGTCCGTGCTTTTGGCAGGAATTTCGACACGCCGTCCTCGGCCAATCTTCCCCGTGGCGTCCGTAACCTTGGCAGACGCTGGATCGATCGTGAAGCTCGCCGCTTTGCCATCTATGTTCACGGAGTTGCTGGCGGGAGCGTTTTCGGACGTATCCAGAGTCAGCTTTTGACCGCCCTGAACCAGCGCTGCCGTTACGTAGCCGGAAGGAAGGATCTGAAATTCCGCCTTACTCGAGGTAATGGTGATAGGTCCGGCTCCATTTACCGAGACTTGCACATTCGAGGAAGGGGTTGCTGATGGTGCAGGCGTGCTCGAACGTTGGCAGCCTGCACCGATCAACATGAGGGGAAGTAAGCTTGCAATAAGCCGGCAACGGGTCGTCGAATAAGTTTTCATGTCGCGCTCTTCTGGCGTTTTTTGCCGAATGTCGATTTGATTGATCTTGTCCCGAGCTACAGCCCCGGGATCCAATGTTCTGCGTTGTCGTGAAATAGCTTCTTGAGAACGGGCTCGGGCAGCTTCAGACCTCGCACCTGTTTGTCCCCGACCTTAAGCATTTCGTCGGTGGCAAGGAATTTCCAATCCCGTATGTAGGTGGACCGCCAGTCCTTCACTGCATCGTTGACTTCTGCGTCCGCAAGGAAGTCGAGATCGGTACCGTAAAGCACCCGGTCCTGGTACTTGATGAGAAAATTGCGAACCTGCTCCGTCGGCGCGAGCATGAGATATTGCATGCGCGCTGCCATGTCGATCGCGAAGTTAGGATACTTGTCTAATCGCATCGCGATGTCGTTTAGGTTTTTTTCCATGCTTCCCAGGTGGACGCCGACAATCCGCAGCTTAGGATTGCGTTCTACGACGTGGTCGCGGGCCGTCAGAATTGTTGGCTTGGAAGGGAAACCTTTCTTGTCGCCCAGGTACCATTGTGGGTTTTCCTGGTAATAAGACCAGGACGGGTCGTTCGGGTCCGGAGGGCCCCATGCGACGTCCGGCTCCGCTTGATGCGTCAGCAGAGTTTTGCCGTGTGCCGCTATGTCTGCGTAGATGGGTTCGAACTTCGGATCGTCGGCCATGATGTACTTGCCGGACTTGTCCTTGATCTCCATCCCGATGTTCTTCCAAATCTTGACGGCGATGGCGCCCTGATCGAAGTCACGATTGATCTGATTGATTGAATCCTGCGTGAACGTCGGGCTGTCGAACTTGTAAGGATCGAAGGTTGTACACAGGGCGATGTGATCCCGGTCGGCTCGCACCAAGGCGAGTGCGTCGTCAATTTGCGGCTGCAGTTGTTTGCGGTAGGGAAGCGTGTCATCCGACACGAGGATGTCGAGCACTTTCAGATTGAGCTTCGCAAGCATGTCCTGAAACTGCGGAGCGCTCTTGAATACATGCACGTGTGCATCGATGGGGTGAAACGCCGAAAAGGCCGTCAGTGCCCGCTCGTCATCATGTTGTGGGCCTGGTGCAGACAGCAGGGCGCGTGTCGATAGCACGACCAGGATTGCTACAACTAAGAGAACAAAAATCCCGCGGGAACGCATGCTACCTCCATGATCAGGGGCAACAACTCAGTACATGGTGACGTTCTGCACAACACGGGTGATCGCACCGGTCGGACTCGGCGAATCGGGCTTCAGGCCCCAACGTAACGAGAAGAACAATCCCAATAGCTGTCCGAAAATCACGTCGACCGGAGCGCGATATTCGTCGGGAATATCTCCACTGGCTTGGGGACACAAATAGTTCTCGGCCCAGCCGTTCAGATTTGCCTTAGGATTGATTCCCACCGCTACACGAGCTTTTGCGATTTTCTTCGCGCCAATTTCTGTCAGCAGGTCGTGCTCGTACTTGCGGACGCGGTCGTCGCCCGACAGGAATGCGACAAACAGCGAATTGCCGTCCAACACTGCCATTGGGCCATGCCGGAGTCCGAGCGCCGATTGCGAGAGCGCTATCGTTCGGCCCGCGGTCATCTCAAGAACCTTCAAGGCAGATTCCTGCGCAACGGCGGCAAGAGTACCCGATCCGACAAAGCACGCCTTCTTGTATTCCGTTTGAGCAAGCGTGGCCGCGCAATTCGCAGCCATCGGGAGCAGAGAGTTCCCAGCTTCGATCAGCAGACAGAGAATACGATCGTATCGCTGCGGATCCTTAATATGGGCAAGGCATTGTCCAACCACCGCCATATTTGAGAACGAACTAGTCATGGCAAGGCCGCGGTCGTTGACCGCTTCATCCAGACAAATACCCATTGCGTGATCAGACCGGTCGGCATCGCGAAACATCTGACCTTCGCGATTGCAGGTGACAACGAGATGGAATGTATCGGGCCGCGTCTTCATGGCCCGCTGCAGCACGGCTACTCCTTCGGGACTGTCCCCCGACCGTGAAAAAGAAATAGAAAGATATTTCTGTCCCGTGCGCAACGCGTCTTCGAAATGTGTGACAAGGTCCGTGCTCGGTGAAGGGATTACATCGCAATCCCATTCTCGCCGCAGAACGGACGCCACCGACTTTCCGATGTAGTCGGAAGTGCCGGCTCCAATCAGCAGAACTGTCGGACGCTCGTCACGGCCGGAGAAAACTCCAGCAGCGGACAAGAATTCTTGAATTTCCGGCCGCCACTCGCGGATCAAGTCGCAGGTTCGCGACCAGGTTGCAGGCTGCTGCGCGATCTCGACGGGCGTGTAGAGCGTACCCTCGGCGGTTCTTTTTTCTTTTGGCTCACTCAGTAACTGCGTTAACGCGTCCACGCCCACTACTCCTTAATTTTGCGGTATCGAAGAATAAACCTATGATTCGCACCAGAAAACTGCTCCTTTTTGGATGGCAGGCAGCACGTAAACCGTCTCTCCATTCGCCATAGTGGCATCGATCTGCTGAACCTTCCCGAGAAACGGCAAAAAGTATCCTTTGCGGGGAGCGTTTTGTGGAATGGATACTGTTATGCCAGACTGCGGTGTCTGCACCGGGTTCACCCCACTCTTGAGCCCGTCGAAGTTAGCGAAAAACACATGCAATTTGCCTTCAACCCGAGCGATCGACGTGGCAACCTGTGGTCCGGCATGGACGTTCGCTGCGCGCCCGCCTCTCACAGCAGCCACGAAGGTTCGCTCCACATCGGATAACTCAGCAACAATTTGCTGGTCGGACGTGTAGCGCGGGACCGGCCCGAGACGCACAACAGTGGCTGTTTGCTGCAAGCCAGTATGATCTTCTCCCACCACCACAACCATCTTCCCCGATTGCGAATACTTATTCAGAGCGGCCTTTTCTTCAGCGAGGATCAGACGCACGTCGGGCAAAATCAAGCTGGGTCCCGAGAATTCTGCAATCGTGCGCGGGGTAACGATCTCGAATTCGCGATGAGCCCGCATCAGCAGGATCAACACGCCACGATAGGTCTCAATATACTCGTCTGCATAGAAATTTCGGGTTCCGGGCGAGAAGTACACGCCGATAGGTTCTATAGGCTCCCGGGGCGAGTAGAGCGTTTTTTCGTTTTCTTTTATCCAATCGAAAATTAGTTTCCGCGTCGACAGGTCGTTCGATCCTGCCATCGAGTGTCCAGGCGCATCCCAAAAATTTGCCCCGGCCATGACCTGTGACATGGACAAATTCATCATGCATTGCCGCCGGTCAACGTTTTTGTCTCCATCCCAGGAATAGTTCAGGATCCAGGTCGGCTTGCCTTGCGCGAAAGTCCGAAACGAGTGCATGCCGACCTGGTATCGAAACCAATCCAAAGGCGTGCGGGACGACGCCATATGATCTCCGCCGCCAAATTCATACTCGTGCGCGATCGCATCCACCACTGGGTAAAGGCTGTAAACGTCGGCACCGACGCGCACGGCTTCGAATTCGATGCCGGGATAAATTTCGGGAATTGTCTTGATTTTCGAATTGACCGACTTCGCTGTCGTATCGATTTCATGCATAAAGTCGGTAAAAGTCTGAATACGAAAATCGATCCACTTGCGAAAATTAGAATCCGAAAAATCACCTAGCTTGAGATCTTTCTTCGCATCGAGCCCAGTCTGCGCATGAAACGCCGCCAGGGTGTGATCGTCGAAACTTGCCCAACTCTCTTCCCATCCCTCGAAGTGGGTCATCCAGTATGGGATGTCGACGTAAATGCCGTCGATCCCGGTCGCTGCAATCTGTCGAACTCGCTCCATGTAGAGCTTGCGCCACTCCATCGCGTAGGGACTCACCCATACATCCTCATCGCCCTTAGAGATCCAAAATGCCGTCCCACCTCCGAAGATGGCAGGTTCACCGGTGATCTTGCGCTGCAACCAGTCGGGATGATCTTTCGCCATCGTATGAGATACATTGTCCGCATTGGCGGTTATGCACTCAGTGCCAGCGATATAGACGAACGCATAGTTTCCGACAGAGTGTGCCTTCTCTGCGACCGCCCGGATTGCTTGGAGCTTCTGAGTCGGGTCGAGGAAACTTTCGTACCGTCCTGGGATATCGTTGTCGACTTCGATACCGAAAACGCCGCTGGCTTGGGCCTCCCTGACGATCTTCTCCGGGTTTTCGCGGTTCAACGAATAAGCGCCGATGCGGACGTAGTTCGACCAGTCTTGCGGTCGTGGGCCGCCGGGCAGCAGTTGTGCATGCAGCCAACCCGATGCCACACCGTGGTGTACTCCCAGCATCGATGTTACTGCGGTTGCTGCCCCCGCTTTTAGGAATGTTCGCCGTCGCATACCGAGTTCCAGCTAGAACTGGAAACGCGCCCCGAACTGCATTCTCCGGAAGTTGCCCGTCGTTGAAGTGACTTGCCCGAAACTATCGTTGCCCCAGCCAACATCCGGGAACGCAAAGCGCGGCGTGTTGGTAACGTTAAACATCTCCGCGCGGACTTGCAGACGCATTTCTTCTCGGACCTTGAATTCTTTGGATAGCGACATGTCCAAGTTACGGATTCCATCTCCGCGAAGAGTGGCGAGGTGGCGCGGCGCGTTGCCGGGGATATTGTCGCCCGGATCCGCAAAGCAATCGGCGTTTATATAAGGGTTGCCGGTTTCGGCCGCTTGGGTCCAACTGATTCCGGTTGCCAGTTGTCCGCAGGTGATATTGGGACGTTGATTGCCGTCAGCCAACCGCGGGCTGCCCATGATCACCGCCATCGGCTGTCCACTTTGGAAGGTCAGAAAGCTGTAAAGCGACCACCCGCCAACGATGCCGTCTACCACCGGATTCATGTTTTTGCCTAACCAGCGGCCTCGTCCAACCGGCAGGTCGAGAATGAACGCAGTTGTAAAGCGGTGTGTTGTGTCGTTGGCACTGACGCTATGTTCAGCCTTCAAATCATCCAGGACCTGTGGGTTGTCGAGGCCAAGATTACCGATCCATGCGTTGGCGCCTGAGGAGGAATTGTCGGTCGCTTTCGATAGTGTGTAGTTGCCTTCGAAGCTGATGTAGTGGCTGGCCCGTTTCTGGAATCGAATCTGCAGCGAGTTGTACCAGGAACTCGCCTCCAGCAATGGCAGACCCTGGAATGTGCCGTCGAATTGGGGATAAGGTCTAAGTAAATTGATTTGGGGAATGGACGGATCGTTATAACGCGAATCCACTTCGTTGAAGATCTGATTTGGACCTGGGACGAAGTATGGTTGGAATGGATTCGCCACGAAGTTGTTCAGGTAGTCGGAGACACTGTTGTCGTTCGGGTCGTGCGTAGGATTCATCTGCTGCACGAGAGCATTTCGAACGGCAGAAGAGAGGTAATTTCGATTCCGGGTGCTGTTCACGCCGGCCCACGGCAAGTGAGTGCTTCGATTCGCCGAGTAATCTGCTGCGATGACGATCTGACCTGGCAACATGTGCTGCAACCCGATGTTCCATTGGTAAATTTCGGCGTTTTTTGCCTTTTGCCAGCTCAGGTCGTTACCGTTATCAAAACCCCATTCAGCAAGTTGGCCATATTTCGTGCCCTGGGGAGGCGCCAGACCAGCAGGAAAAGGATTTGCCAGCGTGGCGGATTGGTTCTGAAAATTGTTCTGTTCGAAGAAGATATTGGCCGTCTTTCGAAAAGCCGTTCCGGCATATTGGAAGTTCGTGGCAACATTCATGCCGTAGAAGACGCCAGCTCCCCCGCGCAAAACCGTATTCGTCGCAAGTTGGTAAGCAAAACCCAGACGCGGCGCGAAGTTATTGCGATCGACAGGAACATTGCGATTGCTTGAATTGGGAAAAAGTGTTGTACCCCGGATCTCGCCCACGCCGGGTACGTTGATTCCAGTGTCCGCATTGAAGTTGCTGTACTGGAGTCGGTCGAATCGTTCGCTATAGGGCGTGCTCCACTCGTATCGCAATCCAAGATTCAGGGTTAGTTTGGGGTTGACTTTCCAATCGTCCTGAACAAAGAATCCAGTTTCCTTGGATTTGTCAGCCACCGCCGGGACAATGTTCAGCTGTCCGTCATAGGCGAACCCGGTCAGCATGGTAGCGAAAGCGTTGCCCTCGCCCTGATCTCCCAGTCCCGCATTCGGCTGCGAAGCGGTAACATCCCGCGAGAAGTCGAAAATACCCGTCGGATAATTCGGCTGCCAGAAATTGTTGTAAAACAGCCGCTGCTCACCTCCGAATTTGATCGAATGAGCTCCGCGCACCCATTGAAACACCGAAGAATAGGAGTAAAGGGAATGCGCGAAGTTTGTGTCAACGCAACACTGGTCGTACAAGGACACCCATGGGCTATTCGAAGGATCCGGGTCTGTCGTAATTGCCGGAATACGTGTGAGTCCGTTTGCGGCCAGTATGGAAGGCAATCCGACATCGCTCAACGTTGGGTAATTGTTGGTGCGTCCTGGTGCAACCACGCGATCTACACCGATGCGGTTGGTCCAGAGCGACGTCGGCGAGGGAGACCAGTTGTATTCGATCCCAGCGTTCTGAACGCTGGTGCTGTAGATGACGCCGTCGTTGAAGTCTGAACTGCCTAGAACTGTGGGTGTTGTGAAGTCGTCACTGTGCCGGCTATACCGTCCCATGATCCGGTGCTTGGCGCTAATCTGGTGGTCCAGCTTGGCGTCGAATTGCCAGGAATCGAACCGATTCACGACAACCTTGCGGAAGTTGGGATCAGGGAACACTGCGCCCGAGACA
The DNA here is from genome assembly GCA_051984555.1 of Terriglobales bacterium. Lineage (GTDB taxonomy): Bacteria > Acidobacteriota > Terriglobia > Terriglobales > Acidobacteriaceae > Gp1-AA122. The sequence goes on along the minus strand of JBPYEW010000033.1, from coordinate 40,212 downwards.
TTCGGCAACGGGTAGAGGTTTAGCATCGCCTGCCCGATCGGATCGATCTGGCTGGGCGGAATCACATCGTTTACGCCGTTGTACGAGAACTCAGTCCGAGTGCATGTGCCCCCGCCGGGGACGCAATTGTGCGGGTCAAAGATCGGTGTTCCAACTTGTGAGAAATCTCCCTGGCGCTCAGCGGCGGTCGGTACATAGCCCTCGAGATTGGTCGGATCCTGTTGGCGCACCTTTTCGAAGTCCAGGAAAAAGAATGTTTTATTCCTTAGCAGCGGCCCTCCCAGCGCAAAGCCGTATTGATCGCGCAGGTGGTCAGGCTTTTCTCCCTGATTGAAGAAATCGCGAGAGTCGAAATTAGAGCGCTGTCCGTACCACCACCCGCTGCCGTGAAATTTGTTGGTACCTTGCTTGAGAACGATATTCATCAACGTCCCGCCGTTGTTGCCATACTCGGCCGAGAAGCTGTTGTTCTGAATTTTGAATTCCTGAACGATTTCAACGGAGGGCTGGTAATAAACGTTGGAGTTGCCGCCTTCGCCCTGCTCAGGCGCGCTAATCGGACTGCCATCGAGCGTTACTTCGGCGGTGGCATTTCGCTGGCCATTCGAGACGAAGTTCGTTCCGGATGGATAGTTGTCCTGGATCCCGGCTCCGGTCGTCTCCGTTACTCCACCTGCAAGGAATGCAAGTCCGAAGAAACTTCGGTTATACAGCGGGATGTCGCGTACATACTCGTTGGTGACATCGGTGCCGATGGCTGCGCTTTCTGTATCCAGAAGAGGCGGCGCCTCGGTGACCATCACCGTTTCCATTGTTCCCAGCGGATGTAACGAAAAGTTCAGAGTACTCTGCTGGTCCACCCCGAGAACAACGCCGCGCGTCTCCTCTACGCGGAAGCCGGGCGCGTCCACTCTGACGCCATACGTCGCGGGCCTAAGACCCGTCAGAGCGTACAGTCCGCGTTCATCGGTTTTGGCTGTAGCCGCGATACCGGTTGCAACATTAGTGATGGTCACGGTTGCGCCCTGCACTACGGCCCCGGAAGGATCCGAGACTACTCCGCGGATCTGGGATGTGTAGCCGCCCTGAGCATGCGCAATGACAGTCATCAAGGAAGCGGCCGCTAACGCAAGAAGCACGCGACGGAATTGTCGACCGGATGTCATCATAAGGACCTCGATACCCGCTGTGATAAGCGATTATGGAATGTTGCGGTCAAGGTTTCGTTTGATTTCGGGAACATGCTAATCCTTGTGTATGCTACCCTGTCAAGGGGAAACTCGGAATTATCCGGTAGGAGGTGAAGGGAGTTGTTGGCCGTAGAACAAACAATGTGGACAAAATGGAAACTCCGGGGATAAAACCTAAAGCGGTCGAAAAAACGGGGTGACTAGTCTCATGCCGGCCGAACATCCTGTACTGAATGAAGAACGCCGACGGGCGATTATTGATGCCCTGAATCGAAACGGGCGAGTTCTGGTGACAGATCTCGCGGCTCAGTTCAAAACCTCGCAGGTCACCATCCGCAAAGACCTGGAGATCCTGCATGCGCAGGGGCAGATTCACCGTACCCACGGTGGCGCGCTGCCGGCTCGTGAGGGAATGCTTGAAGATCCTGCGCTGAGGGACAAAGAAAAGCTCCACCGAAAAGAGAAGTTGCAAATTGCAGAGGCCGCGACAGCGATGGTCACCGAGGGCCAGGTTGTGATATTGGACTCTGGAACGACTACAACCGCAATCGCGCGTGCGCTCCGCGATCGCAAGAACCTGACTATCATTACCAATGCGGTGAACATCGCCGCAGAGTTATCCGGGTCGGCAGTCGAGGTCATTCTTACTGGGGGAACTGTACGAACGAATTCGTTTTCGCTGGTGGGGCCTATCGCAGAGGAGAGTCTGCGGCGACTCAATGCGGACATACTTTTTTTAGGCGTCGATGGTTTCGACGTTCAGTACGGACTCAGCACTCCAAACCTGCTGGAGGCGAAAGTGAATCGCACGATGATGGCAGTGGCGCGATCCGTAGTCGCCGTATGCGATTCCAGCAAGTTCGGCCGCAGGAGCCTGTCTCTGATCGCTCCTCCTTCGGCGATCCATCACGTAATCACCGACCGCGGCATTCCGAAAGCCCAGTTGGCTACGCTTAAGAAAGCCGGGATCGACGTCACGCTGGTTTAATCTCGGAGTTCCCAGTCCTGCCACTTGAGAACGACTATGGAGAAGAGTGTGCATCGCTTTGACGTCATCATCGCCGGAGAGTTGAACCTCGACCTCATCCTCTACGGTTTGCCGGAACAACTGCAGCCCGAGCGGGAGCTATTAGCCAGCGACAGCATGCTGACGTTGGGCAGTTCCTCAGCGATCGTAGCCCACAATCTCGCGGCTTTAGGAAGTAAGGTAGGGTTCATTTCGCGGATCGGTGACGACCCCTTGGGGCAAATGGCACTTGAACGACTTAGCGCCGGGGGCGTTGATGTAAGTTCGGTCCGCCGGTCGAATGCGAAGACGGGGCTGACAGTGATCCTGCAACGAGATCGATGGCGGAATATTCTCACCTATCCAGGAACGATTTTTGATCTTCGGGCGGATGACCTTGATTTCGAATATCTGTCGACTGCCCGGCATTTCCATCTGTCTTCGTATTTCTTACAGCGCGGATTGAGGGCGTCTGTCCCTGAGCTGCTTCGGAGATTGAAGAGCGCAGGAATGACGACCTCGCTGGATCCAAACGACGATCCTGATGATGAATGGCAGGGGCTGGAACAGGTTCTTCCTTATGTGGATGTGATTCTGCCGAACGAACGGGAATCTAAGCGGATTGCTCACACAGATGATATCGATGATGCGGTTGCTTGGCTTTCACAACGGGTCCCGCTGGTAGTCGTGAAGCTTGGCCCGCACGGTGCCATTGCGTACCGGGGTTCAGAGCGCTTTGTCAGCGCTCCACTTCACATTCAAGTGATCGACCCGGTCGGAGCGGGCGACAGCTTCGATGCTGGCTTTCTTCACGAATACCTGCGTAGTGGGGACGTAGAGGCGGCGCTTGCACTCGGGAATGTAGCGGGAGCTTTCTCGACAACTCGTCCCGGTGGCACAGAGGCATTTCGCGATCGTGAGTACCAACAGCGCTTCTTCAGTGATGCCCGCTCCGTTCGCGAGGCGTAGCAAATCCCACCGAAGAGCAACGGACGGGAAACTGCGTAAGTGAGCGGTGCTGACCCTCAGGAATTGTTCGGCTACGACCGCTCTATTGTTGTGCCTTCATAAGTTCGTTCGCCTGCCGTAGTTGGGAGCGTGCTTCGTCGTCTCGACCTAGCTGGGCAAATGCGTCTGCGAGGAACTTGTGCGCTTCCACAGAGTCGGGCTGAACGTCCGCTGCTTTTTGAAGATTCGCAAGTGCATCGTTCGGATGATTCTCCAGAAACAGAATCCGTCCGCGGAGAAGGTTGGCGCGGTAGTGCTCAGGATTCAAGTCTAGTGCGATGTCGAGTTCGTTCATGGCGTCGGGAACACGGTCAATGCGAGCGTATACCGCCCCGAGTGAGAAATGAGCGTCGGCCCATCGGGGAGCCCTCTCGACCGATGCTTCAAACTCAGGTGCCGCGGCTTTCCAATCCCCGGTCTCGAACAGGGCGAGGCCGTACTCGTAGTGTCCCATGCCATTATCGGGCTGCAGTTTAACCGCTTTGCTGAGCGGAGCGAGAGCTTTGGTGTAGTTACGAAGACGCGCTTGGGCCATTCCATATTGCATGTTGGCCGCGGGCATGTCGGGCGCGTCAGCCAATACCTTCTCGAGCAGAGGCAACGCTTGCTCGTATCGTGCGTCCTCAATGTCGAACATGGCATCGTGGAGCAGGTTGGAAATTTGAATCTTGTTCTTAGGATCCGCGCCCGTCAACTTGGCTTCGTCCTTGGCTGTATCGGTTCCGGAGACATAGCCGAGCGCCTGGAGTTTCTGCGCTTTCTCGGGATCTGGTTTCGCAAGCGCCACCAGAGTCTGTGAAGTCTTGTCCCGGAAGCGCTGAAGTTGCGAAGCCAAAGTATCGGCGACAGCCGCTGAGGTGGTGGCCAAGTTGTGGCCCGATTCGGGATCAGCCTCGTCGTTGTAGAGTTCACGATCAGGGGCTTGGATGAAAAGGTACTTGCCCGTCCGAATCGCGCGCAGCGAACTCCAGCCAAAAGCTCGGTGAGGATAGTCAGTTTCCGCGTACACAGGGCGATCGTCCGAAACACTGTTACTCGCACGCGATTGGGACGGCTTCGATATGAGCGGGAGTCCTTGCATCTCCTTTGGAACTGGAACACCGGCGACATCGAGGACCGTCGGTGCGACGTCCACCAACCCCACTCTACTCTCGACCTGCTTGCCCGGAGATCGATTGAGAGGAAGCTTTATAAGCAGCGGCACATGCAGAGTATCGTCATAGAGAAAGATGCCGTGGGTATTCTCGCCGTGTGCGCCGAGCGATTCGCCGTGGTCTGCCATAACAGCGATGAGCGTCTCGTCATAAAGTCCATGCTTGCGAAGTTGATCGAACAGCTTCCCAACGGCAGAGTCCGCATACGCAATCTCTCCGTCGTAAGGCTGTGATTTGTATCGATCCTTGTATGGTTCAGGAGGGTCGTAAGGATCATGGGCATCGTAGAGGTGCACCCACAGGAAGAACGGGCCGTTCTGAAGATGACTCAGCCAGCCGAGTGCGTGATCAACGACATCGCCGGCGCGGCGTTCAACGGACTTATATCGGTCTGCACCGTGACGTCGGAGATGAAAGCCGGCATCGTAGACGTCAAAACCGCGATCGAAGCCGGGTGCGGTTCCGTCGAGCGGATCGAGAATTATCGAGCTTACGAATGCGCCTGTGTGGTAGCCGTTTTTGTGCAGGATGTCCGGAAGATAGGGAAGGTTTGCGTTTAGAGGAATGCCAAAGTCGTTTACATGATTGAACTGAGGATACGTGCCGGTGAGAATGGTGGTATGAGATGCCGTCGTAATTGGCACATGAGAATATGCCCGGCTGAACACAATGCCTTGTTTTGCCACAGCGTCTAGGTTTGGGGTGAGGCCCCTCTTGGACCCGAGAAAATCCATGCGGTCGGCACGCGTGGTGTCGAGAGTAATAAGAACGACGTTGGGACGAAAGTTAGCAGGGCGCCGGGGCGGAGTAGCTTTCTTTGCAGTCTGGGCCAGCGCACAGCAGAAAAACAGGAGTGCAACGGGCAGGAGCCTGGAAAACCGCATAAGGAAAGAAAGGGGAGTCTACCACAGGGCAGACTCCCTGGAATCTAGGCTAGAACTTGAACTTGAGAACCAAGTTCATATTCCGCGGGCCACCTTGTGCGATGACTGGATTACCCGCAGCTACGTCAGGTGTTTCCGTGAGTGTACCGAAGCCGCTGTCCCTGAACCCATTGTCCAAACTGAATCGGGAGAAATTGGCGCGGTTGAGCACGTTGTAAACTTCCCATCGCAACTCCATACTGAGTCTTTCGGTCAGCTTTGTATTTTTCGCCAGAGTTAGATCCCATTGGCTCAGTCCGGGCGCATGCAGGAAATTGCGTGGTGTGTTTCCTACTGTACCAGTCGGTGGGGTGGCAAACTTAGCTACCAAATAAGCGTCGGGGTTCCGCGTGTGGTACGTGATAGGCCCGTTGAAGTTGCCACGGATGGCGCTGCCGCTGAGTCCCTGTCCAGATGGATCACTGCCTCCATTCTTGAATACACTGAACGGGTGTCCGCTGATGGCCGTGTAGATCGTACTAAGGGTCCATCCACCCCCTAAACGGCCCCAGTGTCTAATAGACGGGACATCGTAAACTCCCGCTACATTGAAATTGCGACGGACGTCTTGATCGCAGAGCCCGCGGCTCTCTTCGAAATTTGGATGGGCCAGAGCCGTGCTGCCGACCGGGTTGTCGTTTTGAATCTGCGGATAATTGCCTTGGCCCCCGCGATTCGACGAATTCAGGTCGATACACTTGCTCCAAGTGAAGTTATAGATGGCATTCATCCCGTGCCAAGCGCGCTGGTTGAAGGAAACTTGCATGCTGTCGTATCGCGAATATCCCTCATTGGTAGCGGTAATCAAGTGACGTACTAGCGGTAAATTCGACGTCGGATCCGTAAATTTACCGGTGAGCGGCCGGTAAGGGTCGCAAGCGATGTCGTTAGTACATGGACTCCCGATCGGCGACGCATTCGCGTCGTAAAAGATCATTAGGTCTCGTCCGCGCTGGCCGGAGTAGCCGATCGTGAGAACGTTATTATGGGACAGCTCCTGCTGGATACTCAGGTTGAACTGGTGATATCGCGGCGTCTTAAAATCTCGCACGACTTGGAACGCATTAAAAGGCGCTCCCGACGGATTCGCGCCGAATAACGGCCCATTCGCAGCATCGAAGCAGAAGTAATCGCCAACTTTAGCCGCCGGATCGTAGCAGGTTGCAGCCGGATCATTGGGAGTAGGTCCAAAGCCCAACGGGCCACCAGTACCAACATCATTAGCAACATCGGAATATGTGGAGACATTAAAGAATCCCAAGTTCGCTTGAGTGAAAACGCCAGTACGAGCGTGGGCAAGCGAATAAGGAGCGGCGAAGGCACCGAAATTAGGAACATCGAATGTCAAGGAATAACCGCCTCGAAGGGCGGTCTTGCCGCCGCCGAAAACATCCCAAGAGAACCCAACATGCGGACCGAAATCGCCATAGTCAACATTGTGGATTCCGCCAACATCCGTTCCGACTTTCACAAACCCTCGGTTCGGGTCGAAGTACCCCTCAAGATTATTGGTGTCGCGCATCGTCCCATTGATCTCGTACCGAGCGCCGTAGTTTAAGGTTAAGCGTGGCTTTATCTTCCAGTCGTCTTGCGCATAGAAACCTACGCTGTTTTGAGTGATGTGCCGGTGGGTGTTTCCGAAGCTGCGATTGGCAAAATCTGCCTTGCCGAGCAGTAACTCCTCGACATCGTTTTGCACGGAGAGGTAACCGTATCCATAGGGGTATTGCGGTGGAACAATCGAGGCGTAGTAGCTGAAGTATCCAACGGCTAACCCGGTGCGCGCAAAATTGCGGGTACTGTTCGTGTAAGCCCGCTGGAAATTTCCTCCAACTCTGATGGTGTGATTACCCTTGATCCAAGAGAAATGTTCTGACCAGTCCCAAGTGGCATCTGGAGCGGTCACGATTGGGTATCCTTGTACGCCACCGATGTAACCCCCATAGCCGAGATGGTACATGTAAACATAGGGAACTCCGAAATCGGCAGGGCTCAAGGGACCGGTATCAATACCTAAGCTGTTCGGATCGATCGATTTCCCCAACGTTTTGGGATCAACTTTGTTAGCTATTCCGAGCGTCTGCGAAAACCTGGTGTAGCCAAGCCGGCTTTCGAGAATCTTGTTGTTTGAAATGTTCCAAGTCCAGCTTGCCCCCGCCATTTGCGCGCGTGACGGCGCGAAAGAATTGAATAGATCCTGTGGGAAGGCAGGACTCGGCGGCAATCCGGCGAAAGGCGGGCCATTTTGCAAGCTGTCGCCAAAAATATAACGCACTGCCAGTGAGTTTCTGCTGTTTAACTTATAGTCGAACTTCACACCGAACTCGTTATTGCTGGCGATACTCGGAGTGCTCTGAGTGAACGCGCCGACTCCATCGGGGTTGGCTTGGGTAGCGGGATTCGCATCGATAGGGAAATAGTTCAGCAGCGCGAGTCCCACGGGGTCAATATTCAAGCCCTGAGCAGCGATGTCTGCCTTGGCCGCATTGACAGCTGCCAGCGTCGGGACTCTCCTACCTTTAATCGATTCAGACTTGTTTCTTTGTCCCTCGTAGAACAAAAAGAAGAATGCTTTGTCCTTGACGACAGGACCGCCGATGTTCGCATTGAATTGATTATTGTGAATCGGCGTGGGTCGGCACTCGCCCGGACCTTGGCAGTTATCAGCGTTGTGATTCGCAAAATAGTTATCGGCGTCACCGATACCGCTGTGATTGACCCATGTTGAACCGCCATGCCATGCATTGGTTCCGCTCTTCATATTCAGGAGGATCGGCGCGCCTCCCTTCACGCCGAATTCTGCCGAGGGTGTCTCTTGAACGCTGAGCTCTTCGATGGCGTCCGGTGGGAAAGTGACCGCTGGTATACCAAGAATTCCCGTCTGGTTTATGGCGGAGTCTCCGTAATACCGGTCGTTGTTATAAAGGCCATCAATGAAATAGTTATTTGAAGTCGTGCGGGCACCGTTGATACTGACAGCGAGAAATCCACCGCCCGGGTCGCGCTGTACTCCGGGTGTTATGGCCAACAGGGAATTAAAATCACGCCCGTTTAACGGTACATTCTCAATTTTCTGGGCGTCGACGTAATTGTTATTATTCGGTGACAAATCCAGAAGCGGGGCGGAACCTTCGACCTCAACTGTCTCTGTGCGTTCGCCGACCTGCAATTTGAAATCCGCGTGCGTGATGCCGCCCGATGCTACCTGCGCGTCCTGTACCAACGTCTTGAACCCCGGCGCGGAGACGCTGACTTTGTAATTCCCAATCGGCAGTTCGGTAATTCGATAGTTGCCGCTTGAACTCGTATTGATGGTCCGAGCTAATGCGGTATCGACATTCTTCGCAGTTACCGTGGCATTTGGAACGACAGCGCCCGAGACGTCGGTTACGTCACCACTGATATCACCGGTGATTTTTTGGGCGAAGAGCGAGAGAGAGGCAAATACCAACACTACTAGCCACAGGGAAGCGTAGCGCAGCATGGGTCACCTTTTTGGGGGTTAAGTTTTTTGACGCCCCACGTTTAATAGCGAACAAGTTTAGTGCCGGGAATTCGGCTGTCAAGACGAAACTGCTGATTTTTCATTGACCTGCAGTCACCCGCGAAAAGATTTTCAATCCTCTTACAACACAACACTGCTAGACAGAGGGAAAGACCACCTAGACAGCGAGTGTGCTTGCGCCGTTGTGTATCATGCCGTCGTTCAATGTCTGTGATTTCGTTTTTGATTGCACATGAGCAGAACAAACTTCGTCAGCGTTAGGGACTCCGTCGAATGATTCCTAAAAAGACAAGGCTCTTATTCCTGCAACCTGCAACGATTCTTCTTTTAACTTCCCTTGGATTTTCGCAGCAGGCGATCCTGGGCTTTACTGCAGAATCAGCTACCCGTCAATCCGAAATCGAACAAAGGTTCAAGGCGATCCCTTCGCCGGCCGAGGAGCGGCGGCAGCATCGTATCTTTACCGCGGAACCTCATGTCGCCGGATCGCCGCGTAACAACTATCTTGCCCGGTATATTGCCGATCAGTGGAAAAAGCAGGGCCTGGAAGATGTGGTGATCCGACAGTACGACGTGTATAGCACCGAGCCCAAGAGCTCTCTGCTCGAGATGGTCTCACCAGTGCACTATCGCGCCGGCTTGCGCGAGGATGCCTACCCGGAAGATCCGGATACGAAAAATCCGCGGGTGAGTTCGGCATGGACAGGCATGTCCACATCAGGCGATATCACTGCGCCGTTGGTCTATGCGCACAGCGGGAATCCAGAGGACTACGAACTTCTCCGAAAGCAAGGCATTGATGTGAAGGGCAAGATCGTCATTGTGAGGTATTCAAATCCGTACAGCTACCGCGGATTCAAGGCGCTTACCGCGCAGCGGGAAGGCGCTGCGGCCATGCTGGTCTACAGTGATCCAGCCGAGGACGGGTACAAGAAAGGCAAGGTATTCCCCGACGGTCCGTGGGGACCGGAGAGCCACATTCAGCGTGGAGCCATCACGTATGACTTCATGGTGCCGGGCGATCCGCTGACTCCGGGATGGGCATCCGTTCCGGGAGCGAAACGAATTCCGCTCAACGAAGCGGTTTCGGTTCCGAAACTCATGGCACTGCCGCTCTCGTGGCGGGATGCCAAGCCCCTGCTTGACAACATGGATGGTCCTGAAGCTCCGCCAGATTGGCAGGGAGGCTTGCCGATCAAGTACCACCTCGGCGGTGAGCGAGTACGCGTTCACCTGAATATTCAGATGGACAACTCAGTGAAGCCCTACTACGTGGTGGAGGCGCGGATACGCGGCTCAGAGTTGCCCGACGAATTGGTCGTGCTGGGTAATCACAGGGATGCGTGGGTTTATGGCGGTGTCGATCCGAGCAGTGGCACGGCATCGATGATGGAACTGACTCGCAGTCTGGGTGGCCTGCTCAAACAAGGGGTGAGGCCCCGTCGGACAATTGTGGTTTGTAGTTGGGACGGCGAAGAGGTTGGACTGACCGGATCGACAGAATGGGGCGAACAATTCGCCGACCAGTTACGCAAGAACGCAGTGGCCTACATCAATGTTGACTCCTCGACGTCCGGGCCAAACTTCGAGGGTAGCGCGGTTGCGTCGCTCGCACCGATGTTAGTAGAAACGACGCACACGTTGCAGGATCCCTCGGGAAAATCACTGTATGACGCCTGGAAAGAGTCCAGTCTCAAGAAAAGACAGGAAGATAAAAAGGTGGAAGAGGTCACCGATGCGAACCTTGCCGACACGCGCATCGGGAGTGGTTCCGATCACACAGTCTTCCTGAATTTCGTCGGGATGCCGGTGCTTGGTCTCGATTTTGAAGGACCTTATGGCGTCTATCACTCGATGTACGACAACTTCTATTGGATGAATCATGTTGGCGATCCTGGGTATCGCTATCACACTTTGATGACACAATTATGGGGCGTGCTAGCGCTACGACTCGCTAACGCCGATGTGCTGCCATTTGACTTCGCCTCGTACGCCGAAAACCTGCGTCAGTTTGTGGCCGACCTGTCAAAGGGAAAAGACATGACGGCGGTGGATCTCAAGCCCGTGATGAATGGCATCGACGAGTTCGAAACTGCCGGCAAAGAACTCAATGAAACAGTTCACCGACTGCTCGCATCCGGCAAGATCGATGAACACTCAGTCGATACGCTGAATCGAGGCATGATGCAGGTCGAGCGGAATTGGCTTAATCCTGACGGCATTCCGGGGAGGCCATGGTTCAAGCACATTCTCTATGGTGCGCGCTATACGTACGCACACTTGGAACTGCCGGGATTGACGGAAGCGGTAGAGAAACAAGACTGGCATACCGCGAAGCAGCAGGCAGAGATTCTCGAGAGTGCACTCGCGAAAAACACAAAACTGCTGGATCAATTGTCGGGCAGCCTACATGATCCGTCTGCAGGATCGCTCTCTGCGCTGCAGGATCAGATTGAAGCTGTTCGCCAAAGTTTTCTTGGTGAGATGTCGGTGTACATGAAAAATTTATCGACAGGCGAGGAGATTTCGCTCGATGCCGACAGGGTTTCTGAAACCTTCAGCGTGATCAAGCTCGCAATCGCGGCAGAGCTACTGCACCAGGTCGAGGGAGGGAAGTTATCTTTATCAGATCGGATCGCCACCAAAGCAGCCGATGAGAGATTGCCTTCGGGTGTTTTGTATGCACTCGAGCCGGGGTTGAATCCGACACTGAAGGACCTGCTAACGCTGATGATCATCATCAGCGACAACGAAGCGACGGACCTGCTGGCCGATAAAGTCGGGCGGAACAATGTAACCGCCTACATGAAAAGCATTGGACTGGAGAACACCTCGATCCAGTTCTCGGATATTGATTGGGACCGCACCTGGCTCGGGAGTTTGGATCCTGAATATCGCACGGCTCGCGGAGACCAGACGATTGCTTTTCCATTTTCCAAATACAGCAGCGAGCAAGTGGAGAAAGCGTTTGAGCACACGATCTACGATGCGGGAATATATTTCGGCCACAGCACGACTCGCGATATCGGTAAGCTTCTCGAAATGATGGCAACTGGCAAACTGCTTTCCAAGGAGGCGAGTGACACGCTCATTGAAGTTATGGAGAAACAGCAGGTGAATGACCGCTTTCCGCGTTATTTGAAAGACGTTCGCATCGCGCATAAGACCGGCGACGGTCAGCCATTTCTAGCGAACGACGCGGGCATTCTCTGGGTGAAGAATCAACCCGTCGTCCTCGTCGTTTTCACGGGTCACCACCGAGGAACGACCGCTGCGCTGCATGACTCGATCGCGCGTGTCGCAGCTCTGGTCGTGAGGCATTATGGCGGGGAGGTCTCCCCAGATTTCCGCTAGATTTTCAAGAGTCGACTGGGGCAATTATTTGCGGACGACCACGCCGCCTTTCATTACGAAACTGACTTCTTTTAGAACGCGGATGTCTTTTGTTGGATCGCCGGGAACCGCGATCAGGTCGGCATAGTAGTTAGGCTTCAGCATCCCGATCTGCCCTTCCCACCCCAGCAACCTCGCACCGTTGATAAGATCGGCCTGTAGCACGGCGACGGGCGTCATTCCATATTCCACCATGAGTTCAAATTCACGAGCTTGTGTGCCGTGCGGAAAAGGCCCAACGTCAGACCCTACCGCCATCGGTACGCCGGCCTCGATCTGTTTCTTAAACTCGCGGGCATGCAATTCCTGCGTATCACGTTCTCGTTGAGCGGCTGCTGGCGATGCGGCGTGCTGGGCGAAGTACTCGCCGATTGCAAACGTTGGAACGGCCGGGATGCTCTTGTCACGCATTAATCGCATGGTCTCTTCGCTCAACTGATATCCGTGGTCGACGGACGCAACACCTGCCTGTACTGCAAAGAGAGCCCCTGGCTCGCCGGTGGCGTGAACTGCGATTCGGCGACCAGTTCGTGCCGCTTCTTTTATGGCAGCAGCTAATTGTTGTTCGGTGTACTGATAGGGTGTGATCAGCTTCCCGTTAACGAGTGAGTCAGGGCCGGTTTCATAGATCTTGATGAAGTCTGCGCCTTCCTTAACTTGCTGGCGTATGGTCTCGACAAGCTGTTCCTCATCGTTCGCATAGGTTGCATTGGAAAGGACGCGCTGGGCTGGATTGAAGCGGTTCGCGTCTTCGTGGCCACCCAGGATATCGATAGCATTTCCACTGATCCTGAGTCGAGGACCGGGAATGGATCCATTATCGATTGCGTTTCGAACCGCCGTGTCGGCGGATTGAGCGCCCTCGGTTCCCATGTCCCGCTCTGCGGTGAAGCCTGCCATCAAATCGGCTTTAGCCGCCAATGTGGCCGTTATGGTGCGCTGCGGAACGGACTCCTCAACCGTCTGCAAATCTTCCGCTCCCGGATGGAGGAATAGATGAATGTGGGCGTCGATTAGGCCGGGCATCAAGGTGCGATCGCCCAGGTCGATAACCTCGGCTCCTGGTGGACGGCTCACGTTAGTGCCAACAGCGGAAATACGTTCACCTTGTACGAGAATTTCGGCAGGCGACGTTATCTTGCCGGCCTCCACGTCAAGCATGCGTGCGGCGTGCAAGACGATCGCACGTGGCGGCTGCGGGGATTGCGCCAGGGCGGATGAAACCAGGAATATTGCAACAATTCGGATAACGGGTTTCGCTGTGAGCATGGCGCAGATGGTAGCAGAAGGCCGTCTGGGAAGAGCGCGCCCAGAAGGCGACACCAAGGTAGCTTGCCCGATCATGCTCGGGGGGCTTTTACCGCGTGCGCCTGTGCATGTCATTTTTGACGCTAAGTCCATCATCCGAAAGCCGCTTACCAAGTCAGGATGGAATAACACAGTGTTCCTTTGACGAGGGCGCAGTAATGCCGTATCTCAAGGCATGCAGGAGCGCAGCCGATCCTCAGGCTGCCTCACGAAGCGCACAAACATGCTCAGACGGCATTGCATCCTCGCGAGTTCGATTCTCTGGGCGGTTTGTCTGAGCACGATGCTCTCGCCATTGTCAGCTACTAACGGAAATGTACCCGCCGGTGCAAGATCACCCTACACCCGACTCCGCCTTCAGGCGCTGGCGGCGGCCAAGAGTGTTGCCCACGCAAGGGATGTCAATCCGGGGATCTTGCCGGGGGGACTTGATCCCGACAAGTTAGCCGCACTCCGTGAGCAGGCCACGTACCTCGAAGGACATCTGGGACCCGAGAAGGAATCCACATCCTCAGGCTTGCGTTCCAAGTACCCGAGCTTTGCCCCGAACTCCGTGCCGGCGAGAAGCTGCAAAACTGCTTCTGTCCATGCGGTAAACGGAAGAGAAACCGGTGTCGTATTTACGCCACAATCGCCCCACAATTTCTACAAAATTGAGGGGTGTTTGTTCGGGCAAGTGCGAGGCCAGGTTCAACTTGAACCGCATCCGGACCAGCCGGGGCAATCGGCGCTGCCGATCTTGTTGCGCGTCGAAGACTCAGCGAGAGCATGGACGGACCATGAAATCAATGCCGTTCTCGATCCGCACATTACCGGTCTGTCCGATACACCAGTCACCCTGGTGATCTATCCGGGCAAGGGTGAGAGAGTCGAGTTGCCTGGTGGTTTTTTCGTGGCGAGGCGAGGGGAACGTAGGCTACTGGGTTCTATTCCTTCGGCCTGGGTTAAGTTGCAAGCCAGCAAAACGAACGGTCGTCCTATACAGCAACTTGAATACGTGTCGCCTGCTGAAACCCATTCTGCGAGGCATCGCGGTTCCGCGATGGTGATCCGGTCCGATGATGGCCAGTTTGGATCCGGAACAGACTTGTACGATTTCACCCATTTAAATCCTGGGTGGGTAATCGAGAGTGTACAAATCGACAGCTATTCGGTCGCCTGTCCAGGCGATGTAATCGAAGCTCGACGCATCGGGAACTGGACGACCCTCTGGGATCAACGAGGCTTCAGGGTCAACTGGCAAGAAGATGTGTGTAAGTCATATGTGCCGCCATCACTGACATTCAATCTTAGTATTTCTCAATATACGGCCCGGGTGTGGGTCGTTGGACCGGTCGGAACAGAACCGATTTCGAAGTAGTAATCAAATGTGAGGGTGAGGAGAAGGACAATGCGATACAAAACGTTTGCCGTCATTGTTGTCATGGCAGCCGCAGTGTGGGCTGAAGATAAATTTCAACCTCTTAACGTCAAAACTGGATTGTGGGAGACAACCAGAAGCACCACAAGAAGCGGTGAAGTGCCCATACCCGAAGAGATGCTGTCGAGACTTACTCCTGAGCAGCGAGCCAAGTTTGAAGCGCGCATGAAAGCGAACGCTGCGGCAAAAACAACCACGCACACTGACAAGAGTTGTGTGACAAAGCGAACGCTCGAAGAATCTCCTTTCACCGATCAGCAAGGACAATGCACGAAGAAGATTCTCACGTCGACCAGCAGCAAGGCTGAGGCGAGCTTTGTATGTGATATCGAGGGAACCACAGCCAAGGGTTCGGTCAAGGTGGAAGCAGTGAATTCAGAGACCGTGAAGGGAGAACAGCAGATCACAGCCACGGTGAATGGACGAACGATGAATACCAGCGGGACATTTACATCGAAATGGCTCGGATCGAGTTGCGGGAACGTCGAATAAGATGCGCACGAGAGATCAAGCAAAGCAACTGCGTCCCGGGTACAACCTCCCGGGACGCAGCGTTATTAAGGTCAGAAGATGAACTTCAGACCGAGTGTGATGTTGCGCTGTCCACCACTGAACACGTGGGAGTTCAGGAAGTTCGGATCGAATGGAAGCGCGTATTGAGGATTAGCCAGCGCCGTCGTGATTCCGGCGACGTTGAACACATTGCCATTACTCAGTGTGTAATTGGGGTGATTGAGCACATTGAAGAACTCAGCACGGAGCTGGAGATATTTCGACTCCGTGATGTAGGTGTTCTTAAAGATCGACAGGTTTACCGTGCCGAAGCCGGGCGTGTTGAAGCTATTTCGTCCAACGTTGGCCACAGCGCCGCCCGCGGCGACAACATAGCGAGCGTTGGGATTGACAGGAGTGTAGCCGATTGCGGGATCGTAGCCGATTCCGAAGCCGGCAAAAGGACCGAGCGGGTTTGAAGCGCAACCGTTGAACGGCGCGCTGGTGTACGACGTCGACCCGATATACGTTGTACCAACGGCAGCACCTGAAGTTGTTCCAGCGGTTGCTTCACAAACCGGGAAAACGTCAGAGCCCGTGAGCCCGACTCCACCAGGATTGAAGATAGCGCGATCACCGGCGCTATCGTTATTCCCGTTAGAATCCACGCCTGACTGCAACGTGATGGGCTGGCCAGTTTGGGCGAGGAATACCGATCCCAACTGATATCCATTTAACAAAGCTTTCAGGACGCCATTACCGGCACGCAGTTTGGGCAGCTCATACGTGAAGGCGATAGCAACCTTGTGGCGGACATCGAGATCGGAGCTCGCCCGATCCTGACCGAGGCGATTGGTGTCTTGCGCGCGGCGCGGATTCAAAAGGCTGGTGAAGAATTCGTTCGTGGAATTGTCAATGGTATGCGCATAGGTGTAATTCGCACTTAGCGTCAATCCATGACGAGAACGTTGCGTGAAGTTCAATGATCCGCCGTGGTAGATGCTGCTACCGAACGGGGGGTCAGCAGTTACATTTCCCTCAAATCCGTACTGCTGGTAGATATTGTCGCTAAAGGCAGGATTCAACTCGAACACGAAATTATAGAAGTTCGTATCGGTCGGAGTGGTTGCGCTGAAGGTTGTGGGAATGCTCGAGCCCGACAGATAGGTTGGGAGCGGAGTCCCGCCGGCGTCGAAGTAGCTTATCTTGTTGCGCCGGTACTGCACTGGCAGTGAGATACCGCGGGTACCGAGATAGCGTGCTTCGAGTGTGGCGTTGTGGTAAAGCTCGTGCTGAACGCTCAGGCTCCACGTCATGATCTTCGGCATGACAGTATCGTCGATATAGCTTGTGGTCAGTGCTCGCGCAGCTGCCTGATCAGCCGGAGGAATGTACGTCTGCGGCAGGCCACCACCCGCGAGGAACCCCGCTCCGCTCGCGCACCAGGAGGGCTGAGGAGTCAAGGTGCATGCTGACTGCTCAGTCAACTCGCTCTGCAGCTGTGGGGGCAATGTGATCGAGGCGAAGTTCTGGAATTTCACGTCATAGGACATTCCGAATCCGCCACGGATCGCCGTCTTGCCACTTCCAGTCGGATCGAAAGCGAAGCCTACGCGTGGAGCGAAGTTGTTCTTGTCAGTCTTGGGTACACCGAAGCTGATAACCCCAGGCACATTAGAGATGGCGTTCAGGGCCTGAGTCTTTCCGCCGACGGGATTGGTCCAGTATTCGTAGCGAAGTCCAAGGTTGAGTGTCAGTCGTGGCGAAACCTTGAAGTCGTCCTGCGCAAAGCCATAGATTGCGCTCTGTGTTCCAAGGAAGTAACCGGAACCGGCATTGCGAAGCGTTCTGCCGGAGTTCTCCGGTACGCCGTCGTTGACCAGGGTCTGCATGGTGTCATACCAATAATCACCATAGCTTCGGGGCAAGAAAAACTGCGGGTAGATGTAATGGGTGTACTGACCTCCCCACTTGAAAGTGTGCTTTCCGTGAGACCAGGACAGGTTGTCTACGATCTGGTAGGTGTTCTGCTTCTGAAACTGATGATCTGCTGGACCCACGGTTGTGTTTCCAAGCTCAGCGATGGTGACATCCGGAGGACATGCCGAGCAGGGATTGTCTAATCCCAGGAAGTAGTACGAGTACTGGAGACGCAGATCGTTGATTGTGTGATCGCTGATCGTCCAAGTGTCTGTGAGAGCGACTTTCCTGCTCCTTACTGGTTCGAGCTGGTTGAACTGCGACTGCGTGGAGTTCACGGGAAGGATGAACTTTTCCTGGTTGAACAAAAAGCGCGTGCCGAACTGGTGGTGGCCGGCACTGAGATCGGTGTTTACGACAAGATCATGCTCCCGCTGAAACTCGGGGCTGATTATGACCAGATTCCCGACCGGAATGGAACTTCCGTTGACAGCGATGGATCCCTGGTCGTTGAGTGGAGCGACAGGATAATTCGTGAGCACGTTACTGACAGATGGGTTCACCGCCATGCCCTGTAGCGTCGAGAGGCCAGAGGCCGTAGGCGCAATGACTGACGTCGGAGAGCCTTGGCCGTGGAGTGTCGTGTACTCATACGCACCGAAGATGAACCATCGGTTCTTAACGAGGGGTCCGCCAACGGTACCGCCGAAACGGTTGTTGTCATAAGCAGGGACTCCGGGAATCGTTCCCGCGTCGATGGCTTGCTTCGTGAGATTGTCGACCGAGTTTAAATTGCGGTTCTGTGCATACCATTCTCCTGAACCGTGCCAGTTGTTCGTGCCGGTCTTGGTGATCAGGTTGAATTGACCGCCGGCAGAGTGACCGTATTCCGCACTGAATTGATTGGTTTGCAGAGAAAATTCGGCGACCGCATCTGGAATGACCGTCGAATTCGGTCCAGTTACGCCGAGATTGTTATCGTCAACCCCATCGATAGTGAAGTTATTGTCGCGAGGCCGAGTGCCGCCGACCGAACCGCCGACGCCTTGAACGCCGCCTGGTTGTGCCGTGACATTCGGGGCCAATACAGCAAGGTTCAGTGGACTTCCATTCAACGCGCCTCCGGCGTTGGGGAGATTCAGCACGTCACTCGAATTGTAGTTGTTGTTCAGAGATGAAGAAGTCGTTTGCACTTCAACGCTTCCCCCTTGCACTTCGACTGTTTCGGAAGCAGTCCCTAGTTGCAACTGGGCATCGGCAACGTTGTCTTGGTCGGCAAGCACTGTGACGTCGTGCTTAACATAGGATTTAAACCCGCCTGACTCGACGCTGACGCTGTATCTGCCCGGAATCAGGGCAGGGAAATTGTAAGTTCCAGCCGATGTGGTTTGCGCGCTGGAAGCCACGCCGGTCGCCTGATTGGTGACGCTGACTTTGGCGTTAGGCACAACTGCACCTTGTGGGTCGAGCACTTGCCCGCGCAACGTTCCCGTTGTTCTCTGGGCGAGCGCACAAACACTGAACAGCACAAACGCCAGAGCAACTCCCAGGATCTGCTTGATTATGTGCAACTGTCTTGTTGAAGTGGATATGCACCTTCGAGCAGGGCTCTCGAATGTCATGTTTTCTCCTCGTGTCAGGATTCTTGAAAGGCACAACCCCAACCAGGTAGCAGTGCAGCAACCTAGAATCCGGATTCGTAGGAAACCAGTGATCTGGGACGAATGCACGGCGTGAGAGGACGTAATTGAGTCAGCAAGGAATGAAGGGATTAGTGAGAGCCTTCTGATCCCTGAATGCGACCGTCGCAGATATATATGACCTACGGAATTCAGAAGGTAATGGGTGTTGCGAGATATGGGTTTCAGAAACAGCAACTGCTCGGTCGCAGTGCTTGCCGTTACTAACGAACTCCGATGCGCGATGAGCGAGGCGGTGTTGATGGAGTGAACATTTCTGTTTATTGGTGTCTGTGTTGCCTGATCTGTGTGTGAGCCAACCGTGAGCCGCAGCCTGCATGAGCTATTGAATTCGTAAGCGAGGAAAAGGAGGGAGATTCAGATACGGTTCGCCAAAAAGTTTTCTTTGGGCGAAATGACGGCTTGCAAGCAAAAGGAGACGGAAATCGGGGACGCCGACGCGCGTCCCCTTTTCGCGTTCGGCGTCAAAAGCTTCGGGATTGGGAGTCGTGCAAAGTTGACGAGGAGGACGAATCCGCCGATGGTTGCTCTGTGATCCATGCCCAGTGCTGACGCCCGGTTCTTTCGTCGACCACATGGCAGGCTTCGCCGTAACGGATCAGGCGATTCAGAATTGTGGTTACCGAGGCCAGCGGATCGCGGTGATTGGCGAGCGAGGGCAGGCGATCGATAACCCTATCGCGCACTTCACGCGCTGACAAGGGGCGCTCAGCATTCATCAAAACGAAACGACATTCGGCAGAGAGTCCTGAATTTCGAGAACTCTTGTTTCCCAGGAAATCGGGGAGATCCGGCTGAAATGTGTTTTCGCCGAAAAGCGAGACCAGGCCGGCGACGGTTTTCTTAACGGTGCAAATCTTGCGCATCACCTCGTCACGCTGCTGAATCAGTGTTTGTAGCTCTTCCGTCATGCGGCCGATAACAACCCGGACATCTTGGACATTGCCAGTGTTTTCTGCCATCCCTTGGTTCACAATGCACCTCACCTGAGGCAAGACTACTGTGAAGTGCTGGGTTTAGTGTTACCGCGGGGACGAGTAGTTTCTAACCGGCTACGAACTCACGATCTGTGCTATCGATGGAAGAAAATGTGATAGGTAAGGCGGAATACACGAGCCCTGAACAACTGGCAGAGTGCTATGTAATAAAGCGCTCGAGCGCGCTGCGGTAGCCTCGGCTGCAGGGAAGTTGTTTTCCGCTGCGAAGCACAAGGATATATTCGCCGCTGTTACAGGCCTGAAGCTCGCGAATTTTAGAGACATTGACGATGACAGACCTGTGGACGCGGGCAAAACGTGCACTGTCCAGCTTTTCAGCCATTCGACTGATCGATTCGCGCATCAGGTGGAACTCTTTGCCGGTATGTATGCGGACGTAGTTGGCCGCAGCTTCGATCCAGTCGATTTCGTCCACATTTAAGAAGACAACGCGACCAGCGGACTTGATGACCAAGCGCTCCAGGAACCCACTACGGCTGGGCGGATGCGCCAGAAATTCGCGCAGGCGATGAGGCGAGATGATCCCTTCATGAAGCGCGAGCTGCTGACGTGCCCGGCCAACCGCTTCGCGCAATCGTTCACCGGCGAAAGGCTTCAGAAGATAGTCAAGTGCTTCCGCTTCGAACGCTCGAACGGCGTAGTCATTGTAGGCGGTTGTGAAAATGACGAAAGGCGTCTCCTCGGCTTCGAGTGCCTGCAGGACTTCGAAGCCGCCAATTTCCGGCATTTCGACATCAAGAAGAAGCAGGTCAGGGCGGTAGGTGCGCACGGCTTGTATGGTTTCCAAGCCATTGGCGCATTCCGCTACGATGCGAACGTCGGGCTCATCGTTCAGAAGAACGCGAAGCTTGGTGCGAGCCAACGGTTCGTCATCAGCGACTACCGTGCGGATTTCCATGCAGAGCCCCTCCCCACTGGGTTTGCCCCGCTGTAACAGGTACGTGAACAGACTGGGTGGTAGTTCCTTGGTTTAGTTCGACGTAGGGGATTGAAATACGGACCTCAACTCCCCCTCCCGGAACGGGAACGGCCGACAGTTGCTGACCTTCCCCGTACAGCTGCCGAAGGCGCTCGCGCGAATTCTTCAAGCCGAGTCCGCTATTCGGAATCTGTTGCAGATCGAAACCGGAACCGTTGTCTTTGATTGAGATCACCAGTTGATCGTGCAACCGTTTTATTCCGATCTCGATTCTGCCATCTTGAGCGCGTTTAGCAATTCCGTGACGTACTGCATTCTCTACCAAGGGTTGCAGCAACATGTGGGGAACCATGGCATCGTACGTTGATGGATCAATCCTGTAGTCGACGGATAGACGGTCGGAGAAGCGGGTCTGTTCAATGCGGAGATACCCTTGTACGAATTCCAACTCCTCCCTTACGGTGCTCTCCTGGACATCTCCCGTCTCGAGGGTCAGGCGCATAAGGTCGCTCAGTTCACTAATCATGCGGTCGGCGGCTCTTACGTCAATGTGCATCAATGCCGAGATTGAGTTGAGAGTGTTGAACAGAAAATGAGGTTGCAACTGAGACTTGAGGGCCTGGAGGTGTGCTCTCGCCAATTCCGTTTCGAGCTGCACTGCCTGCAATTCTTTTTGCCTTGAGCGCCGGTGAAAATCGAGCATCTGGACCAGAATCAGAATCGGCCAGTATGTGGTTAATGCATCGTCGTAGGTAAAGGCGAGAAAGAGTTGCCAGCCGAGCATCAGAGTGGGCGGCAGAACTTCTCCGTGCTCGCCCTTTACAGGAGCCAGCGCGATCCGGGCTGCAACATGGACGACGGTAAACAGCAGGCTGCCAATGATATGTAGAGGTACCCGAGTCCGCCAGTTCGACCGCTCGATGGGAAAGCGATGTACCAACCAATAGACGCCTGGGGTGCAAACGGCTCCTATCCAGCAGTTCAGAAGAGGTATGAAGAGAATGGATCGGAAGTTGACTGGCATGTTGGTTTCGCGCATCCAGCCATAACGCAAGAGGACAAAAAGGAAACCTATTGCCGTCCAGCTCGCAAAACTCAAAAGCCATACCAATCCCCACCGGGTTTGTTCCTCGTTCGATTTTGGATACACGAATCCGCCCCGAATCGTTGGATAGACGCCACTAGAGTGTAAAGGTAAGCAGGCCAGGGCCAACGTGGGGATCACATCGCAACGACGTGCATTGATCCCTACGCGAACGCAGTCTGTCCCAGCGGCAGGGTTTGTACATCCGTGTGCCTGGGAGGGGTGTAAACCAAATCTGACAGCAAAGGGTAGTTCTTCCCTAGAAAAGAACTACCCACATTACGGAACCCACAATGCAACTTGAACTAACCAGACACTCTTCTTAGGCTGCCTCTGTGGTTGCCAGTTCGGGTTCCGGTTCGCCGAGTTCGTCTCTGCTATGTGTCCGAGCGACGAGCACGTAAATTGAAGGCACTACAAACAGCGTAAACACCGTCCCAATGATCATGCCGCTGACCAGCATAATGCCGATGCTGTTTCGGGCGCCGGCACCGGGACCCGTTGCGAGCACCAATGGAAAGTGGCCGATCACCGTCGCGGCAGTAGTCATCAGGATGGGACGGAGTCTGGTACCCGCAGCTTCGATGACTGCGCTGAGTTTATCGAGACCCTGCTCCTGAAGGTGGTTAGCGAATTCCACAATCAAGATTCCGTTTTTTGAAACCAACCCTACGAGTGTGATCAGACCTACCTGGCTGTAAATGTTCAGCGTTGTTAACCCCAGAAACGAGAACATCAGCGCACCAGAAAGTGCGAGTGGAACTGACCCGGCAAGAATGATAAACGGATCGCGGAAGCTCTCGAACTGTGCTGCGAGAACCAAATAAATAAGGATGCCGGAAAGCAGGAACGTAGTAAGGAACTTGCTGCCTTCCGTGCGCAACTGCCGAGATTCACCAGCGTAATCGACCGTGAACCCCTGGGGCAGAATCTTGGTGGCCTCGTCTTCCAAAATGTGAAGCGCGCGGTCGAGCGGCACTCCCGGCGGCACGACGCCTTGAATGCGTACAGCATTGAGCTGCTGGAATTTGTTCAAGCTCCGCGGTTCGGTCGTTGTTTTTAACGAGGCGAAGGTGGACAGCGGAACCAGTTTGTTTCCCGCTCCGGTCACGTAGATTTCCGAGAGCTGGTCGGGCGTCAAACGCTCAGCGCGCTTGATCTGCGGTATCACTTTGTAGCTGCGGCCCTGAATGCTAAAGCGGTTCACGTAATTACCGCCGAGCATGGTGGATAGGTCTTGGCCGGCCTGACTTAAGTCGACGCCTTGAGCACGCAGTTTGTCGCGATCGAACACTACTTCAGCCTGGGGCTGATCATATTTCAAGTCAGAGTCAGCGAATATGAATATGCCGCTGGTCATCGCTTTGCCCACCAACTGATTCGCAAATTGCACGAGCTGCTGGGGTTCCCCTGGAGAAGCGATCACGAAATCCACCGGGAAATTTCCGCCTCCAGGAAGGGCGGGTGGAGTCAACGGGATTACTCGAATACCCGCGATCTGTGACAAAGGCTTGGTTGACCCAATCAGAAGCTGCTGCGCAGTTTTCTTGCGCTCGCTCCACGGCTTAGTGACCATACCGCCGAAACCGCCGGTGGGCGTGGTGATTTGAAAAATGCTCTGGCTCTCAGGGAATGAGTGGTAAACGTCGTACACTTCTTTGCTGTATAGATTGGTTTGGTCAATCGTCGAATTGGGTGCTGCCTGTATAACACCGAATACGACGCCCTGATCCTCGGCAGGCGCCAGTTCGCGCTGCGAGAACATATAAAAAGGAATGATCAGCACAGCGACGACAGCCCAGAGAACCAGAACTACGGGACGATAGGCTAGGGTACCGGTCAGCAGCCGGGTATAGGTGTTACGAACGCCGTCAAAACGACGATTGATCCACCCGGCGAAGCCTTTCTCCGCAGCTCCTGCCTTCAGCAAGCGGGAACCCATCATCGGAGAAAGTGTCAGAGCAACGATACCCGAGACAATGACTGCGCCGGCAAGCGTGAAGGCAAATTCGCGGAACAACGCACCGGTCAGGCCGCCCTGGATGCCGATTGGCGTGTAGACGGCAGCCAGCGTTATTGTCATGGCAATGATCGGGCCGACCAGTTCTCGTGCAGCATCAATCGCGGCTCGTATGGGCGGCTTACCTTGCTGGATGTGCCGCTCTACGTTCTCAACCATCACAATCGCATCGTCAACCACCAGTCCGACGGAAAGCACGATGGCAAGCAGCGTCAGCAGATTGATGGTGAAGCCAGCGGCCAACATGATGAAGACCGCGCCGATCAGAGAAATCGGAATCGCCACGACAGGGATCAGGACGGATCGGAACGATCCCAGGAACAGAAAGATTACGACAATTACGATCAACAACGTTTCCGTTAGAGTTCGAAGGACTTCGTTGATTGCGTCCTGAATGTACGCCGTCGAATCATAGGGTACGCCGACTTTCATGCCCGCCGGTAGCTGGGACTGGATACCGGGTAAAGCAGCGCGAACATCCTTTATTACGTCGAGCGAGTTCGCCGTGGGAAGTACCCAGATACCCATGAAGGTCGCGGTCTCGCCGTTAAAGCGAACATCCTGTTCGTAGTTCTGCGCTCCCAGTACTACGTCCGCGATATCACCCAATCGCACCACGGTGCCGTTATCCTGCTTCACCACCATCTGCTTGAACTCTTGTGGCGTGGTGAGGTTCGTGTTGGCGACCAAGTTCACGGAAACCATGGAGCCTTTTGTGCTACCGAGGGCGGACAAGTAGTTGTTGCGAGAGAGCGCATCGCGCACTTGTGAAGGCGAAATACCGTGTGCCGCCATTTCCGCGGGCTTCAGCCAAATGCGCATGGCAAACGTGCGGTCGCCCAAAATGTCGGCACGCTGGACGCCACTGATGGCGCTCAGCTTTGGCTGGACGACACGAGTGAGGTAGTCGGTGATTTGATTCTGATCCAGATCGCGCGAGGAAAAACCGATATACATGGCCGCGAACTGGTTGTCTGCGGTCTGTAGATCGATGACAGGAGCTTCGGCCTCTGGCGGAAGGTCATTCCGCACCTGCGCGACCTTTGCCTGGATTTGCGTCAGAGCTGCGTTCGTATCGTAGTTGAGCTTCAGGTGGACCGAAATCGTGCTGAGTCCCTGAGCGCTCGAAGATTCCATGTAGTCGATACCGTCAGCGCTGGCGATTACGCGCTCGAGAGGAGTCGTAATGAAGCCTCGTACCAGGTCGGCATTGGCGCCGACGTAGATCGTGCTCACCTGCACGACCGCGATGTCGCTGCGGGGATACTGACGAACACTGAGCGAACGTATGGACTGCAGCCCGGCGATCAGTATCACCAGGTTGACCACAATGGCCAGAACTGGCCTTTTAACAAAAAGATCGGTGAATTTCATCGGCTTCCCTCCGAGTCAGCGTTTCGCCGTATTTGCCCGTGATTAGCTGTCCGCGGGTTTGGGAGCCGGGTTATTGGACGGCTGCACCTTATTATTGATTTGGACTGCCGCACCGTTACGCAACTTGAAGACGCCGGAGGTCACTACTTCGTCGCCGGGGTTGAGTCCCGAAGTAATGGCGACCTGGTCGCCACGGGAGCCACCAACCTTCACAAACTGCTGGCGAACCCCTCGATAACTCTCGCCATTCTTACCCTTCATGTCCGTAACGATGAAGACGGAATCACCGTAGGGCGCGTAGCTGATTGCTGACGCAGGCAGCTCAATTACTGAGCTACTGGTCCCAAGGTTCAGATCGACTTGAACGAACATGCCGGGACGGAGCTTATGCTGCGAGTTCGGCAGCGTTGCCTGGACTTGCACGTTGCGAGTGTTCTCGTCGATGACGGAGTCGAGAGCAGTGACGCGACCTTGGAACAGTTGACCTTTCAATTCATCGCTGGTGATTCTGAGCGTGCGGCCGTCCTTTACCTGCAATGCGTCCTGTTGGGGAATCCCGAAATTCACATAAATTGGATCGAGAGATTGGAGAGGCACGATCGGAGCACCCGCAGCAAGATACTGGCCGAGGTTAACCTTGCGAATACCAAGTACGCCGGAGAAAGGCGCACGAACTGTTTTGCGTTCGATCGTGGCCTTCAACTCGGCGACATTAGCCTCAGTTTGACGTTGATCGGCGCTGGACTTGTCGTAGTCCGATTTTGAGATTACGCCCTGCGCCGACAGTTGCTCGGCGCGGGAGAAGTTGATGTGGGCAAGATCGCGTTGGGCCTCCATGGCCGCTAATTGCGCGCGCTCCTGGCGGGTGTCAAGTTCGGCCAGAATGTCACCTTTATTGACGAACCTGCCAGACTCAAAATTGATCTTGGCAACCGTTCCGGGGAGATCCGCACTTACGACTACCCCTTGTACCGCTGCTACGCTTCCGATGGCGTTCATGCCGGAGGGCCATTGTTCTTTCTTGGCCAAAATAGTAGTTACCGCCTCCGGGGGCATCTGGAAAGAGGAAGCAGCCTGTACCGCCGACTGGATCTGCTTGAACTTCATGAAGCCCAGACCGCCAAGAACGATGATCACCACGCCCAACATCAATAACATTCTCTTCGCCATACGGTATCCCTTAAGAAACTGACGTAAGTACTTCTACTGTATTAACTTGCGGCTGCCATCCTTGACGGAACAGGACATTTTGAACAATTACGTAAAGCCTCAGGCGGTACTCGCCCACCGCGGCTGATAAGCCTATAAAACCTTAATGATCAGATAGCTGACCTGACCAGAAGGATTCCGAAGATTTGCGAATCGGTGACTAGACACAACAAATGAATCGTGTGCGAACATTTTGTTATACCCGCCACTCTATTGACGAAGCCGGGCAGGGAAAATCGACGAATTCACAAAAAATTAATAAAAAGATTTGGGTGGCGGTTTCGCGGGAGCTTCACCGGCGGAACAGATAGCTGATTTTTACGAAGAACTGCCGGCCGTCATTGATGAACCTGTTCGTACGAACGAGCCCGGGCCCAAGGGACCCGTTGGGAACGCAGGTGAGGGAGGTCGGACTCTGTTCGCATAGTCCCGGCAGAAGGTTTTCCAGATTGCTGTTGTACCCCACGTACACCGCTGTTCCTGGATGGGGCATGTACGTAAAAAGGAAGTCGAAGTTCAAGTTTCTAGTGGTCGTAAGTGAACTGTAGATCGGATTTGCGAGCAAGCCGTTGTACTGAGTAATGAAGCGCAGCGACCAGGCTGGTGTGAACTGATAATTCCACTTCGATCGAATGATGTGATTGTTGAAAGCAGCGTGGTGGGCTGTGCCGTTCAGCACACGGTCGAGGATGTAGGTGTTGTCAATCTCGAGATGCTGAGTCGGCTTGAAACTCATTGTGTGATTGATCAGGAGTTCGCTTCCGGTTATTGGCAACTGACCGTTTGGCACGTCAATCAGAACGATTCCGTCGCGAATGATTTTGGTGTTGAAGGTCAGTCTGCGAAGTGGGCTACCCTTGATGACCAAGCCGGTGGCGTCTTGAACATACTTGTGATTTGCCGGCAAACCCCCGAAATCGATAGGTCGAAGCGTGTCAGTCTCGTAAGCAATGATCGGAGCGACAATAAGGTTTGGCTTGAAGTCGAAGACCCAGTCGAAGCTGTAGGACTGAAGAAGGTTGATACCGGTGTGATCCCAGAACGAGTGCGCCTCGCCTTCCGGTCCGTGGAATACAAGATGCCTGCCCTCGGGTCGCCAGTAGAAGTGAAAATATTGGCTCACGTTGCGGATGTCGGTGCGCGGTACAAAACCCGTGTCCGTATGGAAATTCGGCGTGATGTCCTGGTATAGGAATTCGTAAGACAAACGCCGCCCGATGTTATTGAGAACTGCTTCCGTATTGCTCCCAAACATGTAGGGACTGAAAGTGGTCGCGCCGGGGGCAGTTGGATTCAATTGAAATTGTGATGGGAGTGTGGTGGAACTGAAAACGGTTCGGACCCAAGAAGTCCAGTTCTTATTAAGGCGGAAGTTCGCGTCCACTCCTCCGACGCGATTGAAGAATCCGGCAAATTCGCGATCGGTGTAGATGATTCCCACGCTATTTTGCTGTCCGAAATCCCGACTGACGCGGCCGACGGCGAAGTAGGCGCGTTTGTTGGCCAAGGGACTGTAATCAGGAACCAGCAGGCCGGGCGAGCGGTCATCGGCAATGAAAAAGCCAAGATTCCAGGGACCCTGCTTCCCAGTAAGGCGAGCGCCGAAAGTGGGATCGGCAATCCGCCGCGTGAACAACATTTCTGAGAGGGTGAAGACTCCGATACTTGAGTCGCCGAAAAAATTAGAGTTCTCCAGGAAAAACGGCCGTTTCTCCGGGAAGAATACTTCGAATCGCTGATTAATCGTGTTTTGCGGTTCGTCGGATTCCACCTGGGAGAAGTCGGGATTGATGGTTGTATCGAGCACGAGGCTGTCGTGGAATACAAACTTGGAGTCGAGGCCGAGTTTTCCCTGCGCATTGATCTGCTGGAACCGGGGCTGCGATGGGTCGCGATTGTCGACCGCTCGAAAACTACGGAACGACGTATACGGATTGAACTGCATGTTCCGACTGGGAGAAATGTCTTTCATGCCGCTCATGGTGCCTGCCTGATTGAGCAGGCCCGAAACGCGGCTGGAGACGTAAGGCCAGTAGTCAGTCTCATCGAGGTGCGCGATGTAACGCATGAAAGTGACGCCCCAGAGTTCATTGTCATTGATGGAAAAACGAAGGCTGCGAAATGGAATGGCCATCCAGATGACATAACCCTTCGAGGTCAACTTGCCGCGTGAATTCCACACCATATCAAACGAATAATCGGCCTTGCTGCCTTCTGTGTACAAAGCGTCGGCCTGCATGCCCAACGGATTAACGTCTAGAAGAAACCCGTGCCGTTTGTCGTGGAAAGTGTCGATCGTTAGCTCGATGTAATCGTCATCCGGAGGAGTGACTGCCTCGCGGCGCGTGAGGTGCGCACGAACTGCATTCGGATTGGCGTCCCAACAAACCCAAATGACATAGAGATTCGCGAGATCGTACCCGACATAGACCTCCGTCGGTTGAGTAGCGGGCTTGCCATCAGACGGCGCGTTTTGCGTGAAGTCGGTTAACTTACGCAATTGGGTTGCGGCACCACGAGGCTGCATGTCCACGAAATCTTCGAGGCGCGGCGCAACTGAGACTCGAGGGATCCTGATGTCGCCCTTAGGTCGCGCCCAGGTTAGGTTCCCGCAAAACAGAAGCACCAAAGCGATGAACGTAACGAACCGTAGCATCGGAATCAGATACGCACCGAACTGGCGTAAAGTTCTGTTCGAAAGTGCCCGCACCATACAGGTTAGACGTGATCGAATGCGAACGTGAGCGCAGGTTCGTATGTCTCGACGACTACATATTGGCCCACCATTGAACCTGGAGATGAATCGGAGAAATCCGAGTCACTGCGTTGCGCTTCGGGACTACGTGACTAGCGAGAGTGGTTCACCGGCGGAGCCGGGTGATGAAGGGTCAAAAGGGGCGCGTAGTTGGGCAATGGTGTCGCCGTTGATCATCGTGCAAGGCGACAAATTACGAGTTGACTGAAAAGCGGTCAGAGCCGAGATCGTGCGCTGACCTTTGAAACCATCAATGGGGCCGGGGGAGAAGCCCAGATACGTTAGATACAATTGCGCTGCGCGGACGTTCAAATCGGGTAGCGGTCCGGTTGTAAGTCTCCGGAATTCCAAGCTGAGCCGCACATCATAGTTGTTCATGAAGTAGTTTGGGCCATTGAAGCCCCGAGCGAACGAAACCCAATCGTGTGTCTGCAGGAATCGATGTAGCCCAGTCGCGACAAGGAATGCGCCGAAGGCCGTAAGTTGGTGATCCTCCGACTCGCACATGGCGCCGACCATCTGTTCCACGGAGTGGAAGCCCGCACGGGCATAGTTCATTCCCATAATCTGTCCGATGCCCCAAGAAGCGCTTCGCAGGGCCGCGTCCCCGTTCAGGGCGATCGCGGCAGAGAGTCGCATGTATTGGTGTGAGCCGCGCGCGCCGTACCCGCCGGGAGTGGGATCACTGATTCGGCCATCGTCATACTGGCCGTGCGTCAGACGATGGAAGATATGGCGTTCAAAGAGAATTTGAGGCCGTCCATCGGGCAAGAAACCGCACCCTGACGTCTCAACAGCGAGGACCGTCCAGATTTCGGCCGCGGAGACGCCAAGATTGCGAAGTATTGTCGAGAAGGCTGAACTGGTCAAAGGTATAGCGTTCGTTCGAAACGGAATGTCGATCATAACGGGCCTCCTCGGGCCGGTACGCGATTTCATAGCTTTTCTTTGAAGGGAAGTTCGCAGTGGCGCAACAGCGAGGTCCGCGCGGGCATCCAAGCTGCTGCTAATGCCAGACGCGGGGTTTCGCGGAATTGCAAAATTTTTGCAAACCCTGAAATCTGGGCTCCAGTCGGAGTATTATTCCCCGATCAAAGCGGGTGGCTTAAGGGGATGGTGCTCCAGCACAATTCCACGACGTCAAGAAAATCGATATTGACTGTGTAAATGCCAGACCTTCGTCGCGGGCGCTGATCCGTACAAGTTGCGCTCGAGTTCTGAAGCCTCAACGTTTGCCGAGGGGACTGCGGCTATGCGATTTCTCTTCTGCCTTCGTAGTGTTAACGCGTTAGTGCTTTTCATTCTGCTTGGCTCTCTTCTTGCGCAAACACCAAACAGCCAGTCTGATCCACGAGGCAGCCAAGCGCCCGCGTTAGCGGCGGCGCCTACTGGTGAGATCACCGTTCCGGGGCCTTTGCGATCGCTGCTCCGCATGGCTGGTGTAAGCCAGAAAGCCTCGCCGGACGAAGTCATTCCCCTGATCGCCCGCAACATTTACGTGCAGGGTTACGTAGGTTGGACGGATGGTGGCACTCCGACTGAGTTCCTGACATTGCTCGGGCGATACGTGAATCAGGCAAAGGAACTGTCGGCGCTTGCCGGTCCGGATCAGACAATTCGCGTTTCGAATTGCGAACAGGCCGTTCCGCTTTTGCGAATCCTCGGCTACCGCCTGCGACAGACGTGCGGACAGCGGGACGCGACGGTAATTACATCGGATCCGGAGCGGGCTTTCCTTACTACAGACTCAGGGTTCCCACTCTCCGCGTTAGAGGAGGACCTGCAGCGCGGCAAACCATTCGCTTACCCCTATCCGGTTTCCCGAGTGCCGATTCTGTTTTCGGAGAACGACTGGGTGACAGCGGTGAAGGGAACAGGGCAAGGCTCTCCAACCCTTCTCGAGGCCTTGATCCATCATCCGCTGTTAGCGCGACTTTACTGGGCACTGTCACGGAACGATCCAGAAACTCGGGAATATCTTCACCGGTCGATCGGACTGAAAAGACTGCTGCCACTTAGCCCGGTGATGGATTACTACGGCAGTCAACTAGTAGTAAGGTCCGGTCGCGTCGAGGTGCCCGGAGGGCCGTCTGCGGAATCCGCATGGAAGGACATAGTCGGAGCCAGTCCTGATTCCGCCAGCGAATTCGCAATCAAGTTATTCCGCAAAGATAACGGCTGGCTGGCGGACTACTACGATTGTGTTGCCCGGATCAATCAAGAGCAACAGCGCCATTTTGTGGAAGGTCATCGTTTGCAGAACAATTACGCGGCGTTCCGGCGCGAAGATCCTTCGTCGGAGGCGGCGCGGTCGGCGTTCCGCCGAGCTCCAGATTTACTGCTCCTGATGACGCGACAGCAGTGGGATAGTGCAGGTCAGCCCCTGGTGCCCGGAAGCTTAGATCTCTGGAACGCGGTAATGAACCAGGGAGTCATCAAGAGACGGATGCGTCACTGGAATAAACATGGCAAAGCGAACACTCCCGATCAGCTGCTTGAGGATCTGTTTGCCTTCTCCCGTCGCGACGGTGACGACAGTCCCGTCCAGATGTATCTCGCATTTTCCGAACTCGAAGGGCTGCGGACGCCAGACCGCCGCTTGAAAGAAGACACGCTCTGGTCGATGGCCAAGCGGTACGACGATTACAGCGACCAATATCTGATCTTTTCTGAATTTCCCCAGTTAGAGGATTCGTCGATATTGAAGTTCATCAGCACAGCCGACGGCATAAACAAAATCTCGAATCACTCTCTGCGCGGAAACGCGATGGGCACTTTCCAGGCGTCCATCGGACTATGGCAAATCTTTGCCCGCCAACAACAGATTCCCGCTGCAAAGCTGAATGACTCGTGGCGCGAAGTCATCCGGCCGTTTGCGAGAATCGGCACGGCAGCACAATTGTTTGAGGCGGGCAAAAATTCCGTTGCAGCAATCTCCCTCGCGGTAACGGGACGTCCGGATATTTCCCAAGATGAGATCGTTGATTTGCTGGCAGGCCCTCATCATCTCGACGCCGAGGGTCAGCGGGTTCATGACGACATTGCGAAGAACATCCGGAACGTGATGGACAGCCAGCGCCTGGTTTCGCTGGACACGCTTCTTGCACTCGGCAAGGGCTTAAGTGAGATTCGGCATGGTTCCCCTGCGGAAGCATCGCTGGCCCCGCTGGCTTCCGAACTTCGCGAATTCCAAATGCCCCGCGCTATGTTTACCTTTTCCGAAAGATTGGAATGGGCGGCGGGCACGTACAACAACAGTCACACCGATGCCCAGATGAAAACAGATATATCGAAGGCTTTACGGCCTTCCGCCTCACCCGGGCAGATCGAAGAGGCCCGCGGGCAACTCTCGTCATTTTTACGCGACACGCTGGTCGGGTTGAACTATGCGTATTATCAGCCGCCCTCGGCCCAGTTGTTGCAGACGAATTCGTTGCTTGTCCGGTCCCACGATTTTGCAGGAGAAACGGTGGCCGGAGTCGAGGGTTTGTGGCGCGTGCCACAGTTGTTTGGGCAGGGATCGCCAGCGGGCGGAGGCGCGCATCTAGTGGGATCCCTCGCTGACTTGCCATATGCATTGTCCGATGCCGAGCAGGATTTCATCGCCCCCGAGAACGTCCAGGCGCTCATCTGGAAGGAAGCGGTGCCCGTGCTACTCGCGGACAGCATTGTCCCGCGGTGGTGGAATGTCAGCCGAAATGAATTGCACGTAGTCACGCTGTATCAACGAGCAGGCGAAGAGCTGGTATCGGCATCCCTGGCCAATGCGGATTTACGCAAGAAGGTCATGGCAATCCTCGGGGACCGGATGGTGCCCCAGCGCACGGTGGCGCTGGATCGATTACTCAGTGCTGGGGAACTCCAAAAGGCGATGCAGCAAATCACGCCGGCGGACACTTTGTACATCACGGCGGAATTCCGAGAGCGATTCCCCCAAGAGCAGGAAGTTTGGGGAGCGTCGGGCAAAGAACTGGATGCGCTGTCCAAGGAGCATCCCAACGAACTGAATTGGCAGCGGCTTTCACGGGATTTTGGCGTCCCCCATAAGAGCCTGGCCCAGAATTATGGCCGCGAACTGATAAACGTGAAACCATTCCCGGCATTCTCGGGGTATTCGAGCCGGTTGATGGCGGAATCGTGGGACTCCAACAACTTGTACTGGGCCCGCCTGGCGGACGAAAAGGGATACTCGCCGGTGTTGTTGAACCGACTCGCTCCCGAGTTGACCCGCCGAATGGTGGCGAAGATTTTCGCAACCGATTTCGAAGACTGGCCTGCCCTGCTGCGGGCAATGCGCGAAACCGGCGATGACTTTCGGCAGGGAAAGATCGCTGTCGATACGACGGTCCGAGCGGCCGCAACAGGATTGTCGACACAATAAGGATGTACTCCCGAAGGGATAAGCACCCGAGGAAAGTGTATGGCAAAGAAATCTCTGATTCTTTTCGGCGCGGTAGCACTATCTGCTGTCCTTGGATTCCGTACCTCCGCGCAGGTCAGCCAGCCGGATATCCACGTGATCGTCGACATGGTCCAGCTCAACGTGGCTGTCACCGACGATAAAGGGAATTACATCACCGGATTGCGACCGGAAGACTTTGCGATCAGCGAAGACGGCGTCGGACAGAAAATCGCAACGTTTGCCGAGGGCACAGAGCCCACTCGTACCGTGGCTGACGTGGGGGGTAGGGCTTCCAAAGATCCCGTAGTAACCAAGGAAGCCGAGGATCCGGCGTCTGGCCCCGCGAGTGCTTTGAATGCGCTGGTGGCCGGTTCGAATGTCTTCATTCTTTTTGACACAAGCAACTACATGTACAGAGGCTTCGTGTTCGCGCAGGACGCGATCAGCGACTTCGTGCGTTCTTTAAATGCGGCGGACCGGATTGCGTTCTACTCCTACAGCCGAGATTTGTCGCGGGCTGCTGCGTTAACACGAGATCGCTCGCAGCTCTTGCAGGGAGTTCGCTCGACGGTGGCTGGGGACGACGCAGCGCTTTATAACTCACTGCTACTAACGGTAAAAGATGCGGCGCAATATCAGGGACGAAAGGTCATTGTGGTGTTCTCGAACGGTCCTGACAACTCCAGCGTCGCTCCTCCGGAGGATGTTGCTGAACTGGCCCAATCAACCGGCACCGTGATCTACATGATCAGTACGCGGCAGGCGCAACTCGATCCCATCTCAACCGCAGTGTTCGCGCGCATGACGGCGGCAACTGGCGGAAAAGCGTATTTCGCCAAGAATTGGCGAGAAGAGAAAGAGGCATTCGCCTCCATAAGGGACGACCTGGCTCATCTGTATTCACTGAGCTATTACCCTCGCGCAAATCCGAATCGAGGGTGGCGTGCCATCAGCGTGAAGCTGATAGGGCCAAAGGCGAAGAAGTATCACATCCGAACCCGAAGCGGATACAGGCCGCTTCCGACAAGAATGGTGGCAGCGAGCACGGCCGCGGGTTCCGGTTCAGAGTAACAGTGTCTAATGATTGCAGCTGCGGACCGGATGCGCCGGGCCCGCAGCTGATCGGTTTGGATTACGACCGGCTGGCCGGCGGAACAATTCCATTCATGCGTAGGTATTCGACCATCTGCCCATAATGGTCGAAGCAATGTCCAACGATCAAAGTCGACATCCCCAGCCGGGTTGCCGATCCTTCGCCAAAAGGATTCTTGATGCTGGCCACAGCATTCTGCTCGTTCAGCGAGTTAACGGCTTTGTGCATGTAGGCGAAAGAGTCTTTTAAGAACTTCACAATGTCGGCCTTGGATTTGATCGAGTCCGGCCCGTTTTCGCCTCCCAGTTCCATCGGGGGCTTCTCATTCATCATGGTCGAGCCCACCAGGAAGTTGACAGCAGCGACGTGCTTCACCTGCATACCGAATGTGCGCACACCTTTGAATTCGCCACTGGTTGGCGCAAAATCATACTTGTCTTCCGGCATGGCTTCGGCCGCGGAAACAAATTCCTTTTCTACACCGCTCAATGCGCGGTCCATCACTTGAGACATGGTCCGCTTTTCCTCTGCCGGCTTTGCGCCTTGCGCCAGGCAGTAGGAAGCCGAAATGGACAGCGAGAGAGAAATCAGCACGACTGCAAAAAGCTTTTTCATGGGCACGCTCCTTGTGCGGCAAACAGTGTAGCTGGACGGCCGCGACAATGAGAAGAGCTTTGCGATCTCGGGGCACCGAAGAGGTCATCCACGCATCAAACTGGATTGCAGAGAAAACAACCGGAGGATACATGGATTCAGCAGCAAAGGACTCACTCCGCAAGAAGCTGGAAGAGACCCGAGACCGCCTGAGAAACCAGGCTGATCGCAAGGCGCGCGAGGGCCGCGAAGTGGACACCGAGAACGCCGCCGATGTGGCTGATCAGGCACTCAGAACCTACACGAAAGAGCTGTCCTTTTCGCAAAGTGAGAACGAAGCGCAGCTGCTGCAAATGGTCAATGGCTCCCTTTCGCGCATGGAGGATGGCACCTATGGCCAATGTCTTTCCTGCGGAAAGGAGATCGGTATCCGACGGCTGGAAGCAGTGCCATGGACGCATCTCTGCATCGATTGTCAGACCAAAGCGGAAGAGATCGATGGACGTCGACGGAGCGTTGCATAGCCCGCCAGCGGATCAGTCGCGCACAACCGCAGGGGCCATTTGCAGGTGAGCCGCTGATAGCCGGTGCTTACGGATCGTCGAAAGGCCAAGGACAAGGGCTAACGCCGAGCAAAACATAGCGGTGGGCAGTCCGAAACGCGTCGCCAGTGCTCCCCATGCGGTGCTGCCTAACGCCATGCCACCTTGGAGAACCAAGAGGTACATGGAAAGAGCACGAGCGCGGACCCAATCAGGACACATCGTCTGCGCAGCCACATTCAAACAGGCGAGGATCCCTATCCAAGCCGTTCCGGCCACGAATAGAACGAAACACAGTGGTGCAAATTGATGTACTTCACCCGACGCGACCGCGGTTACGGCGAAGATGATGATCGCGAACGCGACCAGAGCATCGACGGTCATCTGACGCCTCAGACGAGGAAGGACCGCGGCGCCAGCGAGTGCGCCCAACCCGAAACAGGTCAACATGAGTCCGTAGCCAGTGGCGCCATGAGGTCGGGCAATTACCGGCAATAAAGCAAAGATTGAGCTGGCGGCAAAGCTAAAAGCGCCGGTTCGGATCAAGACCGATTTGACGACGCTGGAGCGCCGTACATAACGAAGCCCGTCCAAGATTGAGTCGAACACGCGGCCTGTTTCTACATGCTCGGGGCTGGGTCGTTTCCAGTGGTAAAGAAAGAGGATCACGCCGAAAAACGATAGTGCATTGAGTAAGAATGTCGTCCCACAACCGGCGGCAGCGACGATCAGGCCGCCGACCGCTGGACCAACAGCACGGGCGACATTGAAGCCTGCGGAATTCAGAGCGACCGCCGAGGGATGCTGCTCGGCAGACACAATTTCGGGGGTGATCGCCTGCCAAGCTGGATCGTTCATCACAGCTCCGATTCCGAGAAGGAAGGTGAACACCAGCAAAATCCACGGGGTTACCCAACCCAAAATCGTCAACAGCCCTAGAATTCCAGATGCGAAGACCATCCACCACTGAGTTGTTAGCAGGAGTTTTCGGCGATCAATCATGTCGGCGAGCGCACCCGCCGGAAGAATCACTAGAAAGACCGGAATCGTAGCCGCGGTCTGTACAAGGCTGACCATGAGTGGGGACATGGTCAGAGTCGTCATCAACCAGCCGGCGCCGACATTCTGCATCCAGGTTCCGGTGTACGAGATGACAGCCGCCACCCACAACGACCGGAACAACGGTTCGCCGAGGGGTGCCCATGGTGACGTGTTGCTATCCGTGTGATTCGACACCGGAATTTTGACCGACTCGGCCATGTTAATTGGTGGGCGCCTGTTCCGGAACTGGGGCCACGGAATGGCCAAAGGGCCACTCGCGGTTCCGCCATGCACGGACGAAATAAATCAGGAGACCGGTGAAAAGTAAGACGAGAGAGTAGCGGATCTGCTTCATCGAGTTGGTGCGGGCAAACACAACATAGATAAACCCCGCTGAAGCCAGCAGCGCGGGCAGGGGATACAGCCACATGCGAAATGGACGAGGCATGTCGGGTCGGCGAATCCTCCATACGATAACGCCAACCGCCTGAACGAGGAATTGCAATGTGATACGGATTACAACCAGGGCGGCGATCACGTCGGCCAGACTAAAAAAGCAAAAGGCCATCGCGACCAGCCCCAAAGCGATTAAGGAAACATAGGGAAAGTGGTACTCGGGGTGAATGCGCGAAAAGATCTTGAAGTAGTTGCCGTCCAGGGCGGCAGCATAGGGGACGCGAGAATATCCCAGCATGACGGAAAAAACTGAGGCGAACGCCGCAATGATCAAAAGCACCGTCACCGTGTAAGCCGCCCAGGTTCCATAGACCCGCTGCATGAGAATAGAAACGGTGTAGAGCCCGGTGTTGGCCTTAGCGGCATGGTCAAGTTCCTGCCAGGGAATCACACCCAGGATGCTGACGTTCATCAACATGTATAGACATGCAACAAGAAGAATAGATAGCAGTAGTGCTCGAGGAATTGTCTTGCTGGGTTCTTTGACTTCCCCGCCAATGAAACAAACGTTGTAATAGCCCCAGTAGAGATAAGCGGCGAACAGCATGGAAGATCCCATTCCATGGAAAAAGTCACGCGAGAGGTGGAATGCGCCCGGCGGGAAGCTGAAGGCCAACTTCGCATTGAAGTGAGTGAGTCCGGCGAAGATGATCCAGACCAGTGTTCCCATCACGATTACCCACATGATCTTCGAAAGCTTGCCGATGCTGGTAATGCGCCGATAGAGAAGAAAGATCGCGAACAAACAGCTGAAGATGGCAACGAATGTTCCACCGGAGAGGACCCAGCGCATCTGCAAATCACCAATGAAGGGAAGCCCAAGATTCATTGCGTGCGACGCTAGTGGGCGATCGAGCGATGGACGGAAATAAGCCACGTATTGCGAAAGGCCGATGCATCCGCTCGCGATCGACATTGGAGCGCTGAAGGACAGCTGCCATATAAAAAGGAAAGAAATCAAGCGACCCAGTGTCTTGGGGCCGAATATTTGATTGAGATAGCGATACGAGCCACCCGAGCCGGGCATGGCTGCTCCGAGTTCGGCCCAAACCAGACCATCACACATCGCGAACACCGCGCCGAAGATCCACCCCAGCATCGCCTGGGGTCCTCCGGCTGCGCTCACCATCAAAGGAACGGTGATGAATGGTCCGATACCAATCATCTCGATCATGTTGAGGGCGGTGGCGCTGCCCAGGCCGACTCCGCGGATAAGATCGGAGGATTGTTCGCCGGTTTGTG
Organism: Terriglobales bacterium; assembly: GCA_051984555.1. Taxonomy (GTDB): domain Bacteria; phylum Acidobacteriota; class Terriglobia; order Terriglobales; family Acidobacteriaceae; genus Gp1-AA122. The sequence continues at coordinate 1,464 of JBPYEW010000033.1, read as the reverse complement.
TGGTTGGTGTGTGCATTCTCTTGTAGTAAGGACCCTGCCAGTTCCTCCGGACTAGTGTCCGTGTCCGGCACTGACCAGGTTTACGTAGAGCCGGATCGCTCCCGGCACTCCGGCGGGGAGCTGCCGGAAGAAAGCGTATCCCGTGTAGATGTACGTGCCCTTGCCATATTGCGCGCGTAGCAAGCCGCCTTTTTGCGGTGCTTCGCCAGGATCGTGGCAGGAAAGCAGTGGTTTGAAGTGGTCATCCCACTGACTCATAAAATAAAGGCCACGCTCCTGTACCCAGTTTTCAAAATCTTTCTGGGAGATCTGGTTGGGATAACGAAAAACACTGTCATCGGTCGCAAGTATGTCGACGGGAACTTCTTCGACCGAAACACGGGCGCGACTCAGTTCCGTGGAATAGGGCGTGAAATGTCCGGCGTTGAAGTCCTGGGCGCTTGCATTGTATTGCACAACGAGAGTTCCGCCGTTCGAAACGTAATCGAGGAGCTTCTTGTTGTTCGCGACAACCTCTTTTTGTGTGTCGTACGCGCGGATTCCCAGCACGATGGTTCCGTATTGGCTTAGATCGGCGGTGGCTAGCGACTCTGCAGGAATCTGTTTCACATTCATGCCGATCTCTTGCAGCACGGTGGGTATATCATCGCCCGCGCCCATTACGTAACCGACTTTGAGGTCGGGGGGAACGTTTACATCCACGATGCTGACCTGCTGCGCGGCAGGTTGGTAGTAGTAGAAAGTGTCCAGATCAGCACGTGTCACGACGGTGTATCCCAAGTTGTAGGCTTGGCCTTTGTAGTCGACAACTGCACGTATTTTCGATTGGCCTTCATGTAAGGCTGCTGGGCGCACCTCGAAAGTGAAGTCCTTCGACTCACCTGCACGCTGGAAAGCGAGCGACTGTGCAGCGGGTTCAGAGGTCCAACCATTCGGAACCTCCAGGCGAAGCGATGCATTGCGTTCGGTAGCGATATTGGTACGAATGGCGACCCGGATCTTCGTTTTGCCGCCGTGGCCTGTGGGAATGACTTCAGTAGCAGGCTCCAGAGTCACAGAAAAAGGAGGAGCGACGGCGAGCGCGCGTTCAGCGTCCTGTCCCTCCGCATTCTTGAATTTCGTCATGCAGGTGGCTTCCACTTCGGCGCCGCTGGCCAAGGTTGCCACCGCTTTTACCGGAGGAGGCGGGAAGGCGAGTGTGGCGAACTCCGGTTCGTCGATCGAGTTTACGGCGTCGCGTTCGGGGTCAGCTCGATGCCAATAGGGTCGGCTGTAGTTTGCCGAAGGACTCACGTCTACTCGAAAGCGCGCGGTGTACTGATTGCCGGTCGCATCCTTAGAGACGAGCTTCGAGGTCCAGCGCGCGGGCAGATCGAGTTTGATCGAGGTTGCCTTTGTTGCTGGATCGTCGGTTGCGTACCGGGCCGTTACTTCAAAGTTCTGGCCGGGTACTGCCATGAATGC
>JBPYEW010000032.1:0-4901 GCA_051984555.1 Terriglobales bacterium | reverse complement strand
GTGTCATCCTCGCCCAGATGGGGTCGTTTGTTCCTGCCCGCTCGGTGCGCATGAGCATCGTGGACCGGGTTTTCACCCGCATTGGCGCGAGCGACAATCTTGCGCGAGGCCGCTCCACCTTCATGGTGGAAATGACCGAGACGGCCGCGATCCTCAACACGGCGACACCGCGATCGCTGATCCTTCTTGACGAAGTTGGCCGCGGCACCGCCACCTACGATGGCCTCGCTATCGCTTGGGCCGCGGTCGAGTACATCCACGCCCGCACCCGCGCCAAAACCCTTTTTGCCACTCACTACTTTGAACTCACAGAACTTGCCGATCGCCTCTCTGGCGTGAAGAACTATCACGTATCGGTAAAGGAAACGGGTAGCGGAATTGTCTTTCTGCGAAAAGTAGAGGCTGGAGCCGCCGACCGTAGCTACGGAATCGAAGTAGCCAAGCTCGCCGGATTGCCTCACGAAGTCATCGAGCGCGCCCGCGAGGTGCTCGAGGAACACGAGAACGCTGAACAACGGCTCACCGACCAACTCGCGTCGGACGACTCCCAGCCCAAGCGCGCGGCACAACTGACCATCTTTACCCCTCTTTCGCACCAGGTTGTCGGTCGCCTGCGTGAAGTCGACCTGAACCGACTCACCCCCCTTGAGGCCCTGAATCTCCTGGCGGCACTAAAGAACCAGATTGATTAGTCTGCGCCCCCGTCTCTGCTCCTATACTTTTGAGTACGCGAAAACATTAGCCGTCCGATAGGGCCTAGTCCGAACCATGTCGCATCGAACAAACAATTCGGAACTCCTGAAGCAAATCGGCCAACTCATCATCATGGGGTTCGACGGCACAGAGATGTCCTCGGGACTCGAATCGCTGATCAAGCGCATTGGTCCCGGCGGGGTCGTGCTTTTCGCCCGCAACATCGTCAACCCGCAACAAACCTACGATCTGCTGAAGAGCTGCCAGCAACTAGTTTCAACACCTATGTTCCTGTGTGTCGACATGGAAGGCGGACTCGTCGACCGATTAAAGAAAGCCATCGCGCCCGCTCCATCGGCTGAGGCGGTCTTCAAAGCCGGCGACCGGAAACTCTTTCGTAAGCACGGCCGCCTCATCGGAGCCGAATGCCGCGCTGTAGGGTTTAACACTGATTTCGCCCCTGTTTCCGATCTCGCCTTCGACGCGTCTCGCACCGTGATGGCATCGCGCGCCGTTTCAGCCAATCCGAAAGAGACGATTCAGTACGTCCGCGAGTTCCTCCGCGGCCTGGCCGACGCAGGAGTCCTTGGCTGCGGCAAACATTTCCCCGGTTTGGGCGAAGGCAATCTTGATTCGCACCGCGATCTGCCCGTCATCGACAAACCCTGGAAAAAGCTCTGGTCCGAAGACCTTTACCCCTACCGTGCGCTTCGACGCGACTACCCGTTCGTGATGGTCTGTCATGCCACTTACCCGCAGGTCACTAAGAACCGTACGCCCGCGTCGCTGTCTCCGGAATGGATCACCGGCGTTCTGCGCAAGAAGATCGGATATCGTGGACTAGTGGTTTCCGACGACCTCGAAATGGGCGGCGTCTTAGCCGCGGCTTCCGTCGAAGATGCCGCCGCCGAACATATCGCCGCCGGAGGCGACATCGCGCTGATCTGCCATCGCGAAGAGTTCATCGTGCGAGCTCACGAGGTTTTTCTCAAGCGAGCGAGCTCGGATCGCCGATTTGCCCAACGAGTCAAAGAATCATCGCAACGCATTCTCGCGTTTAAGAAGAAAACGCGTGGCCTCAAGCGATTTCCACCGCCGCCCAAACCGGAGTCGATCCAACGATTGACTCGTCAGTTGTGGGAATTCTCGGAACAGGTCAGACTGGACGCACTCGGGCGGGAGGAAGAGTCGTGATCGTTGCCGGAGTGATGAGCGGAACTTCAGCCGACGGAATCGATGTGGCAATCGTGCGCGTGAGGTCCAGCGCTTCCCGGGCAAAAAAACAACGGTTTCCTCAATTTCAGTTGCTGGCGCATGCCGAATACCCCTACCCCAAAGATGTTCGGCGTTCGATCCTCGCAGCCATGAATTCGTTCCATGCGAGCGTCGCGGATCTGGCGCGGCTCAATTTCCTTCTAGGCGAACTGTACGCGGAAGCGATTCTGGCCACGCAGCAAAGGCATAAGCTCAAGGTCGAGTTGGTGGGATGCCACGGCCAAACTCTCTACCATCAAGGCGAACCCGAAACATTCCTCGGCCGGAAACTGGCCGTCACCTGGCAGACCGGAGAAGGTGCGGTAATTGCCGCGCGCGTCGGAGTGCCCGTCATCTCCGACTTCCGTCCCGGCGATATGGCGGTGCAAGGCAAAGGTGCGCCGCTGGTTCCCTTCCTCGACTACATCCTTTACTGCGATCCCCACATCGGCCGGGTCGTACAGAACATCGGCGGGATTGCCAATCTCACCGCTATCCCCGCCGCTGCTTCGCCGGAAAAGGTCGTCGCCTTCGACACCGGCCCCGGCAACATGGTCATCGACGCCGTCATGGACCAGCTCTATGGCAAGCCCTACGATCCCGACGGCTACACGGCCGCCACTGGCACGGTGCTGGAACCTGTTCTGAAGGAATTGCTGGCAGCTTCGTTCTTTTTACGCAAACCTCCGAAAACCGCCGGACGCGAAGAATTCGGCCGCGAATTCGTCGGCGATTTTCTCCGTCGCTGCCGCCGTTCGCGGAAACAAGACATCGTCGCCACCGCGACGGCCCTGACCGCCCGCTCGATTTCCGACTCCCTCAAGCGCTTCGTCGTGAAGAAATCGGGATCGTATAAGGAGCTCGTAGTTTCCGGCGGCGGTGCGAAGAACCCGACGCTGCTGAGCATGATGTCTGCCGAGTTGGCGAAACTCGGAATTCGCTTGCGGCTCTCGGACGAATTTGGCCTTCCGACTGAAGCCAAGGAAGCCGTTGCCTTCGCACTGCTCGCTTTTCAGACCTGGAACCGCAAGCCTTCCAACATTCCCACCGCTACCGGCGCGCAACGTCCTGCCATCCTGGGCAAGATCTCCTATGCGTGAATCGCAGCGGGTGATCCCGCTGATCATTAGCATTCTGTTGGCTGGGGTTGCCCTCTCGTGCTCCCAAAAGCCCGCGCCGAACGAAGTCGTCATGATCATCGAGAGCAGCCCGACGAACCTTGATCCACGCGTCGGCATCGACGCACAGTCCGAACGTATCGACGATCTTCTCTTTGACGACCTCCTCACCCGCGACGAACATTTCAACGTGCAGCCCGGCCTCGCCGAGCGTTGGGAAATTCCAAACCCACTCACCTACATCTTTCATCTGCGCCACGGCGTTCGCTTCCACGATGGGCGCGTGCTCACCGCGAAGGATGTGAAGTGGACACTCGACTCGGTCTTAACCGGGAAGATCATCACCACAAAATCTGCCGCCTATCGCTTCGTCGATCATATTGACGCGCGCGACGACTACACGGTCGTCTTTCATATGAAGGAGCCTTTCGCCACGCTTCTGTGGAACCTCTCCGACGGCGCTCTCGGCATCGTTCCTTACGGCAGCGAAACCGAGGTGACTCGCCAACCCATCGGCTCCGGGCCTTTCCGTTTCGTGAGTGCGCAGCAGGATAAGGAGGTCTTGATCGAGCGGAACAATGATTACTGGGGCTCGAAGGCCAAAGTGGAGCGTGTCCGCTTCATGGTTGTCCCGGATCCCACCACTCGCGCTCTCGAATTGCGCAAAGGGAGTGCCGATATCGCCAGCAACGCCTTCGGCGCCGACACGGTACTCACGATCCAGCACGAACCCAGGCTCACCGTCCAACGCTCGCCCGGGTCGGTCATGACTTACCTCGCCTTGAATTGTCACGATCCAATCCTGAAAGACGTGCGCGTCCGCCAGGCGTTGGCCTATGCGATTGACCGGGGACCGATGCTGCAATATCTCTGGCAAGGATTCGCCCGCCCGGCTTACAGCGTGCTGCCTCCCGAGAGCTGGGCTTACAACGCCGACGTGCCGCAATATCAGCATGATCTCGCCCGCGCCCGAGCCCTCCTGGACCAGGCTGGCTACCCGGTTGTCAATGGAGTGCGGTTCCATCTCACGATGAAGACCTCGACCGAAGAAAGCCCCCGATTGATTGCAGCGGTCCTGCAGCAACAGTTTCGCGAAATCGGTGTAGCCCTCGACATACGCACTTACGAGTTCGCTACATTCTTCGCCGACGTGACAAGCGGCGCCTTCCAGATGTACACGCTTCGCTGGATCGCCGGGAACGAAGATCCTGACATCTTCGAATATGCCTTCCATTCCTCCCGGTTCCCGCCTAAGGGGGCCAACCGGAGCTTCTACTCCGACCCCCGTGTGGATTCATTGATTGATCAGGCACGCAGTGAACTTGATCAGAACACACGCAAGCAGCTCTACGCCGAAATCCAGGCGCTTCTCGCGCAGGATGTTCCCTACATCGATCTCTGGTACTTGGACAACGTGGTCGTACATTCCACGCGCGTAACCGGTATCACGCTGAACCCATCCGGCAACTATGACTTCCTGAAAACCGCTGCTCTAACCGGCAACTAGCCGTTCAGCTGTCGTGTCTTTCGCTAGAAACACGCCTTGGAAGCATTCCAGCCCACCGAAACTCGAAACCTGAAACCAGTCTGCTACCATCGAAGAGGACCTCATGCGAATCCTCTTTATCGGCGATATCTTTGGACGCCCCGGGCGCAACATTGTTCGCGAACGGCTCAAGCAACTCACGACCGACCACAAGATTGATCTGGTCATCGCCAATGGCGAAAACGCTGCCGCCGGGTTCGGCATCACTCCGCCCCTCGTTGAAGAACTGTTCGAGACCGGGATCGAAGTTCTGACCACCGGCAACCACATCTGGGACAAGCGCGAGATCA
>JBPYEW010000031.1:0-4754 GCA_051984555.1 Terriglobales bacterium | reverse complement strand
TCACGGAAAAGCAGAACGTTGAGGTGCCTGTCACCCGTGAAGAACTCGTGATCGAGCGCACAGCCGGAACCGGCCGCGAAGCGCCTGGACATATCGGATCCGAAAACTCCGAAGTTCGGGTGCCACTCACCGAGGAACGCGTCCGGGTCGAGAAGAAGCCCGTGGTGAACGAGGAAGTCGCAGTCGGAAAGCGTGCTGTGCAGGACACCAAACGCGTCTCCGATGACGTCCGTCACGAGGAACTGAACGTCGATCAGGAAGGCGATGTCAACAATCCCGAAGTCGATCGCCTTCGAACACGTAACCGCAAGTCTGCTTAGCTAATCAGAACAAGGGAGGCACGGGCATTCCCGCTCGTGCTTCCCGCGTCTTCTTTCGTGCCCTCGGTCGTTGCGGGCTTTCCCGTTCCCAGTCCCTACTTCCGCCGCCAACGTATGCCGTCTTTCGTGATCTCAACGATGATCCCGGCCTGATTCAACTCCCCGCGAATCGCATCCGACTTCTTGAAGTCTCGGGATTTCCGAGCGGACTCCATCTCGCCAATCTTGCGATCGATGTCGGCATTCGATAGCTGCCCGGCCCCGACGATCGACTCCAGTTCCCGACTGATGTCTTTTTCTCGCCCCGATGCGCTCGCCCACTCGATGATCTTCTTCATTTTGGGGATGTCATCGTCCGTGAGCACCGCGAATAGCTCGTCGAATTTCGTGACCGCCTCCAACAGGTGCTCTATATCGTCACTGCGCAACTCTCCCGCGTCCGCCGATGCATTGGCTTTCCGGATCATCTCGAATATTGCAGCCTGGGCCTGAGCGGTGTTCAGATCATCATTCATGGCCGCCCGCATCGCCTCGATCGTCTCGCTGGCCAGCTGCTTCATACCTGCGTTGGAACCCGCCGGGAACTTCGCTGTCCGCAGCCGCAACACGAAGTTTCGTAGGCGATCGACGGATACCGCCGCCTGCTTCAGCCCGTCAAATGTGAAATTGAGTTGATGCCGGTATGGTACCGACGTCAGCAGATAGCGGATCGCCGACGGTTTATGCCCTTTGAGCACCAGGTCGCGCACGGTAAAGAAGTTGCCGAGACTCTTCGACATCTTCTCGCCCTCGACCAGCAAAAACCGCGCATGAAACCAGAAGTTCGCAAACGGCTTCCCGGTCAGCGCCTCCGACTGCGCGATCTCGTTTTCGTGATGCGGAAAAATCAGATCTTCCCCTCCGGCGTGCAGGTCGAAGGTCTCGCCTAATTCCTCCATCGACATCACCGAACACTCGATATGCCATCCCGGCCGCCCCGGGCCGATCTTCGTCTCCCAGGACGCTTCCCCCGGCTTCGGGGCCTTCCACAAGGCGAAGTCTCGCGCGCTGTCTTTATCGTACTCATCCACATCGACACGCGCTCCATCCGTCATCCCCTCGAAATCTTTTTTTGAAAGCTTTCCGTATTGCGGGAACTTCGCGATCCGGAAATAGTACGAACCATCGTCAGCACGGTAGGCAAATTGCTTGTCCACCAGCTTCGCAATGAACTCCGCCATTTCCGGAATATGGTCCGTCGCCCGCACCAGTTCGGGCCGCTCGATGTTCAGCAGGTGCGAATCCTCGAGAAACGCCTGCTCATACTTCTGCGTATACTCCCTGACCGACACGCCCTCCCGGCTCGAGTTGCGGATGATCTTGTCGTCCACGTCGGTGATGTTCATCACGTATTGGACCTTGTATCCGCTCTGCCTTAAGAAACGTTGCAAAATGTCGACGGCGATAAAAGTTCGGAAATTCCCGATGTGCCCGTAGTCGTAAACGGTCGGCCCGCACGCATACATGCGAACCTGGTTGTCGTCCAACGGGCGGAACTCATCGACGGCGCCCGAGAGCGTGTTGTAAATGCGAAGCGGCATGCTGTTATTGAAGCGAGAGTGAACCGTCAATTCTAGGGGCACGCTGGAAAACGGGTCAAATAGACAGGGGGAAGAGGGAAAGAGCAGCACTTAAAGAGGCCCTCTCTTCGAACATGAACTGCACCCAACGCCACCCGCCGATGTAAAAATTCGGTTAAACCGTTTACAACACTATTCAATCTGCTGGACAACCAAAATCGCGACTGATAGGTTCCAATCTACCAAGCTCAGAGCGAAGTACTGAATGCCTTTTCCACGACGCAACTCGCGACTGCACGCCTGGCGAGCCTCTCTCATCTGCCTGTTCGCCGTCCTGTTGCTGGTTCGCGGCACAGTTGCTCATGTCGTCCCGCATCTGTCCTCGACGAGCGGCTCTACGCTGCATAGTCACCACACCAGCGCCAGACGCCAGCTTCTCGACACCACCAGTGGCTTTCAGTTCGACTCTATATTGCCTGCTGTCCGGTTCTTCCCGCCATCGGCGGTATTCTTCAAATTACCCCTCCCGGAAACAATCGCTGTGGCATTCCGGTCTACCGGGTGCCAGTACAACCGTCCCCCGCCGGCTCTCTGATCGCCTGAGTTCCTCGACTGCCTTTCAGTCGCCTTAGTCCCGCGCGTTGATGTGTGCGGGCTGCCATTCACTCGCTCACTCAACTCGGAGGAGATGCCCTATGTATTCCGCAACAGCTACAGGCAGTGTACTCACTGTCGAAAACGTCTTTGACGAAATACGCGATAACCCGGCCCGGACATGCCAGCTCTGCAATGTCGACGTTGCCGCTTACCGCTGGAGCCAATACGGCACCGGCGGCAATCAGCGCGACATCCCCATTTGCCGGGTGTGCGCCGGAATGATCCTGCTGATCGGCAAGAGTGCCTGATTCCCTCACCTTCATCGGAGAAGAATATGCAGCGTACTTCCAAGAAGCTTTCGAATATGGATGTTCGAGATTTCAGAACCCGTCTTGAGGCCGAGCGCCAGGATACTCTGCGCTCGCTGGCGCAGTTTGACCACGAACGCCGAATCGTTGCCAACGATGGTCCCCAGGACGCTGGCGATCTATGCGTTGCCAGCCTCGCACGAGAGTCCCTGTTCGAGCGCAGCAGCCAGAAACGCCGGCAGCTCACTCGCATTGAAATCGCGCTGCGCCGGATTGAACGCGGCCAGTTCGGCGTGTGCATCGAGTGCGGTGAACCGATCAACCGTAAGCGCCTGGAGGCGATGCCCTGGACTCAGCACTGCCTCGAATGCCAGGAAGAACGCGAACGGGAGCAGAACCGCAACACCGTCGCCGCAGGGGAGGCCTTTGGATAGACCCAACCCAGGTGTCGTACAGTCGGCCCCGCTCGCGCATTACAGCGGCAACCGACTTGTCGAACGAGCGTGAGCAGTACCACTCGACTGCGGCAGGACAAAGTCTTGTTTCAAGGTTCCTGTCGCAGTCTTTTTCCCCAGCTAGCACTCCGTGTTTTCAACCGATTTGGGCAAGCCGTCTGACCGCGAACCACTGGAAGGGAGCCGGGCGACGCACGGTGGGAACAGTCAATGAGAACTATGTTTCAGCTCGCCGCGGTAGGCGGCACCAGGTTATGGGTTCTCAGCCGTACGCCCACTAGATAGATGTAGTGCAATGCGGAGATGATCGTGAAGGCAAATACCGCGCGCAGGAATGCCCATCGTGCGGCATAAATCCAGCGCGCCTGGTCGATGTCAAACAGCATCACGAAGAACACTGCCGCTACCTGCGAGAAAGTATTCGCCTTCCCGAAGATGCTCGGCCGGAAATCCCGCAGTCCCGCAATCGCGTACAACACAGTTCCCACACCCAGGATCGACACGTCGCGGCTGAACACGAGAACCGTGAACTTCCAGGGAATCTTGTGCAGAATGGACAGCACTAGAAAAGTCGTGCTCAGCAGAAGCTTGTCCGCTATCGGATCCAGGTACTGGCCCAGCATGGTCTGCTGATGGAAGCGCCTTGCAATGAACCCGTCCAGCCCGTCGCTGAGTCCGGCCAGCACAAAGAGGAGCAGCGCTAGCTGATAATGCCGGTCCACCAGGTTTATTAGGACAAACGGAACAAACAGCATCCGCAGCAGCGTGAGTTGGTTCGGCGCGGTCAACAACTGAGAGATCTTCATTGGCCGGATCTCCCGTCGCGTTCGCGGTTCACTGCACTCAATGCCTCAAGAGCTCGCACACCCGTGCGTGACTCAAAACGCTCCGACAGAGAGGGGATGGCATCGCCCGCCATATCCAATTCAATCCGCTCGACCCGGTGCATGGGGAAAAAGACTACGTTGGCCGACAAGGAGCCTCCCGCGACCATCGTTTGCAGGGCATCATCAAACGACGCCAATTCCATGCCACGCAGGCTAATGCCCGCGGGGGTTAGACTCAGCAGCGCTCCCCAGAATTTCTCTCGCGGGTTGTTAAGAGTTGTCGTGACAATTGATCCCGCATGGAACGGCTCGGCAGTATTTGCCGCTCGACTGTTCTTCTTGTATGGAACAGTCGTTGCCGGTCCTTTGCCCTCCCGGGAATTGGTATTTCCGGAGCGTCGGGCTCCACTTTTGTCAGCACCGCTCCTCTTGGCAGATTTCACGCTACGATTGTCATTAACACTCGGCCACTTTGCAACTCGGACGGCCACAGGGTCACGATTTGCCCGGAGCGGCGTTGGCCGATAGAATAACCCTGCGAGTGCGTCACTCATCAGGTCTGAGAAGGACAGATCTCAGCCCTCCGGCGATCAGGTGAGTCGCCTTGGTTTACCGCCTCGTCTCTCACAGTTTAGGCCCGTAGCTCAGTTGGTTAGAGCGCTTCCTTGACACGGAAGAGGTCGATGGT
>JBPYEW010000030.1:0-4259 GCA_051984555.1 Terriglobales bacterium | reverse complement strand
CTCGGGTGGCTCGACTCGGACAGCCTGCAGCTTGTGCCCCTGCGCGTTTAGCGTGGCAACAAAGTCGTTGCACGAGTAAACGCCACCGCAAACGGCGAGGTGGCTGCCGTTTGGCAGCTTATCGCCGGCAGTGAACGCGGCAGCCACCGCGCGGCCGGCTTCGGTGGGATCGCCGGCGTGCATGACGCGCGCCGCCAGGTCCATCGGGAGCGCGAATCCACGACCGCCGTTCGGCAACGGCTGCGGGGCGTTCATCGTGAGGAAGTTCTGGAAGAACATTGGCGCATGTACAAAGGTGTGGCGCGGAAAACCGGCCGCTTCGACCACCGCATCGACGCGCGCCTTGTCGGTGAAGTGCGCAACCTTGAAACGCCCGCCGCTTATCCTCTCGCAGTCGGGGAGCGTCGACCAGACGAGATGCTTTACCCCCGCCGAGTGCGCCGCCCGCACCGCTGCGGCGCCGATCTCCGTCTCGCGGTGCATCTGCGTGGGATCCCAGAAGTTCGTCACGACGAAGGCACCATACGCGCCCTCGAACGACAAACGCAGGCTGGGCGCGTCGAGCAAGTCGCCCTTGATGACCTCGGCTCCCCGCTGAGTGAGTGCCTTAGCGGCATCGCTCCCGGGGTTGCGACTGATGACGCGAACCGTGAATTTGCCCGATGCGAGCAATGCGTCGACCACGCCGCCGCCCTGTCTTCCACTACCACCGATTACTACGATTACCGGCTTTGCCATTGTTTGTTCTCCCTTGTCGATTGAGTTCCTTCGCTGCATGACAAGCTGGGCTGCGCGTCAACGCTCGCAATCTCCAGCCTCTCGGAAGCATATGGTGAACAATCGCGCCTCCTTGGCGCCCTCTAACCCCGGTTGCAAGCACGACCTTTCGGCGTTCGTCATACCTGTGTCCTTTCCTGCGTCACTCGGCGAACTAACCGCAGCCCTAAAGAAGTTTCAGCGGTAATGAGCGTCATTCGCGGCCGTCGTGTCTCGAGTCAAGGCACAGGAATTTCCGATAAGAACAAAGCTGTGTCAGAAGGTCCTTTGATTCACTAAGAACTTTTGCTTTTTCATATGCATGAGTTGGAATTGGCAACCGCGGACCACTGCGGCGACGCACCTACAACTACATGTACCCAAGGACGCCAAACAGGGCGGCGTCGGACAAATGTGGGGCTGATTCGGACAAAGATGGAGAATTTACATTTTGGAGACAAATAACCGCTTTGACTAATGAGAATCGACTGACGGAGATTTCGTAGTGGGGCCAAGCGAGAAATTTCGGAACGGGCCGGATGAGACAGAAACGGGGCTAGATCGGACAGCAAGGGATTTTGCTTGACTCGCGCGGTTGATCCCTCTATCACTTCACGCTATGAGGACTGGCAGACGGAGACCCACTAATGTCGCTATTCTCGCGTTTGAGACGTTTGCTGCCATTCCCATCAGCGGACCGATGGAAATCCTCAACAAATCCTGTGCGCTTCTGGCTGATGCCCGGGGCGAAGATCCCGACAACCCCGCCTTCAACGTCGAACTAGTTGCGCTCAACAAGAGGCCTTTGCACTTTAGCGGCTGTGTAACGCTTAACCCGCACGATTCGATAGCGACCGCAGAACGACCGGATCTGCTCTTGATTCCATCGGTTGGCGATGATGTCCTCAGCTCGCTAACCTCCTTACGTGCCTTTGTGCCCTGGATTAAAGAGTGCTCAGCCCATGGAGTGCGCCTGGTCTCGATGTGTACTGGCAGCTTTCTCTTGGGCGAAACGGGACTGCTCAACGGCCGGTCAGCCACGACTCATTGGGCGTTCGCGGATCTATTCCGCAGAACCTATCCGCAAGTGAACTTATTACCTGACCGCCTGATCGTAGATGAAGGAAATATCATCACCGCGGGAGCCTCAACCGCATTTCTCGACGTAGCGCTTTACCTGCTGGAGCTCTACTGCGGAAGAGAAGCCGCAATTCTGACCGCTAAGGTCCTCTTGATCGAGATGGGCCGCTACAGTCAACTCCCATACACGATTTTCTCGAAGCAGAAAATGCACAAGGACCAACAGATCCTCCGCGCTCAGCAGTTTGTGGAAAACCATTTGGCTCGGCAGATAACTGTCGAGGATTTAGCAAAGCGAGCGGGGATGAGCACACGCAACTTCGACCGCCGCTTCCGAGCGGCAGCTGGTGAGGCGCCAACTTCATATCTTCAGAAGCTGCGGATCGAAAGGGCAAAACGGCTTCTTGAGACGACCGACAATACTGTTTCAGAAATTATGCTCAAGGTCGGATATGAGGATGAAAGATCGTTCAGGCGTCTTTTCAGTTCACTCACACAGCTGTCGCCTAAGGCCTACCGCAAAAGGTATGCCACCCAGGTCATTTCTGCGCGTGGCCCGCTCAACATTACACGAGCATGAGGCTCAGGCCTTCAGGTGCGGCAGCGGGCATCAACGCATCACACTCGTGCTGATCGAGACTTCTCATGGGCTTTGATCTCAGCGAAGCGCACAGCCCATTCTGCCTGCGACGACTTAGTGGACGCCCTATTGTGGATTGGCCATAAATGCCGGGAGCGGATATGCCCCAGCCCCAGTGGCTGGAATGGGATCTTCACTGAGATACTATGCAGTGAATAGCGAGTAGGAATGCTTGGGGTTGGAGGTGGGACGTGGCATTGGGACTGCGCAAATTTATGATCTTAACGCCGGGTAGCTCGCTGCGACATAGAGTAGCTTATAGCTTGGCCATCGTAAGGCTGGTTCTTGTTCCGGTTATCCTTCTTGCCGTCTATTACCTATTTAAGATGGGGCTGATCGTCGACCAGATTGTCAATGTGGATGGCATACCTTTCGCCACACATATTCCACGCTGCTTCGATCTACCGGAGCTGAACTGAAGATCATGCAGGAACTATTGCGACTCTCCACGATCCGAGTGACGCTCGATACCTACACCCAGGCAGTCACTACGGAAAAGCGTATTGCGCAGGAGGCTGTCGTCGCGCTTCTGTGCCCACGAAAACACCGGAATGACGAGGCGTGACGGCATCTTCTCTACGAACTCTTTAACCCAGAGGAAAATTGTTTTTCCTCACGGTAGAAGAGTGCTATCGGGATCTTTCGCCATTTGAAACGATGCATATCCGGATGGCGGCTCCGTGGGTGGTTGTAAGAGTTCTGGCGGACTGACGCCAGTCATGCACACGACAACCTCGTGCGATCAGCTATTGATGAGAACGGAGACCTCGAACGTGAAGCCTAATGAACCCAGCCGCACAGCCCTGATGGTTGCCCGACAACGAGCTGCTCATCAGCTGCTCGATCATGGTTCAATCCTCGATGACCCATTTGCCATGAAGATTCTGCGTGAAGACGAGAAGGACGTTCTTCAATTTGCGAACCAACACCCCTCGGGGAGCATCGGACGTCTGTTCACCACCGCACGAAGCCGGATTGCGGAAGATGCCTTGTCCAGAGGTGTCGAAAGAGAGATTTGGCAGGTCGTCATCCTTGGCGCCGAACTCGACACTTTCGCTCTCCGGAATCCCTATGGCGCACGACGGGTCCGTTTCTATGAGGTGGATCACCCCGCGACACAGGCATGGAAACGCCAGCGCTTGGCTGAAGCTCAAATCGCACTTCCGGAATGGCTGATTTTTGTGCCAGTCGATTTCGAGCGGGACGATCTGGGAGAGAAGCTCGTCGCCGCAGGCTTTCAGCAGAACTCGCCCGCGTTTTTCACCTGGCTCGGGGTTGTGCCATATCTGACAGAGGACACTGTCGGCCGCACTCTGGACTACATGTCGTCAATCCCGCACTCGGAGGTGGTGTTCGACTATATGGAACCCGAGGCATTCCCAGAAGAGCTAAGGCAATTAGAAACTGAACGGACCGAACACCTTAAGAAAACTGGTGAACGTTCGGTCTGCCGTTTCGAGCCGGCTGGTATTGCAGCGATTCTTGGCTCGCACGGATTTATTGCCATCGAAGACATCAATTTCCAGGAGATCACGTCCAGGTTCGGCCGCGGCGTTCAAGGACTCGCGTCCGGACACCTTGGCGTTCATGTTGTCCACGCTAAGCACTAAGTAATCCCATGACAGGGAAAGCCAACCGGGGAGGTCGTTCTGAATGGTTTACGAAACCAATTACACTCATCATCCCCCGGCAGGGTCAACGAGTTCAATCCGGATTTTCAACAACCACCGGGAGGCACTTCGTTTGAATTCTGCCGCGCCTTCAGATTAGCCGAGTGACGCCA
>JBPYEW010000029.1:0-22692 GCA_051984555.1 Terriglobales bacterium | reverse complement strand
GTGTATCCCGCTTTTGGCTGCCTCCACGGCGACCTGTTCCGCCATAAACTTCGAACGCTTGTAGTGCCCGATCATGCTCTCGATGGATACGGGAGACGCTTCATCAGCCGGCTCACCATTTGAGGTGAATCCCATGGTCGCTACACTCGACGTATAGACCACATGCCGAACGCGATTTTTTCGTGCCGCCTGCAGCAACGCGCTCGTTCCCTCAACGTTTGACCGATACATCTGTTCAGGGTCGCGAATCCACAGTCGGTAATCCGCTGCCACATGAAAGACCGTATCGCAACCGGCAATCGCCTTCTCCAGCGAGATGGGATCGCGCAAATCGCCGGTCACGCGGTCCGCCTGCAAACCTTCGATGTTCTTGGGATTGCTGTTTTGGCGAACCAGCAGCCGAAGCTCTGCCCCGGCATCGGCCAATGCGCGAGCCACGTGGCTCCCGACAAAGCCAGTGGCACCTGTTACGAAAGCTTTCAATCTAGTTCTCAGCGTCAGCTATCAGTGAACAATTAATCTCGGTTCCAGCTGAGAGCTGAACACCGAGAACTGAAAGCGTCTACACGGCTTGATGGTTGGCCGTTTCTCCATTCATGACCTTGGCATAGGTGGTCAGCGCGATCAGCGGGAAGTAATCCCGGTAGAGGGTGTAGACCAGGTAGAACACTCGCGGGAAACCTGTGCCCGTCGTCGCGGGCTCATCCCACGATCCATCGGTTCGCTGAGTCCGCAGAAGATAGGCCACGCCGCGTGCGACTGAATCACTGCGGGTATCGCTCGCCGCCAGCAGTCCCATGACGGCCCACGCCGTTTGCGAAGGCGTGCTTGGACCGATACCTCGTGTCGAGGAATCGTCGTAGGACCCGCAAGTCTCGCCCCAGCCCCCATCCGGATTCTGTACCATCCGCAGCCACTCCGCGCCCTGTTGCACATACGGCTCGTGATGGTCGATGCCTATCGCTTCCAGGCCCCGCAGCACCAGCATGGTGCCGTAGATGTAGTTCACGCCCCATCGACCGAACCACGATCCATCGGGCTCCTGCTGCTCGCGAATGAACTTGATCGCCCGCTTTACCCGCTTGTCATTCTTGTCATAGCCATAAGCGGCGAGCATCTCCAGGATGCGCCCCGTTATGTCGACTGTCGCCGGATCCAGCATCGCATTGTGGTCGGCGAATGGGATATTTTCAAAAACCATCCGATCGTTGTCTTTGTCGAAGGATGCCCAACCGCCGTTCTTGCACTGCATGGAAAAGATCCAGTCGATTGCCCGCTGCACCGACTCCCGCTGGTAGCGTCCATTGGGATGTTCCACACGACTCAATGCAAGACAAACCATCGCACTGTCGTCCACGTCGGGATAGAACTCATTGTTGAACTCGAAGTACCAGCCCCCCGGCTGCCCCTTCGTGTTCTTGACCTTCCAATCCCCGGGGTTCCGAACTTGCTTCTGCAGTATCCAGTCGGCGCACTTCACCAGGCGCGGATCGTTGGCTGGAACCCCCGCCTCGCCCAGTGCAAACAGCGCGTACGCTGCGTCCCATACCGGTGACATGCAAGGTTGCATGCGGAAGGTATCGTCTTCCTCGATCCCGAGTTTCTCGAATTCATCCAGTGCGCGAATCACTTGCGGATCATCCAGCGAATATCCCAGACAGCGCAGGGCAATGATCGAGTTCATGATCGACGGGTAGATCGCACCCAGCCCGTCGCTCATTTCGAACCGCTCCAGCATCCACTTCTCGGCTTTCCGCAGCGCCAGCCATCGGAGCGGACGAATATGGACCAGTTCAAACCAGTGCACAGTCCGATCCAGCACCAGGAAGAAGTTTCGCCACGAAACCAGCTTCTTGCTCCAATGCAGGTGCATGCGCGACTTGTCACGCCCGCCAACGAACAGTTCCTCAATTCCCATCGCATCGGGGATTTTCTTCAGTGGCTTCTTGGCGTAACAAATCGATAGCGGGACCAGGATCGCTCGTGACCAGGAGGAGATCTCGTAGATGTTGAACCAGAACCAGTTCGGAAACAGCACGATTTCTGGTGGAACCGCTGGCACGGCGTCGTAGTCGTATTGCCCGAGGAAGCACAGATAAATCTTGGTAAAGGTGTTGACCTCGGTCACGCCACCCATTTCGAGGATTTGCTTGCGGGCACGCTCCAGCGCAGGATGATCGGCCTTGTACCCCGAGAGTTTCAATGCGAAGTAAGCTTTGACCGATGCACTGAGGTTCGACTGTCCATCGATGTATATCGGCCATCCGCCATCCTCGTTCTGGTGTTTGAGGATGTGGTTGCAGCATTTCTGGAACCGCTCCTGATCCACGGTCCCTAACAACGTATGCAGCAGGATGTAGTCGGATTCCAGCGTGGTATCGGCTTCGAGTTCGCCGCACCAGTAGCCTTCTTCGTGCTGTCGGGAAAACAGAAACTTGCGCGCTGCCTCGGCGGCTATCGCAACCCGGCTGGCGAGATCATCGATCTTGCCCATGCGGAGTTGCGGAATGGAAGTACTAGGGGAGGAACCTTCTTCCATGCTTCAATTACTCCACGGCCGGAGCAGCTGCAATCGCTTCTACGATCTCCGGCGGCAAACCAAATCGCACGTTCTCGGGCATTACTTCCACTTCCTTCACATTGTCGAATCCCTTAGTGGCAAGAAACTGGACGGTCTCTTCTACCAGGCACTCGGGAGCGGAAGCCCCTGCCGTCAGGGCAATCGTGTTGACATCCTCTAACCAGCGCTCCTCAATGTTCTTGCTACTATCGATCAAATGCGCACTCGTTCCCAGACTACGCGCGACTTCGACTAACCTCTTGGAATTCGAACTGTTATCCGAGCCCACGACAAGTAGCAGATCAGCGTCAGAGGCTACGTGCTTGACTGCCGTCTGTCGGTTCTCCGTGGCATAACAGATGTCTTGCGCTGCCGGCCCTTTAATGTTGGGGAATTTCTTGCGGAGCGCGTCGATGATGTCGCGCGTCTCATCCAGGCTCAGTGTCGTTTGCGTCAGATACGCAATTCGATTCGGATCCGGAACCGTCAGCGACTCCACTTCCGCGGGAGAGCCTACGACCTGTGTCACTGCCGGAGCTTCGCCCAGCGTCCCGATGACCTCGTCGTGGTCACGGTGACCGATCAGAATCAGAGAATATCCTTCCTTCGCAAACTTCACGGCTTCCACGTGAACTTTCGTGACCAGTGGGCACGTCGCGTCGATCACCCGCAGGCTCCGCGTCTGGCTGGAATCGCGTACTTCAGGGGAAACCCCATGCGCGCTGTAGATCACACGCTCCCCGTTCGGAACTTCGTCCACGCTGTCCACGAAGATGGCGCCTTTGCCCTGGAGTTCTTCCACCACGAATCGATTGTGGACGATTTCCTTCCGGACATAGATGGGTGGGCCGAATGCTTCCAGCGCTATACGCACGATGTCGATCGCCCGAACGACGCCTGCACAGAAGCCCCGGGGTTTCAGCAGAAGCAGAGTTTTTCTACCAGAAGGCACGGTTATTCTTTCTTCTCCTAAGGGTACACTTACCCCAGTGTGACCATGTATATAAGCTACCGGAATGAACCCTATTGGTCAACGTAACCCATAGTAGGAGCGAGGATTAGCAGTAGGCGGGGAGAATCGAGGGGTGAACGGAACCGCTGCTCTTTGATCGCCTTCTCAGCCCTGCTTACGCATTTGTCTTCAGCATCTGCTCGGCATGTTTGAGGGACGTATCCGTCAATTTCGCGCCGGAAAGCATGCGGGCAATCTCCTCTGTCCGACCTTTCCCGGTGATCGCCCGGACTGAGGTTCGGGTCCGGCCACCCGCTTCGTGCTTCTCGATAAGGAAATGATGGTCCGCAAACGTCGCAATTTGCGGTAAGTGCGTGATACAAAGGACTTGGTTCGTTCGGGAAAGCGACTTCAGCTTCTTGCCGACCGCCTCTGCCGCACGCCCCCCGATTCCGGTATCCACCTCATCGAACACAAGGGTACGCTGAACCGCTGAACTTCTTTTGCGACTAACGCTTGGGACCGCTCCTTCCACGCTCGCCTTTAGGGCAAGCATCACCCGGGAGAGCTCGCCTCCTGACGCGATCTCTTCGAGAGGCATCAATGGTTCCCCTGGATTCGGTGCAATGAGGTAGGTAACCTCGTCGAAGCCCGTCGCACTCCAGGTGTTTTCCTCCTCTGAACTCCTGACCTCGATTCGGAACGTCGCCTTCATCGCCAGATCGTTCACTTCGGCTTCGACTACTTTCTCAAGTTTCCGCGCTAACTCATTCCTTTTCTTGGAGAGTGTGCGTGCGGCTCGCAGGTATTCCTCGCCCGCCCGGTCGAGGTCTGCGCGGAGTTGACGCAGCACTTCGTCCTTATTCTCGATCTCATGCAGCTTGCGCGTGACATCCTCACCGAATTCAATAACGGCCGTAAGAGAAGGACCATATTTCCTTTTCAGCCCATCCAGTGTCGCCATGCGATCCTCGACTTCACTCAGCCGCTCGGGCGACGCATGGATCCCCCCGGCGAAATCGCGCAGGGTTGCTCCTACGTCTTCAACACTGATGCGGGCACTCTCGAGTGCTCCCACTGCCTCCTGGAATCTCGACTCGTATTTTGCGAGTTCTTCAACATGCTTCTTGGCGGACCGGAGAGTGGATGATGTCGACCCATCGCCCTCGTAAAGCAGATCGAAGGCGTTCATGGCCGCGTTATGGATCTTCTCTGCATTCGACAGAACGCGCTTCTCCGCTTCCAGCCGCTCGTCTTCGCCAGCCTGCAGTCTCGCCTCCCTGATCTCCCGTTCCTGGAACTTCCAAAGATCTACCAGCCGCAAACGGTCCTGCTCGTCGCTTTCGATCTCGAGCATACGACCGCGAATCCCTTTCCATCCCGCGAATGCATCCGAGACAGACTCCGCGCTATAACCGCCGTAAGCGTCCAGCAACGACAAGCGCACGCCTGCGTCGAACGACATCAACGACTCGTTCTGAGCATGCACGGTCGCAAGGTGGACAGCCAATTCCTTCAGCACCCCGACTGTCGCCGGCTGGTTATTTACGAAAACGCGGCCCTTTCCGCTCGCCGATATTTCGCGTCGCAGAATAATCGAGGTCCCATCACAATCGATCCCGTTGTTGTCGAGAAGGTTTTCGATCGCCTTGGTTGCCGGTCCTTCCACTTCGAAGACTGCGGAGATGACCGCCCGCTCGGTCCCGGTGCGAATCACGTCACTCGACGCTTTGTCTCCCAGCAAAAGGGCCAGGGCGTCAATCAGGATTGATTTTCCAGCGCCGGTCTCCCCCGTCAACAGGTTTAAACCCGGTCCGAATTCCACGACCAGGTGGTCGACCACCGCATAATTCTCGAGGCGTAACTCGACGAGCATGGGAGTTGTCGCGAGAATAGCATTGTTAGAAACTCGCAGCCGAATAGTTTTACCGGCATTTGTTGTCCATCGGGGGACGTATCTCTCGAGGGCCTAAAAAGAAAAGGCCACGGCTAAGCCGTGGCCCTTGTGCTTCACCCTTCTAACCAACTTTCCGCTCACGGTCGTGGAGGGTTTCGCTTGACGGTTGGCGCCCGCAGGAGGAGCACCCGGTAACGATGTCGCTTCTCCGCTGGCGCAGCTTGTCTTCAAAACGCGTCCAACGGCGACCCGGCCCCATCGGTTCGATGTCCAGGCTCGTGTCTGTCCGCACGGGCGTGACGGTCCGGTCGACACCGGCGTGAGACGTTGGACCACTGGCAGTCGAGGTTCCGCTGTTGAACCCGGGAGACGGACTAGCCGACGTCCCGCTGCTCAGGGCTGAGTCATCCCCAGTCCCGCTGGGCGGACCGCCGGTGAGCGGACCGGTTGCCCCCGTGCCCTTTGTCATCTGGGCAGTTGTGGGCGTGATATTGCGGTCCGTCTCCGACCGGTGCATCACTGGCCCAGTTTCCCACTTCGAGCGGTACTTCCGCTCGTAGTCGCCCCACTTGCCTTCATCTTTCAAAGAGTCTTCGTCGTATGGGGGAAAGCTCTCAATCTGCTGTTTACTGAGATCCACCTGAAAATCGTCGTCATGCTTTGTCGACGATTGCAGCCGGTCGGGCGGCACGATGAACTTCTTGCTATGCAGCCACCCTCCCGTGTCGATCACGACATATTGAATCTCGCCAGTCATGTGATCGAAAATCACATCATCGATCTTGCCCAGCTTCTCGTCATCGCGGCCATACACGTGGGAACCGCGAATATCGTCTTTGGCAGCGTCGGTATCAGAAAAACGGTAATCACGCAGCGTGCCGTAGTGAGCCATAAAGCCTCCTGGGTTAGAGTCGGCATCAACCTCGATGCCGCAAGTTATGGTTGGATGCAACCTCAGTAATGAGGTTGGTGTCCCCTTGCCACTCCCACTCTCACCAGCTCACACCGCATGGTGACGGCAGCCGCTGTGATCTTCCGGAACTCTGTTGCAAGCTGAATGGCGGATGTCCGTTCTTTCGAAGAGGCCCCTTCAATATGACGCGGACTTCGGACCAGGTGTGTGTCGAGACGCTGGGTGCGCACTAATGAGTGGAAATTCACAGAAATCCCCATTGATTCATAGGATTCCGGCCCGGTTGTTGCATCGGCATTGGTCTATAATCGAACTCAGATTCTCCTCTAAAAAACATGCATTTCTCCACGATTCTGACACTTGTCATCGGCGGCGAAGTTGTTGATATGGTGGCGCAAAGCGGCCCCGTCGCAAAACTGGTCCTTCTCATTCTGCTGGTGTTCAGCCTTTTGTCGTGGGCACTGATCTTGTCGAAATGGAGCAGCCTCAAGCGCGCGCGCATCCAGAGTGGTCGCTTCGTGCGGACATTTCGCAAAGCACAGCGTATGCAAGATGTGGGAGCCGTTGCGGACCAATTTCGTCCCAGCCCTCTGGTCGGAGTGTTCGAAGGAGCGCTGGAAGAATTTAAGCGTCAGATGGGAATGACCGGGTCCATACGCAACCCCCTGGCGGTCCAGCGCGCAATGCAGATCGCCTCTTCTGAAGAAATCTCTCGCCTGGAGCGGAACCTGCCTTGGTTGGCGACCACCGGAGCAGTGACTCCGTTCGTGGGGCTCTTCGGTACCGTATGGGGCATCATTGATGCTTTCCACGGTCTTGGTACCGCAGGCGCGGCAACCCTTCGGGCAGTCGCTCCCGGAATTTCCGAAGCGTTGATCACGACCGCTGCGGGATTGGCCACCGCCATCCCTGCCGTAATCGCGTACAACCTGATCACGCATTCCATCCGCGACTTCGCCGCTCGTACCGACGACTTTTCGCTTGAGATCCTGAATACCGTCGAGCGCCAGTCGCCAACCGTTCGCTCGCCCGAACCCGCCGAGGTGCGGCGTTAATGGCGTTTACTACCTCCAATGGCCGGACCCAGACGTCGCTGGCTGATATCAACATCACCCCGCTCGTTGACGTCGTACTCGTGCTGCTCATCATTTTCATGGTGACTGCCCCGGTTTTACAGTCGGGGATAGAAGTAGCAGTGCCGAAAACCCGCACGGTTAAGGAAATCACCGAAGAGCGGATGGTCATCACCATTGACAAATCCCAGCGCGTATTCCTCGGCAACGACGCGGTTAACATCAATGAGATTGCCGCCAGAATCCGGCAGAAGGTTCGCGACCCGCAGCATCAATCGATCTTCATTCGCGCCGACGAAAATGTTCCTTTTGGTGCGTTCGCCACGGTAATGGATTCGGTGAAACAGTCGGGCATCTCGAACGTAAGCATCGTCACTCAGCCCCTAAATCAAAATGGCAGCCACCGCTGACATCTTTTTCGAGCACTCGGAGTGGCGCAAGCCGCTGACTTGGTCCGCGCTGCTGCACGTGGCTATTGCAGGAGCCATTCTCGGTTACTCCACCATCCACTCCGGCCCTACCGAAACCTGGGGCGGTGGCGGTGGTGGAGACGCGATGGGCGTGTCTCTGGTCAGCAATATCCCCTTGCCCGCCAGCGCCACGCAAACACAAAATGTGCTCGCCAATGAATCGAAAGGCTTGACCAAGTCGCAGCCGAAACCGGAGATCGCCGATCAGGACGCGATTCCGATTGCCGATAAGGTTTCCAAAAAGAAACCCAAGAAAATCACCAGCGAGAGCCAGAAGCAGGCAACACCTGAGCCGGAAGAAAGCAATGTCGTTCCTTTCGGAGAAGGCGGCCCGGTGAGCGGTCCCTACGGCATGTTCAGCGCCGGCGGCGCTAAGGGCGGCTTCGGTTTCAGCGGCGGCGCCGGTGACTTCGGAAATAAGTACAGCTGGTACGTCCAAATCGTTCAGCGAAAAGTCTCGCAGAACTGGTTGCAGTACGAAATTGATCCCCGCATTCCGAATGCGAACCGTGTCTACGTGCAATTTGACATCACGCGAGACGGTCACCCGACGAACATCGAGGTCGAGCAATCCAGCGGCGTGCCTTCATTGGACATCTCCGCCAAGCGCGCGATTGCGCGGATCGACACATTTGGGCCATTGCCCGCCGACTACTCCGGCAGCAAGGTAACAGTAGAGTTCTGGTTTGACTACAAACGGCCATAGCAGTCATGCAGTACGAACATGTTCCGTATTCGATAACAGTCCAGGAGAAAGACTCGCTTGAATTGCTGTATACATCGCCCTACGATCAATCACAGTCGCAAAAACGAAAGGACAAATAAGACGACGGGAGCATTCATTCACCGCAATTTTGGTTCTCTCGCTCTTCTGGCATGTTTGTTTGCCCTGCTCTCCGGCGCAACCCGTTCTTTCGCGCAGGCCACATTTCAGACCGGAACCAATCTCGGCGTTCAGAAGGTCCGTCTTGCTTCCGCCGACTTCAAGTCTGCAAACTCCGACCCTAAGAATGCTGACCTCCTGAAGAGTTTCAACGACACTCTTTGGAATGATCTGGATAACGCCGGCATTTTCGATCTTGTCTCGAAAAGCTTTTACCCCGTCCAGGTTCCGGGTCAACCGACCGATGTTCGCTTCGAGCAGTGGAATGCTCCTCCCCCTGACGCTTCCATGCTCGCGTTCGGCAATCTCGCCGCGAATGCAGACAAGCTCACCGTGCAGGGTTGGCTCTTCGATGTTAAGAACACCAATTCTCCCCAGGTATTAGGCAAGCAGTATCAGGGAGACGCAACCGCCGAGGGTGCTCGGGTCATTGCTCATAAGTTTGCCGACGACATCATCTTCCGCCTGGGCGGCGGAATCCCCGGCATAGCCGAAACCAAAATCCTTTATGTCAGCAGCCAGAGCGGTCATAAAGAAATCTGGTCGATGGATTACGACGGTGCGAATCAACACCAGTTGACCCATCTCGGGTCCGTTGCTCTGTCACCTCGCATCTCGCCTGACGGCTCCCGAGTGGCGTTCAGCGGAATGGGAAAAGGCGGATGGGACATCATGATGTTCTCGCTCGATCTCAACCGTGTGGTTTCTTTCCCGCATTTCAGCGGTACCAATCTTTCCCCCGCCTGGTCATCCGATGGGACCAAGCTGGCGTTTTCTTCGTCACGTTCCGGCGATCCTGAAATCTACACCTCCAACGCCTCCGGCGCGGACCTGAAAAGAGTCACGGAAGCAAAAGGACCCGACGTCTCGCCCGTCTGGAATCCCAAGACGAACGCTCAGCTCGCGTGGGTGAGCGGCCGCACGGGTCTGCCGCAGATCTACACCATGGAAGGTGACGGGACCAACATACAGCGCATGACTGACCAGGGTTACGCGGTTTCTCCATCCTGGTCGCCCAACGGGCAATTTCTAGCCTTCTCATGGATTCGCAAATATGGCCCAGGAGAGCCCGGCTCCAGCGACATTTACTTGATGGATGTCGCCACTCGGCAATGGGTGCAACTGACTCATGACGGAGGTCATAACGACTTCCCATCCTGGTCGCCGGATTCGCGGCACATCGTTTTTCAATCCAATCGGGCGGGTGGCACTCAAATCTGGACCATGCTCGCCGATGGAACAAATCAGAAGCAGTTAACGACGAAAGGTACTAATAGCCAGCCCAATTGGAGCTGGAAATAACTCATAACCGCGTGCCTTTTCGCTTGGGCACGCACTGCGCAGGAGGACGAAGTGACTCAAGTAAGAATGAAGTGGTTCATGCTCGTGCTGGCTCTTGGCGCCATTATGGTGCTTGGTGCTTGCAAAAAGAAAACGGCGCCCCCGCCGCCACCGCCACCGCCGCCGCCCGCGGCTCCCACCGCCTCACTCTCGGCGAACCCCGCCACCGTCAACAAGGGTGAAGCGACTACCCTGACGTGGGAAACCACCAATGCGACCGAGGCTTCGATCGACGGTATCGGTCCGGTTAAGCCTAGCGGCTCACAACAGGTGACTCCGACTGACTCCACCACGTATACCTTGACCGCCAAGGGTGCCGGTGGAACGCAGACCGCCACCGCGCGAGTGACCGTAAACGCACCAGCGCCGCCTCCGCCGCCGCAAGCAACCGCCACGGACGAACAGCTCTTCTCGCAGAATGTGAAGGACGTGTACTTCGATTACGACAAGTACGACGTTCGTGCCGATCAGTCGAGCCTCATTCAGCAGGATGCACAGTTTCTCAATCAGCACCCGAACATGAATTTCACGATTGAGGGCCACTGCGATGAGCGCGGCTCGACCGAGTACAACTTGGCTCTGGGCGATAACCGCGCCAACGCCGTGAAAAACGCCCTGGTATCGGCTGGCGTCAATGCCGGCCGTATCAAGACGATCAGCTACGGCAAAGAGAAGCCGTTCTGCACCGAGTCGAATGAGCAGTGCTGGCAGCAGAACCGGCGCGGCCATTTCGTTTACCAGAAATAATCACGCCTTGGGGACGACGGCCCGCGTGTCGCCGTCCCCGTATCTTTCGCCGCTTTCCGTGTACCTTTGTGTCCTCTGTGGTGGTTGTTTTGGTTCCCCGCCGGCCACAGGAGTTGGATTCCCTCCCCAGAATCCTGCAAACTACTGATTGACCGGATTATTCAGGGCTGGACCTGGCATATCGATCCAGCATCCAAGGAAGTGCATATGAAAAGCCAACGACTGTTCCCTGCCGTCCTTCTATTGGCCGTGATCGGAATGCCGGGTCTGCCCGCATGGGGCGTCAGCAAAGAGATCGTGCAATTACAGACCCAAGTTCAGGCTCTCCAGGAGCAGATGCAGCACATGCAGCAGTCATTCGACGAGCGCATGGGCGTGATGAATCATCTGGTCGAAACCGATACCGACGCCGTCAACAAGGCGATTGACTCCCTGAACGCTTTGCAGAATTCGCTGAAGCAGCAACAAGGAGATTCCGGCGGGAAAATCGATCAGCTCTCGGGGCAAATTCAATCGCTCAACGACACCATGGATGAGCTGAAAGTTCGCCTCAACAAGCTCAGCCAACAACTGGACGCCTTGGCCCAGAACCAGCAGAGTATGAGTGCGCAGCAATCTCAGGCACAACAACAGGCTCAGCAACAGGCGCAGGCGCCCCCACCTGACATCCTGTACAACAACGCCCTTCGCGATTACAACGGCAATAACAACGATCTGGCCATCCAGGAATTCAACGACTATCTGAAGTTTTATCCCAACACGGATCTGGCGGGAAACGCGTTCTTCTATCTCGCGGAAATCAAGTACCGCCAAGGTAATTTCCAGGATGCCATCAAGAATTACGATCAGGTGATCCAGAATTTCCCCAGCGGCAACAAGGCCGCATCCGCCGAGTTGAAAAAAGGAATGTCCCTGGCTCAACTGGGGCAAAAAG
The DNA here is from genome assembly GCA_051984555.1 of Terriglobales bacterium. Lineage (GTDB taxonomy): Bacteria > Acidobacteriota > Terriglobia > Terriglobales > Acidobacteriaceae > Gp1-AA122. Next base: position 10,922 of record JBPYEW010000029.1, on the reverse strand, counting down.
ACGATGCGGTTAAACAGTTACGGCACGTCTTGCAGCGCTACCCGAAGACTAACGAAGCCCTGCAAGCTCGGGAACAGTTGCGTAAGCTGGGTGCATCGACAACGGCGCGTAAAACCGAATAGGGCATGAACCCACACGTTGGACTCGGATCCCTGCCGACGTTCCGACAGGTATAGTTGCGCCATGAAAGTGAAATTGAGTCTGCACCTTCTGTTCGTCATCGTTTCTGTGGGAATGGCAGTCGCTCAGAACAGCAGTTCCGCGAAAGACATTCCCACCGCTGCTCTCATCAATCCTTCCGACGTCGCAGCCTTGCTTCAATCAAAGGCCGAGAAGCCCCTGATTCTCCAAGTTGGCTCTCATGTGCTCTTTCAACAGGCGCATGTTCCCGGATCGGAGTATATCGGCGCAGCATCGACCGCCGAAGGCCGGCAGCAACTCCAGAAGCGCGTCAGTTCCCTTCCCAAAACCAAGTCGATCATCCTGTACTGCGGGTGCTGTCCCTGGGAGCACTGCCCTAACGTTAAGCCCGCCTATGACACCTTGCATGGAATGGGCTATACAAACCTCAAAGTCATGTTCGTACAGAACGACTTTGGCAAGGATTGGGTCGAGAAAGGCTTTCCCGTAGCTAAGGGCGACTGACCATGCCGCCTGTCTCGAATTCAAAACGGTTACTGGCATTCCTGGCCGTTCCGGTCATACTCATCGGTGTCTATCTAGCTGCGCACCACGGCTCGCGCAACTTCCTGGATCCATCCAAAGCGCCGCCGGCGCCGCTGTTCACCTTGGCTGACCTGGATAAACAGCCAGTGAGCCTGTCCAGTTTTCGTGGCAAAGTCGTTCTTCTCAACTTTTGGGCGACCTGGTGCGACCCTTGCGCAAAGGAGACTCCTCGTTTCATCGAGTTCCAGAGTCGATACGGTTCACAAGGTTTGCAGATTCTGGGAATCTCTCTGGATGATGACGCCGCGCCTGTCCGGAAGTTTCGCGATGAACTCCGAGTCAACTATCCCTTGGCCGTGGGTGACGCGAAACTGGCGGAGAGCTATGGCGGCGTGCTCGGATTGCCGATCACCTTTCTCATCGATCGACAAGGCCGCATCGTTGCTAAGCACGTCGGTGCCGTGGACCTAAAGAAGTTAGAGCAGGAAATTCGGATTCTGGTCGAGCAGGAGCGCAGCTAGCCTACGACAGAGCGCGCAGCGGCGCTTGCCAGGAGATTAGCTTCCGCATTGTGTTCCCGCGGCAGGTGCGAAATGGAAAATCCCAACGATCGCGCCAGCTTTCGGCAGACCCAATTTAAGGTGTAGAGGCGCGGACTGCGGCAGAGGTATTGCCCTGTCATCTGGCGAACAACCACTTGAGAATCCGAGTACACATGGAGCCGCTTGGCCCGGAGTCTCAGCGCATGTTGCAGTGCTTCCATCAAGGCCAGGTACTCAGCAACATTGTTATCTTGCTGCCCTACCCATTTGCTGATCCGGATTGGCCCCGCTTCTAGGCCCTCGATCACGACCCCAATACCGGAGGGCCCGGGGTTTCCCAGTGAGCCGCCATCGACATAGGCGATCAGGTATGACATCTAAGCCGTTTACGACAATCCCAAGATGCTCGACGCGCGTCGCGACGTCAAGAATCTCTCTTGGTTCCTTTTTTCACTATAGCCGAGTTTCACCTGCTTCTGTGCAAGAGTGTGTGGAAAACCCGGACTAAATATTTTGTTTGTAGATAAGACTCACGCCAGCAGAAGCTTACGTTTCGGAAATCCACAGAAAGAATTGTTGGATTGCACCAACCTCCGGCATTGACGGTGACACGCTTTCCGTTTACTGTTGCTCCCGTCGACGGCTGAAAGGGTTGGCAAAATAAAATTAGCCAGTCCGAAGTAAGCTGAGTGATCCGCTAAACGAGGTAACTCGGAGAGCGACCAGACCCGAAAAAACCGACTGACTCTGCGAGGAGCAGTTGGGGTTTGGAACCGCGAAAGTGGTGATCGCATCAAGGGCTGTGACGGTACATGCCTCCACGTTGTTGGCTCCCTCGCAGGAGCTGGCGGCTAGAGCATAACCAATGTCACGGCCCTTTCAATTTTTTCCCAAACCTTTTCCTTTTCTTCCTTCCGCCTTCTTCTCCTGCCCCGCTTGACCAGTCCGTCACGACATGTCGCCCTGTGCGTCGAACCAAGGAATGCCAGCAGATGAACAGGTCCCGTTTACTTGTGTCCCCCGGCACGGGCTCTCGATGCCTGGCCCTCGCTAGCTAGCTCTTGCACCGCCCGATGTGCCTGGTCGATGGCTGCGTCGGTATAAGCGTACGCTGCCGCATCGGCATTTGCGATGGCGATCCGCCCGAACGGCTTTCGGGCAACCTCGCACGGTGTCTCTCCGCCTTCTAACCAGAACTTGTCCCAAAGCGAGTTGTACTCGTACGCATATCCGTGCGGCCAGCGATTCACCGTGATCGCCGTGATGTCTCGTGCGGGATCGAAATCCGTCTCCCCCAGCGTACGCGCCAACTGCTCCCGAATTTGCTTCTCCATGTCGCTGAACTCGGTAGTAAACAATTCCACCCGGCCGGCCACATGTTGATTACGCGCCGGCAGACCCGGCTTACATGGAGTCTTCATCATGTGCACGACGATTGGCTCCTCCGGCCTCTTGGGACACTGATACTCCCCTATGCTGACGGGAAGGTCGAGGTTCAAATGCGTGTGATAGCAGCCAGGAGCATAGACAGAATTTGCGCTCGCCTTCTGAAATGCCGTCCAATCTCGCAGAGCAACATTCGTATACAACAGCGGCACCTTTGCCGCTTGCAATAAAGCCTGCTTCTGCGCCTCGGGCAATTCCTCGCAGATGTGAGGAATCACCACGTGCCAGCATGCAAGCACGCACTGCCCTCCCCGCACCGTGTACGCTTTGCCTCTTCGGGCATAAGTCACTTCGACTTCCTTGGCGGCAGAAGCATTCCCTACGTGCTTCACTCGCACCGCTGTGCTGTTCAGCCGGATACGCACCGGAGAAGAAGATTCGTCCAGCTTCGAGTAATTGGCTCTAGACGTAATCACGTCCGTTGCTGACGAACCCGGAATCGCATCCGGAATGAGCTTTCGCACCAGCAATCGCGCGATGCTTGCATTGCCATCGGGAAAATGGAAGAAGTATCTCTCGGCCTCTTCGTTCGGAATCGCGTCTCGATTCATTCCCTTCCCCGGCGTCGGATCCAGGCTCATCCCTAGAAAGCCGGGAAACCCGAGGCCCCACGCGTCCTGCGCCGAGACAGCATCAATGCCTACTCCGAATAATGGCTGCGGCCCCGCCTGGTAAATCTTCACGACCTCGTCACTGACGCCGACCACGTCTTTCAAGAATGCCGCATAGCTCATACGAGCTAGCCGTGCTTTTTTGTCATCGGAACTCAGCCCGGGAAGGTAGTCCTTCTTGTCCTTATTCAAACGGACGATGTCGTTTTTTGCTTTTTCCGAGAGAGGAGCGTGGGCGAGGAATGCTTTCCAGGCTTCGTCGGCGTTGATCGTTAAGTCTCCACTTTCGTCGCCCCCAAGCGGCCGTGGATCGGTTACCAGTCGATCGCTCCCGAATGTCTGTTGATCGAAGAAGATCTTTGGCGTGAGGCCGAATGATCGGTACAGTCCCTTTGTGACGTACTTCGAGTAGCTCGGTACATCGATACCAAGCTCCTCCACCACACTTTTGGCAACTGCACTGTAAGGAGCCGGACTCTCGATCGCGAACGTCCCGCCGAACCCAAGCTGCATCCGCCCCGCCGAGTGGAATTCGTTGCGCTTCGCGTGCCCGCCAAAATCGTCGTGATTTTCGATTATGAGAATTTTGGCTTTTGGTCCGGCCGCTTTACGGAAGAAGTGTGCAGCCGATAAGCCACTGATACCGCCACCTACGATAACCAGGTCGTACGTCTCTCCCGTATCGACAGGTTGACCTGCATGCTTCCAAAACTCGCCATCCCGGACCTCATGCGCCATTTCGAACGATCCCACATGGCTGCCGCGAAGACCGGTTAGGGCCGGCGGATAATAGTTCGCAGCTTTCTCAGGATCACTTTCGAGAGCGGCCAACATTTCCGGTGGAACTAATGCGGCGCCCACCGTTACTGCAACTCCGTTCAGAAAATCACGCCGCGTGATCGGACATCCCATCCCCAGTGCTCGGTCTCTTGCTTCCACGGGAACCCCCGGCATGAAAGTCTATCCGGAGTGGCTGCAGGTTGTCAGGTAGGCAGTTCGACAACGTGACCAATGGACAATTGCCCAGTCCTCCGAGTTCCGCACCCGTATTCCTGCGGCACTCAAACCGGTACTGATTATCCCGAGGACTCGGAATTCCCTACCGGATAACTGAGTCTCACCCTTTTGCTGGACTGCTGGACGACGGATTATTCTCGACCGGCTTCGGCTGTTCGCGCTTCACTGCCGATTCGGCTGCCTGGAAACCAATCTTGCTATGCGTCCCATCGCAGAATGGCTTGTTGGTCGATCCCCCGCACCGGCACAACGAATACGCGGGCTTGCCGGTGAGATCGTGCTTATTCCCATCAGCATCGACTAGTTCAATCAAGCCTTCTGGATCTTCAACCCGGTACGGCCCATTGTTCCGAATGGTGATTTTTACCTTTGCCATTTTTCTTGTCCTTTCAGAAATCGCGCGAAACATCCTGTCGGTTCGCTAAACCAGGTTTGATACTGGAAAATGAGGACGCAGTTGCTCAGGCGACTGCGGTATTGGCCCGGAGCAGGCCACGATATAGGCGCGTGTACTCGTCGACCATCCGATTCGCAGTAAAGCAGGTCCGTGCCCGCTGATAAGCCAAACTTGCATGACCGCGGCAGAGATCGCGATTCTTGCTCAGCCGACGGAGTACATCAGCCAGGCTGTCAGCATCATTGGTCCGAAAATAGACAGCCGTTTCACCCCAGATCTCGCGATAGGTCGGAATGTCATTACACACGATTGCGCAGCGGGACAGGGCCGCTTCCAATGCTGCCATGCCAAACGGCTCATATCGCGAAGTCGCCGCGTAGATCGCTGCCCTGCTGTATAGGTTGCGCAGTTGCGACTCTGTTTGCGGGCCCTTCAATGCTACACATACTTGATCGGTCGCGAGCTTGACGTCGGCCCGGATTGGCGTACGCGGCGCATAGTTCGGATTGTCCGAGCCCACGATACATACCGCGAGATCATGCGCGTGCTGCGTCAATAACGACACCTGCTTGCCCGCGTCCCATAACCTTCCCACCGACAGAACTGATTCATCCTTGCTCAGATAGGGATTGAAATAAATCGGATTGCGTCCGTTGTAGATGACCTCGCCGCGAGCCGGGCGTCCGTAGCAGGCGTGCAGCGTCTCCAACATCCACTTCGATGGCGCTACCACGGCGTCGGCATCGGCAATACCACGCTGTACGGTGTCTTGATACCACCGCAGCCATCGCGTCTCGCGTGGCTCGTGTCCATGTACCGCCAGCCACCAACTCACTAAATCACCATGTGCGACAACCACTCGCGGCACACCAGTGTTTAGGCTGCCGTAGCAGTACTGGTTCAGGTGCAACACGTCAGGCCGGACCTCTTCGATCACCGCTTCCAGGAAACGACATGAGTCTTCCAGGTCCTTCTCGCCTTCCTGCATCCACTCCAGTCGAAAGGCTGTAGGGCGGTAATCCAGACCGTGCAGGTTATCCATCCAGGCAGTCTGCTGAGGAAACGGTATCTCCCCGAATGTGACCAGCGTGACGTGATGTCCCCCAGTCACGAGACCTGTGACCAGTTCCCGCGCATACGTCCAGATTCCCGTTATGGTGTCGGCGGTGACGAGGACGTGCAACCTGGGTCCCTCCTGGGCGCTATACCGTACGCGACGGCCATCTCGCCGCAGCGGTGAACATATTCTAGCGTCAGGTAAGGTACAGATTGAAGCCCTAAATACCGGATGTCCTGCCCTGGAGGCCCTGTAGCAAATCCTTTGCGCACTGCTACGACCGCTCCCTACGGCCACTCCCGATGCTAGACTCGGAGCGATGCGGACGGACATCCTGCCTCTGTGCGACAGGCATTTTCGGGCTATGGAAGCGGCTACCGCCCCCTACAGCGCGGACTATTCCATTGAGTATTTCCGCTGTACGGCCCAGTTCTGCAGGAGGTGTTTCAGTGAGCGCCTTGGGTACGTTACCCCCAGGTGGGGCGGGCCGCCGGAACTCTCACCCAATCAGCCGCGTTGCGAGTACCACGTCCGGCCGATGTTTATCTCCAGCCTCGATCGCCAGCGCAACCTGATCCGCTATGCCTGCCCGGAACCGGGTTGCCGGGAGACGGCAACGGAAGCAGTGGGCAGCGGCAGCACAGCACGGCTAAGCTAGGGAAGCCTCAGAGTAAGTCGTGTCTCAGTGAACCCGGGCCCGCCGGGTTCGGCCCAGTCCGAGAGAACGGACACGATCGTAGGCCACGTGCAAATCCTGGCTCAGCAGATGCACGATCTGCATGCAGGCCTCACGGTGAGTACGGAGGAATCTCAGCAGGTCTTTCCGCCGCACGATGGCCACCTTCGCATTGTCGACTGCTTCGGCTGAGACTTCGTACTGACCGGCGGCCAGCGACGCGCTTGTTCCCAAAACTTCACCGGGGCTGGCGACCCGCAGCGTCAATCGTTTGCCGCCCTCGGAGCATACCGAGAGCTTGATGCGCCCCTCGCAAAGAACAAAAATACCCCGCGCGGTCTGCCCTTCCTCAAAGAGAAGCGCCCCGCGGGGATAACGGACAATGGTCTTGATGGCGTCGAAGGCCTCCAATGCGTCCGTTGGCAGGTCGCAAAAGAGCCGGTCCGGGCGAAGCGGGCAATCGAAGCAGCTCTGTTGGGTTGCGCTCTCCATAGCGCATTGATACTGCCGATGGGGAAGTGAGCACAGTGATTGTAGTCACCCCTAATCGTGACCCGGGGCACAGGGCGCGGCTGTCGTCACTTCTACCCGCTGGTTGCCAGCGCTTTCAGCGCCGCCTTGTTGCGGATGACGAGTGTGGAACCCTTCGACTGAACGATCTGGCGCTTTTTCAAATCGGCGAACAGCCGCGTCACCGTCTCGCGAGACGTGCCGATCATTTGCGCAATCTCTTCGTGCGTCAAAGCCAGTTTCAGTCGTGGTTCAATCTTCATCGACTCGCCGTTGCGGGAACTCCATTCCAGCAGCAACTTCGCCAGTTTCTCGCCCGCCGAATGGGACAGACCGAGGGAACGCACCTCGTGGCAAGCATTGTTGTACTTGTCGCTCAGTTGCTCCGCGACTTTGAAGCAAGCGTCGGAGTTATCTTTCAGGAAACGCAGAAAGTCTTCGCGCTTTACGAAATTGACCTGGCACGGATCAATCGTCTCCGCCGTCAGCTCGTAGGGCTTGCCCGATACCGTTGCGCTCAGGCCCAGCACTTCGCCAGGTTCCGCAATCTTGAGAATCAGTGTCTTGCCGTCAGTAGCGCAGATCGAAAGCTTCACTCGCCCTTTGCACAGGACGAAAATGCCCCGGGGAGCCTGCCCTTCGACAAATAAAACCGCTCCCTTGGGGTACGCTGTCGCGTACTTGATCGTTTCGAATGATTGCAAAGCCGCCGTATTCAGGTCGCAAAATATGCGCTCGGCGCGCATCTTGCATGTTAAGCAACTCTCGATGATGTCGAGCCCGTATGGTGATAGCACGCACCACCCCCTGTGACGCGTGCCCGGAACGCTTTTTGCGCTAGCGGACTGTCAGTCGGCCACCCGGCACTTTGGTTGCATTGCCACGGCCCTGTGACGTGCATCACGATTCTAGTGTCCGCCCATGTGCAAACCGAGGCTGTGATTTCAGGCACGGCTGATTGTGATATAGCTCACATAGGCGGAGCGCCTTTGCGACTGGTGCCAAACCCTTTTTCAGGGCATACTAAGCTGAAACGGGCCAGAGTCGCAGGATCCGGGGCAGAAAGGGCCAATGTTGGAACTTAAAAGAAGGCTGCAACTTGGAAGTGCTCTCCAGGGTACCGATCCCGCGAGGAACCAGCGGGTCCGGATGGCCATGGCTGTGCTTCTCTTACTTGCCGCCCTGGCCATCGTTATTCTGAAGGACCACAGCACCTGGTTCGAAGCCAGTGACGGCGACCTGGTCGCCGATGCTGCATTGACCGAATCTCCGGCCGCTACGAATCCTTCCACTGGGGCGGCACTCGCCGCTCCGGCGCACGTCGCATCACCTTCGAAACCCAAGGTTCGGCGGGTCGAACCGGTCGTCGCCCAGCCTGCGGATCAACCCGCTATCGTTGCCACCAATCGAAGAGCTTTACCCCCTCTCGATATCGAGGTGGTAGCCGGAGACAGTCACCGTACGGTGCATCCCTCCGGCAAGTCCCTCCGCATCGAGATGGCTCCCGATGATTCCTCCTCCGCGCCGGCTGCGTCCGTCACCCCTGCTGCTCAGAAAGTAACCATGTCGGCCAATACCACCCAGGCCATTGAACACTCGGTCGATCCCTCCTACCCAATGCTTGCCCGCCAGATGAAGGTTCAGGGCGCCGTAGTCTTGCAGGCTTTGATCGGTAGCGACGGCTTGATTCAGGACCTGAAAGTAGTCAGTGGCCCCGGCATTCTGGCCTCCGCCGCCCGCGAGGCGGTTCGGCAGTGGCACTTCAAGCCTTATCTGGAGAACGGTAAAGCTGTCGACACTCAGGCTCAAATTACCGTCAATTTCACGATCTCAACGCTGTAATTTCCGCCCAGGAACGCCCTCTTACTTCCGCTTGTAAGCGCCATCACCCCGAAAAGCTGCATGGGTCACCCCTGCGAGTGATAACAATCACTTACCAACTCCCTCTCCCCAGCCAACAATCGCCATGTCGATCCCCTGGATCCAGACCAGGCATGCCGTCATGCGCACGCGGCCGCTGTTCCAGATCCGGCCGATTCGCCCCAACAGGAGGGAAAATGCCCATATCGAAGCAGGAAGCTCTTGACTACCATTTCGGGCAACGACCCGGAAAAATCGAGGTCACTTCCACCAAGCCGTGTCGCACCCAGCGCGACCTTAGCCTTGCATACACCCCAGGAGTCGCCGACCCCTGCCTTGAGATCGAAAAGAATCCACACGACGCGTTCAAATACACCGCCAAGGGAAACCTCGTGGCAGTCGTTTCCAATGGCACCGCCGTACTCGGGCTCGGTGACATCGGTGCCCTGGCAGGCAAGCCCGTCATGGAAGGCAAAGGTGTTCTGTTCAAACGCTTCGCTGACGTCGACGTCTTCGATATCGAAATCGACTCTCATGATTCCGACGCAATCATTAAGGTTTGCCAGCTTCTCGAGCCGACTTTCGGAGGCATCAACCTCGAAGACATCAAGGCGCCGGAGTGCTTCTATATCGAAGAAACCCTAAAAAAGACGATGAAGATTCCCGTGTTCCACGATGATCAACATGGGACGGCGATCATCTCGGGGGCTGCCCTGGTAAATGCGCTCGAACTCGTCGGCAAAGATATCGCCAAGATAAAGTTGGTCGTGAACGGCGCCGGCGCATCCGGAATTGCCTGTGCTGAGCACTACGTCCACTTGGGCGTGAAACGCGAAAACATTACTCTCTGTGACACCAAGGGTGTCGTTTATCACGGCCGTACTGCGGGCATGAACCCCTACAAACAAAGGTTTGCCCACGATACTTCCATGCGAACCCTGGCCGAGGCCGTGGTTGGCGCAGATGTTCTGGTTGGGCTTTCCGTTAAGGGAGCGTTCACCACAGACATGCTCAAGACGATGGCGTCGAAACCAATCGTTTTTGCCATGGCAAATCCTGACCCGGAAATCACCTACGATGAAGCCAAAGCTGCTCGTGCAGACATCATCATGGCGACCGGCAGATCGGATTATCCGAATCAGGTCAACAACGTGCTCGGATTCCCCTTCATCTTCCGTGGGGCTCTCGACGTGCACGCCACCGCTATCAATGAAGAGATGAAACTGGCTGCGACTCGCGCCTTGGCCGCTCTCACCAAGGAAGATGTCCCCGATTCAGTCTGCCGTGCTTACGGCGTCGAGCGCCTCTCGTTCGGTCCTGACTACATCATCCCAAAGCCATTCGACCCCCGCGTTCTGGTTTGGGAAGCATCCGCAGTCGCCCGCGCGGCGATGGAGAGCGGCGTCGCTCAAGAACCCGTCGACATCGTTCAATATCGTGAGCAACTGGAGAAGCGGCTTGGAAAGACCCACGAACTCATGCGCTCCGTGATTCGCAAAGCACAAGCCTCTCCTAAGCGGGTTGTATTCCCCGAAGGCGACAATGACCGGATTCTGCGTGCTTGTCACATTCTCGTGGACGAAAAGGTCGCGCAGCCTGTCCTTCTCGGAAACGAGAATGCTATTCGGACTAAAGCAGCCGAAGCCGGTGTGAACCTCGACGGCATGGAGATCGTTGACCTCGAGCGGTCTACGTGGCGCGAAATCTATGCGCGCGAGTTCCACCAGATACGGCAACGTCGTGGGATCACCTTGTCAGAGGCCCGCGAGCTTGTCCGCAACCGCAATCTTTTCGGCTCGCTGATGGTGCGGATGGGAGATGCCGACGCCCTCGTGTCGGGAGTTACGCAGCATTATCCCGATACGATTCGCCCGGCCTTGCAGGTCATCAAAGTCCGCCAGGACGTGCACAAAGTCTCAGGCCTTTATGTCATGGTCACCAGGAAGGGCGATCTACTCTTCTTGGCTGACTGCACGGTGAACATCGAACCCACTGCGGAAGATCTCGCGGAGATCGCACTCTGCGCAGCCAATGCCGCGCGCCGGTTCGACGTCGAGCCTCGCGTTGCGATGCTCTCCTTCTCGAACTTCGGAAGCACTAAGCACCCTGCCACCGACAGAGTACGCCGTGCGACCGAAAT
>JBPYEW010000028.1:0-4171 GCA_051984555.1 Terriglobales bacterium | reverse complement strand
TTGTGGAAGCTTATGTTGCGGCTCCATTAGAGGTTTGCGAAGAACGCGATCCGAAGAAACTTTACAAACGAGCTCGCTCGGGTGAGATAAAAAACTTTACCGGGATAGATGCACCCTACGAGGCTCCCGCGAATCCCGAGATAGCGATTCACACTGATCATGAAACCGTCGAGGAATCGATCGGGAGGCTTTTGGACTTTCTGTTGCCTCGGCTCCAGCTGGGAATGGCAGAGTACGAGATTTAGATCGGCACGCATTGAGTGGTGCCGTTTCGCATCCGGTTTGCTTTGCCTCTTCGGGTGTTTGTTTGTGTCTTCGGCCATCGCCCAGGATTTGCTGCCCGCGGCGGGTACAGGGCCCCGGTCGCCAGATAAAACGGCGAAAATCGATCTTGGACTTTATAGTCTTGCCTGGTCGCCTGACGGGCAGCTGCTGGCGGTTGGCGGACGCGGATCGGTTCGTATTTACCGGATGCCGGATTTTGTCGAGGAACGGACCTTTAATACCGATCAGCAGGAAATCTGGGCGCTAGCCTGGGCGCGAGATAACAGCACCCTTGCGACCGCAGGAAAAGACGGGACCGTCCAGCTTTGGCGGGATGGCGCCCTGCAGAAAAAGTTCGTACAAGGTGCATGGATTTTTGATGTTTCGTGGAAACCGGACGGATCATCCCTTCTTGCCGCCGACTACAGCGGCTTAGCAAAAGAATGGGACATGGGTGGCTTTTTGAGAGCTGCGATTCAGCTCGACGGTGACGGACTGGCGATTGATTGGTCGCCCGACGGCCGTTTTTTTGCAGTCGGGACTGGCCATGACGGCAGCCGTCTCTTGCTATTCGATTCGGTCAGCGCCGAGTTAAAGTGGAGGCGCCAGGACATTCCGAAGACTTATCGACCTCCCTTTGGTTACGGACGGGACGAGGTGAATGGGGTACGGTATTCCCCCGATGCTAAGTGGATTGCGACGGCTCTGCAGGATGGCCGCGTCGTGGTGCGCAGCGCGGAGACCGGAGAAATCGCGTACCAAGCCCAGCTTCATGGACCGGGCACCGAAGGAACACGGCGCGTCGCTTGGTCGCCCAGAGGGGATTGGATTGTTAGCTGCGGCGAGGATGGCCGGGTCACTTGCGTTCAGTTTCCGGATGGGAAGGAGCGCTGGGACCTGTTGGAAAGTGAGAAAGCTGTTTGGTCAGTCGGCTGGTCGCCCGACGGGCGTTGGATTGCTGCTGTCGGCGAGGAAGGAAAGGTCTGGATCTGGGCGACTGATTTCTTGCCTGCGCCCGCTGCGCCTGCGCCGGTAATCGCCGCGAGCACGAAACATAAGAGCTCGAACCACTCAGGCAGTCACAATTCGAAAAAGCATTACGCATCCAGAAGACCGGCGAAGAGAACATGGTGGAACTGGCTGCGTGGCTTGTTTCGCTGAGGACCGATCGGGGCGGGATGCGGTGGGTTCAGGTGGCGCAGGAGCGCGGCACCTACCTAAGACATGTAAAACAGCTCAGAGGCGGGGTAGGGTTCGCGCTCCTGCGCGACCTGAACCCAAGACATGATAACCGCCCTCAGTTTGTCACGCCGACACCTGAGTCGCTCCCGCTAGCTCCTGCGGCTCCAGCCACCGGTCGTGTTCCTTGATGAGGTCAACCAGACGGTCGACCGCCTCTGCTTCCGGAATGTTGAACTTCACAGGCTTCTTGCCCACGTAGAGATTCACTTTTCCGGGCGCCCCCCCGACATAGCCGAAGTCGGCGTCTGCCATTTCGCCGGGACCATTTACGATGCATCCCATGATGGCAATCTTGACCCCTTTAAGATGATTAGTGGCGGCTTTGATCCGCGCTGTTGTGGTCTGCAGATTGAAAAGCGTACGCCCGCATGAGGGGCAGGCAACATAGTCGGTCTTGAAGATTCGTGCACCAGCCGCCTGCAAAATGTTGTAGGCGAGACGCAAGGATTGGCCTGGAGCTTCTTCCCCCTGGACCAGAATCGCGTCGCCAATGCCATCACATAAAAGAGCGCCGATGTTGGTCGATGATTCCAACAGCGTCTGGAGAAAAGGTCGAGTCGGGTCAGTGGAAGCCGCAAAAGAGTCCTTCAACAGAATCGGGTGCCGAGAGTCGAGCTTTTCAGCCAGGATCCGGTAGGCTGTGATCACGGGAAGATCTACGCCATCTTTGATCGTCACCAACTGTGGCTTTGTCTGGCTGTTGATCCTGCCAACTTCCTCTGCATCTCTCGGATCGATCGCCGCCACATTTGCAGATTCAACCGTCGCTTCAGGCTGAAAATCGCCCATGCGATCGAGCTTATGAGCGACCTGAGCGAAAGTCTTTTGCCGGACGATGACTCTAATGGTCTCTTCACCGCCCACATGCATACCGGTGGCATCTGCCTTCCCAGAATCAGCGGGCGGCAGCGATGTTCGTTCCGACAAGCGACGGACGAAACTGAACGGATCAAATGAGAGCTCAACACCGGATTTGAATTCGGAGGTGGGCGTCGCCTGCCGCCGGTTATACTCAGAGACCAGCTCTTTCGCGACCGGAATCTCGTACACGCTGTCTTCAGTAAGGGAGACCCGAACGGTGTCGCCGATACCATCCGCGAGAAGCGACCCGATTCCGATCGCGCTCTTGATACGGCCGTCTTCGCCATCGCCAGCTTCAGTGACGCCCAGGTGAACAGGATAGTTCCAGTCCGGCCCAGCTTGGTTAAGACGCGCCACCAAAAGGCGGTACGCCGAAATCATTACTTTCGGGTTGCTCGCCTTCATTGAAAAAATGAAATCGTGAAACCCAAGATCACGAGCGATTCGCGCGAACTCTAACGCGCTTTCAACCATCCCGAGGGGGCTATCCCCGTACCGGTTCATGATGCGGTCGCTCAGCGAGCCGTGGTTAGTTCCTATCCGCATGCTGATTCCGCGTTCCTTACAGAGAAGGACTAACGGACTAAACCGCTCTCGGATCCGTTCCAGCTCCGACTGATATTGCTCGTCGGTATACTCCTTTATGGCAAACTTCTTCGAGTCGGCATAGTTGCCGGGGTTAATGCGAACCTTTTCGACCCACTGAGCAGCTTCCATCGCTGCTTCCGGTTTAAAGTGGATATCTGCCACGATCGGGATGTCACATCCACGATCTAGAAGGCCCTTCTTGATATATTGCAGATTTTTCGCGTCTTTGACCGTTGGGGCGGTTATACGCACGATCTGGCATCCGACGCCGGCGAGCTGAACGGTTTGTTCAATGCAGGCTTCCGTGTCCATCGTGTCGCACGTAATCATCGATTGGACACGGATTGGGTGATGCGCACCTACACCCACCTTGCCAACCTTGACTTCGCGCGTCAGGCGCCGGTGATAGGCCAAAGGATCAGGACAAAAAAGCAGGTAACTCATCTAGCCTCGGGTGGTGGTGCTGCTTTAGCCGGAGTATTAAATCGAATTCTCTGCTTGGCGTTCCAAGGTAAGTCCTGAACGTCGTAGAAAGTCACATAGAGCATAAAGCCGATGAATAGCAACGCGCAGGCTCCTTGCAGAACCTCAAGGATTCGAATGTTGATCGGACGCCGGCCAACCGCCTCGATGATGGCTAACAGGATGTGACCACCGTCCAGGACCGGAATCGGTAACATATTGAGAATCGCCAGGTTGATGTTGCAGACAACACTGAACCAAAGCGCGAGCTGCCATCCGAAATCGCTTTCGAACAACAAATAGTACGTACGCATGATCATCACCGGACCGCTGATATGTTGAAGCTTAATGTCCGATTGCGGCGCAAGCAGCGCCCCGATCGTGCCAGTCACTGTCTTCACGGCATTTGATATTTGTTCAAGCGGCGATGTGTGGACAATTGTCATGCGGCCGCCATTGTCGAACGCGAGTCCGGAACGCAGCTCGGATTCGAGTCTAAATCCAGCCATCGGCTTGCTCTGTGTGTCAGGTGCAGCTGGCGAGTCGGGAGTCGCAGGTAGAAGACGCACAGTTTTCGTCTCAGCACCGCGCTGAATCGTCAGGCCCAACACCTGGTAGGGATGCTGCTGGACCTCTTTCACTACTACACTCGGATCGCTAACTGGCTGGTTGTTCGCCGCCAGAATTCGATCGCCCCGCTGGATGCCCGCCACTTCCGCAGGGCTGTTCTTGATGACGCTTTCAACAACCGGGT
>JBPYEW010000027.1:0-11961 GCA_051984555.1 Terriglobales bacterium | reverse complement strand
TGGATGGTCACGAGTACAGCTTGAAGCAAGGTGACAGCTTTTACTTCGACAGTTCCACTCCGCATCACTGGAAGAATCCGGGACGCACGGACACAGTCGTGCTCTGGGTCAACACTCCACCGACGTTTTAACCGCCCGTGAAGACTCCGGAAAGGTCCTCGATGTCGAAAATGCGTCACGGTTTTCGGGTTAGCTGGGTCGCCGTCACTGTGGCCTCGATCATCTTCTCTGTAACCAGCGCAGCCCAGGCGCAGAAGCGCGTGGCCAACCTCATCATCCGTCACGCGAGAATCTACACCGTCAACGAAAAGCAACCATGGGCGGAAGCTCTCGCCGTAGCCGGGGACAAAATTCTTGCGGTCGGGACAGAAAAGGACATCGAGGCGTACCGCGGTTCTTCAACGAAGGTCGTCGACGCTGAGCAGCACCTTGTGCTTCCGGGTTTTACCGATGCCCATGTTCATTTCCTGGATGGAGCGTTCAGCCTCCTTCATGTGAATCTCGAAAACGCGAAGACCATCCCCGAGATTCAGAAGATGGTCAAAGAATTCGCCGATAAGCATCCGTCCGACGGGTGGTTACTCGGACGCGGCTGGTCCTACCCGGTATTTGCGCCAACTGGTATGCCGGACAAGAAATACTTAGACGAAATCGTCCCGGACAGGCCTGTATATCTGGAAGGGTTCGATGGGCACACCTGGTGGGCGAACAGCAAAGCCTTACAGGTTGCCGGGATCACGCGCGACACACCTGATCCTCCAAACGGAACCATCGTACGTGATCCTGTAACCGGGGAAGCTACGGGAGCGATCAAGGAAGATGCGGCGGATGCCGTCATTCGCCGCGCGATCCCCCTGCCCACGCGGCAAGAAAAGCTGAATGCGTTCCTGACCGGGATGCGCGAGGCGAATCACTTCGGAGTGGTACGCATTCATAGTGCAGGAGGCGTGAACATCGGCAGCGGTGATCTACAAAACGCCGATCTGCTTCAAGAGCTTCGTGGGCGTGGACAACTGAGCGTCCGAATGTATCTCGCGTATAGGCTTGATCCGCCCGAGGTCACGGCAAAACAGTTGGATGAGATTGAGGCAGCTCGGCGCCAATATCACGACGAATGGGTTTCCGCAGGCTCGGTGAAATTTTTTATGGATGGCGTCATCGAGTCGCATACTGCAGCCATGCTGCAGCCGTACGCCGATGATCCAAAGCTTACGAGTTCCACATTCTGGAGCGAGAAGCAGTACCAGCAAGCCGTAAACGAACTGGATAAACGCGGAATCCAGATCTTTACGCACGCCATTGGAGACAAGGCGGTTCGAGTCGCACTGGATTCCTACGAGCAAGCAGCTCGGGCGAACAGCACCAGCGACCGGCGACATCGCATCGAGCATATCGAGACAATTGCCGCCGCCGACATCCCACGGTTCGGAAAACTCGGAGTGATTGCCAGCATGCAGCCGCTGCACGCTTATCCCGATGACGACACGTTGAAGATCTGGGCCCGCAATACAGGCGCTGAAAGAGCCAGTCGTGCCTGGGCATGGCGAAGCATACGGGATGGCGGCGGAGTGCTGGCTTTTGGCAGCGACTGGCCGATTGTGACCATCAATCCCTGGCCGGGTGTGCAGACTGCGGTCACGCGGCAGACAGCCGATGGTCAGCCGCCAGAAGGTTTCGTCCCTCAGCAGCGCCTGACTATCGCTGACGCTATAAAGTCCTACACCCTGGGCGCCGCGGTCGCCGGACGTCGCGAAAAGACAGAGGGGTCCTTGGAGCCCGGCAAAGTCGCCGATTTCATAATCCTTAAGCAGGATGTTTTTAAGGTTGAGCCGAGCGAGATTGGGAAGACCGAAGTACTCGAGACGGTTGTTGGCGGCAGGACAGTTTACGAATCGCCGGAATGGAAGACCGGGAAAACCGCATCGGAGAAGAAGTGATGAAACGAGTTTGCAGCGCAGGAGTGCTGCTGGTCGCCCTCATGGGACTGGTCTCCTGCAGTAAGAGAACGCCGACGCTGAATCTGCTTGTCTGGGAAGGATACGCCGATCCGACGTTCGTAAAGGCCTTTGAAGAACAGAACCACTGCAAAGTGTCAGCGTCCTACATGGGATCAAGCGACGAGCTGGTTGCCAAACTGCGCGGAGGGAGTTCTGGCACTTACGATGTGATCTCGCCATCGAGCGATGTTGCCACGATGATCGCAACCCAAGGTCTGGCTGCGCCGCTAGAGCTTTCTAAACTTCCCAGCTATTCCCAGCTCACCGCGCAACTCACCTCACTTCCATTGGTGAAAGCCAACGGAAACACGTTTGGTGTGCCATTCATGTGGGGCCCTGATCCCTTGCTATACGACACCACAGCGTTTCCCAAGGCGCCAGACAGTTGGAGCATGCTTTGGGATCCGAAGCTGCGGGGCAAGATTTCTGTTTGGGATGACCTGTCGACCGTGTATATGGCCGCCCAGGTGCTCGGGTACGACAAGCCCGATCCGGGTCAGCTCTACAACTTGTCTGACGAACAACTTGAGGCCGTCAAAAAGAAATTGCTCGAACTCAGGCCGAATATTCGAAAGATGTGGTCGACTGGCGGGGAACTCACCAATCTTTTTCAGAACCACGAAGTAGTTGCGGCTATGGGATGGCCGCTGATGACGAATCAACTCAAGAAAGTGAACTTCCCGGTCGGCGAGACGATTCCGAAGGAGAACACCACCGGCTGGATCGATCACCTGATGATTACCGCCGGTAGTGAGAACAAGGAGCTCGCTTACAAGTTTCTCGAATACATGATTGAGGCCAAGACACAAAAAGCAGTCACGGACGTAACGCATTACACTCCCGCCAATCCGCAAGCCGGACAATTTATGACTGCGGACGAAAGACAGAGCCTGCATCTCGATGACGTCGATGCCTACCAGAAACATATCTACTTCTGGCAGAATGTTCCGCGGCGTGCCAAATACAACGAAATCTGGAATGAAGTAAAAGCAGCGCAATAACGCTTACTGTTTGTCCCGCATGCCGACTATCGCTGACCCACTCGCGAAACATACTGTGTCAAAAGGCGCCTCTTCTTTACTGGACATTCGTCGCGTCGCCAAGAGGTTCGGCAAGCATACCGTCCTGAAGAACATTTCTTTGCAGATTGCCGACGGTGAATTCCTTACCATCTTGGGCGAGAGCGGTTCAGGCAAAACGACGCTGTTGCGCATCATTGCGGGTTTCGAGGCTGCCGACGAAGGGGAATTATGGATGGGAGGCGAGCGCCTGGATCCTCTCCCTCCCTACAAGCGCAAGGTCAACACCGTATTTCAAAACTACGCGCTTTTTCCTCACCTCACCGTCGAAGCCAATGTCGCGTACGGCCTGCGAATTGCCAAAGTGCCCGCGGCAGAACTGAAGACGCGCGTCGATGAGGCCCTCGGCATGGTCAAGATGACTGCGTTTGCCAAATCCAAGCCTTCGAAAATCAGTGGCGGGCAGCAACAGCGTGTGGCGCTCGCGCGAGCGCTGGTCAACCGGCCGCGATTGCTTCTGCTGGACGAACCCTTGTCCGCACTCGACGCGAACCTCCGCAGGCAGATGCAGCTTGAACTGAAAGCACTGCAAAGAGAGGTAGGCATTGCCTTCGTTTTCGTTACACATGACCAGGAGGAAGCCATGGTCATGTCAGACCGGATCGCACTCCTCAGAAACGGCGAGCTGGAGCAGGTCGCTTCACCTCGCGAGATCTATAGCCGTCCCGCCACCGCATATACCGCTCAGTTCATTGGCCGTACGAACCTGTTACGCACCGATATCCGGAGCGGCATTGCGCGTTGCGGACTACTCGCGTGGCAAACGGAACTTCCGGATGGTCCGGCATTGTTCTCGCTCCGACCGGAGGACATTCGGGTCAGCCGCACCGCGTCGACTCACGCCGTGCGATTCCGGGCTAAGATTCGGAGCGAGTCGTTCCAGGGATCGACCGAGCTAATCGAGTTAGATGCGGCGGGGCTGATCCTGACCGTCAGGACGTCCACATCCGAGAGTCCGAAAAGCGAAACGGATTTCGAATTTGACAGTTCGGCATGCATTCCCGTGCGCGCCTCTCGGGAGAGCGTTTGATGTTCTCGCGAGCCTACAGGGCGGGTGTCACCATCCCTCCACTGGCATGGGTCGCTCTGTTTCTTCTCACACCTTACCTCCTGATGTTCTGTTACAGCTTCTGGACGGTTTCGCCATCGCAGGTGATTGTTCACCAGTGGACTCTTGCGAACTACTCGGAACTAATAACGAAGGATGTTTATAACCAGACACTGCTTCGCTCCATGTGGATCGCTGCCAGGGTGACCATCTTGGCCCTTTTGCTGGGGTATCCTCTCGCTTATTTTTTGTCATTCCACGCGGGAAGAAGGAAGGACTTGTATTACCAGCTCGTAATCATCCCGTTGTGGGTAAGTTATCTGGTGAGGGCTTACGCCTGGAAAACGATTTTGGGTAGCGATGGCGTTTTCAATACTCTGCTGCAGTATCTCCATCTGACGAAGCATCCACTGGAGTTCCTGCTCTATAGTCCGTTTGCGGTCGTGCTCACCTTGACACACATCTACACACCGTTCGTTTTCCTTCCGATCTATGCCGCCCTTGAGCATATTCCGCGAAATCTGATCGAAGCATCGCATGATCTGGGCGCTTCTCCGGGAAGAACTTTCTGGCGAGTTGTCTTTCCCCTTTCGCTGCCCGGTGTCATAGCAGGAGCCACCTTTGCATTTGTGCTGAGCCTCGGTGACTTCCTCGCACCACTCCTCCTCGGCGGCCCCAGCGGAATCATGATTTCGAACATTGTGGTCAGCCTTTTCGGAGCAGCCTACAACTGGCCGCTCGGGGCGGCTATATCTCTGTGCATGCTGGCGATCGTCGTGGCCTTGCTGTTCGCGGCTGAGCGACTGGAGAAGAAGTGGAGCTACTCGTGACGACACTGCGTAAGTCCCAATCCTGGTGGCTGAAGCTGCATGCAATCGTGGTATTCGCGTTTCTTTATCTCCCGATCGCGGTGCTCATGGTTTACTCGTTTAACGGCCAAGGGGTTGGTGGATTCCCGCCGCGGAACTGGACACTGGATTGGTATCGCGCGCTTTTCGCAGATGATGCTATCTGGGCATCGGTAGGCAACAGCTTGTTGGTTGCGCTGACAGCTATGGGCATCGCGCTTGCGCTAGGAATTCCGGCTGCCCTGGCACTCGATCGCGCACAGTTCACGGGTAAAGCGTTATTCCGGCGTTTAGTACTCTTGCCGCTGATCCTCCCCGGAATCATTACTGGCTTGTCACTCCTGATGCTCTTCCGCCAGGCTGAAATGCGCCTGAGCCTAGTGACTGTGATTCTGGGACACGGTACGGCCTTGATCTCGGTGGCTACGACCGAAGTTTTCGCGGGATTGCAGAAGCTGGATCGCGCCCAGGAAGAGGCTTCGCTTGATCTGGGCGCAAGCTATTGGCAGACGTTCTGGCGCGTGACCGTCCCGAATCTGAAGCTGCCAATCATCGGGGCAGCGCTCCTGATCTTCACGCTATCCATGGATGAGATCGCGGTCAGCTTTTTCTTGATAGGCCGCGATAACACGCTCCCGTTGGAAATCTGGGGCCGATTGCGTCGCGGGATCACACCAGAGATCAATGCGATCTCGACCATCATCTTTGCCTTTTCCCTTACCGCAATCGTCATCTGGTACCGCCTCCGGACGAAAGCGGAAGGCCAGCCGGAACTGGCCGCTGAGTTAGTCAAGGCGGCAGGCGCCTAGCCGATTCCCATTGTCGTTTTCCGGCTGTATCGATTCGGCTAGGCATGCCTGTCTGTCATAATTGAAGTGCAAGTCAAGGAAGGAAATCAGATTTGAGTTCGAGTATTCGCAACATCGCCATCATTGCCCACGTCGATCATGGAAAAACAACCCTGGTGGATGCCATGCTGCGCCAGAGCGGCACTTTCCGAGCCAACGAACACGTGGTCGAGCGCGTGATGGACTCCAATGAGTTGGAACGCGAGCGGGGCATCACGATTCTGGCCAAGAATACGGCAATTTTCTACCACGATGTGAAGATCAACATTGTCGACACGCCGGGCCACAGCGACTTCGGCGGGGAAGTGGAACGCGCGTTAAAGATGGTAGATGGCGTCATGCTGCTGGTCGATGCCAGCGAAGGACCGCTGCCTCAGACGCGCTACGTGCTGAGCAAGGCACTGGAAGCCAAGCTGCCGCCGATCGTGGTCATCAACAAGATTGACCGCTCCGATGCGCGCCCGCAGGAAGTTCTGAACGAGATCTACGACCTGTTTATCGATCTGGATGCGCAGGAAGACCAACTCGAATTTCCCGTGCTTTATACAAATGCAAAGACTGGAACCGCCTCTCCTGACATCAAGGTCGGAGGCGAGGACCTGAGGCCCTTGTTCGAGGCAATCGTCAAGACGATTCCTGTCCCGAAGGGAGACCTGGCGGGAGCACTACAGATACTTGTCGCCAACTTGGATTACAGCGACTATCTCGGGCGCTTGGCGATTGCCCGTGTCTTCAATGGCCGGATGTTCACCGGCGAGGATGTCGCCATTGCCAAGCTGGATGGTTCTTTTCAAAAAACTAAGATCACGAAGCTGTTCTCATTTAGCGGGCTGAAGCGGACCGATATCACGGAAACGGAGCTTGGGGACATCGTGGCAGTCGCAGGCGTAGAAGGGATTACGATCGGCGAGACCATAACGAATGTCGAGAATCCAGCCCCGTTGCCGCACATCGTTATCGACGAGCCAACGATCGCCATGCAATTTACGGTGAACACTTCGCCATTTTCCGGGCGCGAAGGAACCTACGTTACGTCACGCAATCTGCGAGAGCGCCTCGACAAGGAGCTGCTCACGAACGTCTCCATTCGCGTGGAAGAGACCGGAAGCACCGATACGTTCAAAGTCATGGGACGCGGCGAACTCCAGCTCTCGATTTTGATCGAAATGATGCGTCGCGAAGGTTACGAGTTGATGGTAGGCAAACCGGAGATCGTGACCAAGCGGATTGATGGCAAGCTGATGGAGCCTGTCGAGCGCCTCACCGTCGACGTGCCGGAGGAATTTGTCGGAGTCGTCATGGAGCAGCTCGGCACCCGTAAAGCCGAAGTGGTGAACATGCACAATCATGGCTACGGACGGGTTCGTATCGAGTTCCGTGTCCCTAGCCGGGGACTCATCGGTTTGCGCAGCCAGCTGCTTACCGATACCAGAGGGACGATCGTGATGAATTCGCTTTTCGACGGCTATACCGAATGGCAGGGCGAAATCCCCCATCGACTGACGGGTGCACTGATCGCTGATCGTCCGGGTGTGACCACCTCTTACGCGCTATACAACCTGCAGGAGCGCGGCGAGCTGTTTGCCGGGCCAGGGGTCGATGTATACGAGGGCATGATCATCGGTGAGAACGCCAAGGATGTTGACCTGGATGTCAACGTCGTGCGCGAGAAGAAGCTCACGAACATGCGTGCGTCCACCGCCGATGAGGCGATTCGTCTCGTTCCATTCCGTCAGTTGAACCTTGAGCAGGCCATCGAATTCATCGCAGATGACGAATTCGTCGAAGTCACGCCCAAGTCCCTTCGTCTCCGAAAGAAAGTCCTCCAATCCAATAAACGCAAGAAGAGCAATCTCGCCGTCGTGGAAGAAGCCTAGTGCGCAAGTCTCCGAAGGAAGTTGAAATCAAGTTCCGAATCGAGAACTTGCGCGCACTCAGGGAGCGGTTGAAAGCGGCTGGATTCCGGCTGAAGACTCCGCGCACTCACGAGATGAATACGCTCTATGACCTGCCCAGTCTGCCTTTGCGGAAACGCGGCGAACTACTGCGTGTGCGTCAATATGGGTCTGAGTGGACTCTCACCCACAAAGCCAAGGGCGTCAGCAAACGTCACAAGACCCGGGTCGAACTGGAAACAAACGTGGAAGACGGTGGGCAGATGCAGGCCATTCTGGCCGCCCTTGGATTCACTCCCAGCTTCATCTACGAGAAATATCGCGCCGAGTGGTCCGATGCAACCGGCCATGTGGTTGTTGATGAGACGCCGATCGGGAATCTCGGCGAAATTGAGGGCCCGCCTCGCTGGATCGATAGAACCGCAAAGACCCTGCTGATCCCTTCCGACCAGTACATCACGAAAAGCTACGCCGAGCTCTTCTCGGACTGGAAAAAGGCAACCGGCCACTCGGGAAATCAAATGACATTTCGCGCGGTGGGGCGGCGGTAGTTCGATCTAAGCCGCCACGACGTGTCCCGCGCGCTCATACCCTTCCGTCGCGTAACAAACCGCCCGATCAAAGAACTGTTCCATCAGTCGAAGGAGTTCCAGTTCGCCGTATATTTCCAGCGGGCCGCGAAGCATCCCCTGCCGTTGCAGGAAATCCCAGAGGTGTTCCTTAGTGAGCACAATGGCCCAACAATAATCCGAAAGAGATACGTTCTGGGAAGCGCGCCGTGCACCGATATCCCTGTAACGACGTTCGATCTCGTCTTCACGCTTGTAAAGTAGCCATTCGCCAAGATTATTCAAGATTTCGTAGACACGATCGCGGAGTTCCTGGGCGGGAACCTTACCCATGTCCTTGGTTAAAGAAGAAGACTGGAATTTCCTCAGCAACCCTTCCGCCAGCTCATCCGAGTGATCTTCGATCAGTCGCACCAAACGCAGAGCAATCATTGCGAGATTCCTTACCTCCTACATCATTAGATGCGATGCGGCGTTCAAGTGATGCTGCTGGAATTCATATGCAGCAATCTATAATATCGTAACACGATACATCCAGAAGAAGGGAATGCTCTACGTCCGTGGAAGTGACCATTTAGGCGGCGATCGAACTGCGTTCCACGTAGCCTTCGGTGAGGTGGTACAGCGCGCGATCGAAAAATTGATCGAGAAGCCGAAGAAGTTCCAACTCACCGAAAACATCGACCGAGGTCCGCAGCACGTCCTCACGCTCCAGGAATTCCCAGAGATGCTCTTTGGTGAGAATCAGTGCCCACGTCACGCTGGCCAGAGAAACACCTTGTTCCGCGCGTCGGGCGCCGATTCTGCGATAAAGAGCCTCGATGTCGTGTTCGGGCTTGTTGAGCAGCCAATCGCTCAGATGGCGATAGACCTCATGACACCGGTCATGGAGTTCGCTGGTAGGAACGCGGACCAGATCCGGCGTGCGATCACATTTCTTGAGTTTTTCGACCAGGCCGCGAGCCAGTTGCTCGGAATGATCTTCAATGAGGCGTACGAGCCGAAGCGCGATCATATCCGCCTCCTGCACACTCGTTCTGCTTACATTTTACGGCGGCGGATTCGCCTACGCGCACGATTTTGGAGCCTGTGGAATTCTGGTTGCGACCCTTTACGGGAATCAAGGTTGTTTTTGGAGCCGGTTGTATTTCTGCAGTACTTCGCGCAATTTGTCATGAGGCAAAGCGACAACTGTACGGCCGTTCACCCCTTTCATCGTTTCCGCAGCTACCATCGCATTAACGACTGCTTCCTCGGTGGATTGGACGGTTGCAAGAAAAATGGGATCGATCTGATCATTGGGGAGCATGGTGATCTGGCGAAGGCCCTTGCTCGAGGCTGCGCCAGCATTGGCAGTGGAAAAAGCGATGAAGATATCGCCCGAACCGTCTCCGGAATAGCTGCCGTCGCGCCCAAGTCCCAGCGACACCTTGCGTGCTACCCGCTTAAGTTGCGTCGGGATCAGGGGCGCATCGGTCGCGACCACGACGATGATCGATCCCACATCGTCGCCCCAGACGTTATCTCCCGCGATTTCCTTTCCCACCGGCACGCCTGCGATGCGCAACTCCCGGCGGCGGCCATAGTTGCATTGAACCAGAACCCATACGGTGTAGCCACCATGCTTGGCATCAAGCTTTCGAGATGCTGTCCCCGTTCCTCCTTTGAATTCATTGCAGATCATGCCCGTGCCACCGCCAACATTGCCTTCCGGCATCGGTCCTCCGCGCGCCGTGTCCAAAGCATGGAACGCGTCCTCCGGCTTCACGTGGAAACCGTTAATGTCATTCAGGTAGCCATCCCAGGTCTCCGCGACAACGGGTAACGACCACCAGTACCCATCTTCATCCGGCGGTGCGTGTTTCACACGCCATGCGATGGCGGCATCGCGTACAACGCCCACGCTATGCGTGTTGGTAATCATGACCGGGCCATCCAGGAAGCCGGAATCCTCAACCCAGGTCGTTCCCGTCATCTCGCCATTGCCATTCAGGGTGAACCATCCCGCGAATACAGGGTCGAGGAGATTGTGACCTCTGGGCAGAATTGCCGTAACGCCGGTTCTTACCGGGCCTGTGCCAACCTGCAGCTTGCCCTCGCCCGAAATCAATGTAGTGAATCCAACTTCTACGCCTTTGACATCGGTGATTGCGTTCAGCTCTCCTGGAGTACCGTCAAACGGCACGCCAAGGTCGCGGGCGCGAGGCTTATTTTGAGCAGCAGCGCTGGAACCTACAAAAATGCCGGTAAACAGCAACCCTAGAAGGTACTTTCTCATCCTTTTCTCCTCAGTCCGGTGCAGTATAAATAAGCGACCCGGATGTGACTTTACAATCCTGATTTCGGAGGTTGGCGATGGAGAACTGGAAGAAGGCAGTAGTTGCGGGGACAATGGCGGGAGGTGCGATCCTGGCGCTCAGTGGAAAACGAGCAGTTGGCTTGGTACTGGCCGGTGTGGGCGGAGCTCTGCTTGCTGCCGAGTACCCGGAAAAGTTGGAAGAGATTCGTCGGAATTTCCCCGACTACGCTGACCGTGCCATGCGGGTACTCGAGAACGTTTCTCGCGCGGGCGAACGCGTGTCAGAAGTACTCGAGAAACGTGGCCGATTCGCGCTGGAAGAACTGCGGTCCTTCTAGATAACGGACAAGCCCTTTCGAGAGCGGAATGTATTGCCGCAAGCGGAAGGGCTATTCGATTCCCAACTGCTTGCGGGCCTCAGGGCTAAGGCGCTCGGGAGTCCATTGTGGCTCCCAGACCACGTTTACGTTGGCGGCGCGGACCCCGTCCATGCGTTCGATGCGGCTCTTGACCTGCTCGCCAATCAGCGCGTGCGCCGGACATCCCGGAGCCGTGAGCGTCATATCGACCGTGACATCCTGCTTTTCGTCGGCCACAGGCTCAATGCGAACGTTGTAGATCAATCCCAGGTCAACGATGTTGACCGGGATCTCGGGGTCGTAACAGTCTTTGAGAGCCGTTAGAACCTCTTCTTGTGTGAGCGTAGTAGGCATGCCTATTTCTAGATGCTGGACCGAGCTAAAGCGACTCAGGTCCCAAAGAGTGTACCTGATTA
The DNA here is from genome assembly GCA_051984555.1 of Terriglobales bacterium. Classification (GTDB taxonomy): domain Bacteria; phylum Acidobacteriota; class Terriglobia; order Terriglobales; family Acidobacteriaceae; genus Gp1-AA122. The sequence goes on along the minus strand of JBPYEW010000027.1, from coordinate 603 downwards.
AAGCAGCAACTCGGCCGTTGCGTTAAGGGAGAGCACGAATTCATGACACCGGAAACAAAGGGCCGCGTCCAGGCGTTTCTGCTGATTCTCATCGTCGTCGCCGGAGTTCGAACCGGGTGGATCCTATGGCAAAGGCACAACGATGAATCGCAAAGTAAGGCGCAAAAGCAGAATGCGCCGTTGAATCCGGACTATTACGTCACACCGAAAAAGCTTTATCCCTATGATCTCAAGTCGGCGAAACAGATCACGCAGCAACCTGTGTGGGTGAAAGAGGGTTACAAGTACACCTGCTACCCCTACAATCCCGCTACCCATCATGCCGATTTCGATCACGATGCTGGGACGCTCGGTCCCCTGGAAAAGCTCAAGGTCACCGATGTTGTACTGGATACCTCACCGGAAAAAGGTCAGAAGCAAGTTATGGCGGTCTTCGAACGGGACAGCAAGCATTACGCTTTCCCTATCGGCCTAAATGTTGGGGGAGAGACCAAGATCTATTCTGATGAGATCTTCTATTACCAGGACCCGAAGGAACTTTACAAACATTGGTCGTCCGATGTCTGGAGTGCCATCGACAGTCACCAGGTGAAGCCCGGTATG
>JBPYEW010000026.1:0-4749 GCA_051984555.1 Terriglobales bacterium | reverse complement strand
AGTGGCACCCGAACTTCGGAGTTTTCGGATCCGATATGTCCAGGCGCTTCGCGGCCGGTTCCGGCTGTGCGCTCGATCACGAGTTCTTCACGGGTGACAGGCACCTCAACGTTCTGCTTTTCCGTGATGACTTCCTTGCGCAAACGCACTTCACCGCGCTGAACACGTTCTTTGTGGACGCGGAGAACCTCGCCTAGAAGTTGGATCCTGCGGGTACCCTGTTCGGCCGTACGCGGCGTCTGACCGGCTGAACGGGTCGTGGTCCCGGTATCTCCGAGATCACCTCCAGCGCGTTGCAGGATTTGTGCGACTTCCTGGGTTCGTCCGGTATCACGGACGGTAACGAGAACGTTCCCACGGGTAAGCGCCTCGTCGAAATAGCGAGCCCGAGACTCAGGGATGCCGCTTTCCACGAGAGAGCCCTGTAGTTCGTCGGAGCTCTCGACGTGATGGTCTTTGCCGAACACTTCGGAGACTTTGTCCCAGAAGCTGCCTTTGCGCTCATCGCCGGCGCCGGTGTTGCCGCCAACGGTGGCAATGCCGATGTCGTCGCGCGAGAACCCGGCTTGTTTGAGGTCGCTCACAGCTCGCTCAGCGATGGATTCATCGGAGAACAAGGCCGCTACTGCCGCATTCGCGATAGAAGAATTATTTCGTGTTGCCATTTCCACTCCATTGGTTGATTGCTTGCTGAAAATCGTATTCATTGGCTTACCGGAACGGCAAGAAGAGGCGAGTTGAAGATCCCGCCTCTCCGACAAAAATCGATAGTGTGTTGGCTACGCAACGCGGCGGAGGTTTTTACCATCCTCGGCCTTAATTGTTGCAGCCCCACCGGTGCGGCTCCCGATCAGGAGACGGTAGATCCAAGTGAGGACGATCGCCCCGCCGATCGCAACCAGAACCGTGTAGAGGGTCCCACCTTGTCCCTGAAACCCGAGCGCACGCATGATCCAGCCGCCGACGATTCCACCCGCGATACCGACGATGATGTCGACGAAAGTACCGTAACCAGATCCGCGCATGATCTTGCCAGTTGCCCAGCCGGCTATCAGGCCGACAATGATCCACCAGAGCAAGTGCATATCCACCCCTTTTCGCCTGACAGCGTGAAATGCCAGACGATAAATGAGTTCGATGGGTTCAGGCGGACGAAGGTGCATAGAGGAAAGACAAAATCGAGCGAACGTCGGGAAGGCTGGAGAAAGCGGCGGGCCATGCATGTGCGCATGCAGACAGGTATCGCGGCTGACAATGGGTCAGGCCAGAGAACGCACAGAACCTGATCTGTCGTGAGCGATGCGGAGTATCAGCCGGTCGTTACGGGAACCGGCTCTTCCACGGATGCTTCACGGAGGAACTTTGCCGCTTCTTCGGGCGGGGTGGGGTTGATATAGAAGCCGGTACCCCACTCGAAGCCTGCGGTCTTGGTCAGCTTCGGCATGAACTCGATGTGCCAGTGATAGTGGTCGTTGGTCGGGTCCTGCACCGGCGAGCTGTGAACGACGAGGTTGTAAGGTGGATTGTCGAGAACCCGGTCGGCCTTGATCAGCAGGTTCTTCAGCGCCTTGGCCAGATTCTCGAACATGTGCGAGGACGAGTTTTCAAAAGCTGACTCGTGGCGCTTGGGGAGGATCCAGGTTTCAAAGGGAAATCTGGGAGCGTAGGGTGCCAATGTGAGGAATTCTTCGTTTTCGGCGACGACGCGGATACCATTGTCGGTCTCCTGACGGATGATGTCGCAAAAAACACACCGCTCCTTATATATGTAGTACTGCTTGGCTCCCTCAAGTTCCTCAACGACATAAATGGGCAGAATGGGAAGCGCAATTAACTGCGAGTGAGCGTGTTCCAGCGAAGCCCCGGCCGGTTCGCCATGGTTTTTGAAAATCAGTATGTATTTAAAGCGGCGATCTTTCTTGAGATCAAGGATGCGGTCACGAAAAGTCCAGAGGACATCTTCGATGCGCTTAGCCGGGAGCGTTGCCAGGGTTGCATTGTGATCCGGAGTCTCGATGATGACTTCGTGGGCACCGATCCCGTTCATCTTGTCGAACATGCCTTCGGCCTGACGGTTCAGATTACCTTCAATGCCCAGGGCGGGAAATTTATTGGGGACAACGCGAACCGTCCAGCCGGGCGTATCGCGCTGAGGTGGAGGACCTCCGTTGGGATTGGGGCGGTAGGCCTGTATTTCGGGAGGCGTTTTGCTTTCATTGCCATAACAGAAAGGGCAGAAGCCGCCTCGGTTCTTGATGGTCTCGCGCACGAAGTCGGTGGGCCGCTTGGCGCGGTCTGTCGAAATAATGACCCAGCGACCGACGATGGGGTCTTTTCTTAATTCCGGCAACGACAGCTTCCTTTCACTAGGGAATGGCGAATTCCGATTCTACGCCAAGGGAAACGCATTTTTGAACAGTTCAAACTGGGGCTTGCGTGAAGACGCAGGCTCGTAATAAACGCTAATGACATCAAACCGCCAGGCGAGCGAGGGGTCAACATGCCGGAGGTAATCGCGGGCGACTAAGCGTAAGTCATCTTGTTTCGCGCGGTTTACAGCCGCTTCGGCGGGCTTGATGTCGTGGGCGGTCCGGGTTTTCACCTCGATGAAGCAAAGGACGTCCTTATCCCAGCCAATCAGGTCGATCTCGCCGTGATGACGGTGCGAGCGATAGTTGTGAGCAACCAATACGTATCCGAGCTTGCGCAGGTAGAAATAGGCATCCTCTTCTCCGCGCCGACCGACCTGATGACGAACGGGACCAGTTTCTGGCGGGAGCAGGCGATCGGCAAGCCAGTCCAGAGTGGTGACTATGGCGCGGGTAAGTCGAACGGGCATGCAGAGGGGGAATCGGGAGAATTCCTGTAGAGCAGGCTAACGGTTTATTGGCGGTAGGTATGTGATTCTTGGCACACCCGGCTGTGCGAAGGATTGGAACTCGCTAACAGAGTAAGACAGCTAAACGAAGATATTCCAAAAACTACTCCAGCACTTCGGGGATCAGCGTCGGTTCCGTGGGTAGGTGCCCCCAGAGGTTCACCATGGACACTCCGATCAGCGCGAGTAGGCCACCGGCGAGTGTGAGAAGGGTGGGTATTTCGCCAAGCCAGAACCTGGCGATCACAATAGTGACAAGCGGCATCAGGTACAAGAAGCTGCTGATGCGCGAGGCGGGAATGTGCGCCATGGTAAACGCCCAAGCGAAGTTCGCGATGGCGGCGGGAAAGATTCCGAGATAGATCACCGATGCGGTGGCGGCGAAAGGAGCGGTGCGAATTGCGCCGAATAGCCCTCGAGCGAATGGGACCGTCAGGAAGGTACCAATCCAAAAAGAGTAGCAAGTGAATTCCAAAGCTGGGTATCGGCCAAGTAGCCGTTTCTGAAGGACCATGTACCCGGCATACGAGATGGCGCCTATAAGAATGATGAGGGCGCCGGGGGAGAAGCGAATCCCGTGACCACGTTCGTTGGCGATAAGCGCGATGCCTGCGAAACTGATCAGAATCCCGCTCCAGCCGAGGATCGTGAGCTTCTCGCGAAGAAAGATGATGGCGAGCAGAGATGTCCAGATCGGCGTGGATGCTATGAGGAAGCTTGCGGCTCCGGCAGAAACCGTCAGGAGACCGTAGTTGAGGACAACGTTATAGAAAGTGATGCCCAGAGCGCCTGCCACAACGATGATGGGGATATCGCGCTTTTGCGGGCGATGCAACCCTGAGACAGCGGCGTAGACGGCAAGAATGAAGGAACCAATTCCGAAGCGGAAAAGCGTGAGTTGCGCAGGGGCGTAACCATTGAGCGCAGCCCGAATCCCGACCGGAGCGGAACCCCAAAGAACGACGGCTGTCACCAAGGCGAGAATAGCTGAGGGCGATAGTCTCTTGGTCACGAGAGTGTGCGTCGATTATATGCGGCGTGGGACTAATTTAATGCTTCGCGGGAGGGCGAACTTGTTCGGCGGGAACAATGCCCTTGCCTTCCAGTACGGAATAGAGTTGGTCCGCGGAGAGGTTCTTCAGCGTGTCGGTCGCGCCGGAGGGCCAACGGATCTCAACAGAGTCGATCTTGGTGGCGGTGCCTAAGCCAAAGTGCACGCGGAGATCGTTCTGGGAGAGATAGCTCCCTCCACTGCGGATCTGGTCAGTCTGCGTCATGCCGCCGGCAACAAGCTTGACACGAGCACCGATAGCGAGGCGGTTGCTCTTGGTGCCCGCAAGTTCGAAGCTGACCCAGTGCTGTCCCGGAATGCCCTTGTTGCGCAAAATCATGGGGGCACCGTCAATGTCTTCGACGACGACGTCAAGCTGGCCATCATTGAAGAGGTCGCCAACGGCCAGTCCGCGGGACACTCGTTTCTGCGTGAGCGCAGGGCCAGCCTGCTGGCTGGCATCGCAGAAGGCGCCATTCTTCTCGTTGAGATGGAGCATTCCAGGCTGCTGATAACCGGCGCCCGATGGGAAGTTCACGGCCTGCGGATAAACGTGACCGCTCACGGCAATCAGATCGAGCCAGCCATCGTTATCGGCGTCGAAGAAGGCGTCGCCCCACTTTACGTAAGGCATGGAGGGAAGACCGACGCCGGATTTATAAGCGATATCGTCAAATTGATAGTCGCCGTTATTGATGTACAGGGTGCTGTATTCGTTTTCGAAATTGGTGACGTAGATCGATGGCCGACCGGTGTGGTTATAGTCGCCTATGGCGACGCCCATGCACGCTTGTTCGGTGCCGTCAGCGCTGACGGACAC
>JBPYEW010000025.1:0-31135 GCA_051984555.1 Terriglobales bacterium | reverse complement strand
GCGACGCCTATTACGCGTTTGATATAGCTCTTCGACGGGTCCTTCGGATAGCGGAACACCACAATGTCCCCGCGCTGAATCGGCTCAATCCGATAAACGAACTTATTTACGAAAATGCGCTCCTGGTTGTCCAGAGAAGGCATCATGCTTGTGCCTTCGACCTTCACCGGCTGGTAGAGGAAGATGATGATGAACGCCGAGATCGCCAGCGAAATCACCAGATCGCGCAGCCACACCGCAAAAATCGGGATCGCACGGAAACTCGGGCCGTTCGAAGTAACCTCCGCGGCTGGAGTTTCGACCGCGGCTCCTGGGCCTGCGCAAGACGTCATTGGGTCCGCCGATTCCGACATCAAGCTCATTCTAGTATGACTCTGCCTTAATTCCGCAAGGATGCCTGACACATTCGGCGCTGCGCTGTGCCGAAGCCACTTGCCCGGAACAACCTTTCCAAACCGCCGAGCCAGCCAGTCCCTGCAATAGACGCCAGTTCGGGGTACAATACCCAGACCGAGGTACATCCAGATATGTACAAGCGTGCGCTGGTATTGTGTTTTCTGTTTGTAATCACGCTGACCTTCTCTACCGGCTGGACCTTTCAGGATGAGGGCGATAAAGGGGTTCCCGCGTTCAACGCCGGCTCGCCCAAACCTGGAACCAAGCTTCCCGCGATTCTTACCAAGGACCAGCTCTGGGGAGATAACGCGCAATATCCGTTTCAGACGCACGCCTACGAACTTGCGGCCAAGATACCCGCTGTCATCCACCAGCAGCCCTGTTATTGCTATTGCGACCGCGGCATGGGCCACAACAGCCTGCACAGCTGCTTTGAGGGAACTCACGGCGCTCAATGCTCGACCTGCTTGAAAGAGCTCTACTACAGCTACACGGAATACAAAAAGGGCAAAACACCCAAACAGATCCGAGCCGGCATCATCGCTGGCGATTGGAAACAGGTAGACTTGCAATCCGCGGCGTCAATCAACTAGCGTCAACAAGGGACGTCGCAAGAATAGCTTTTCCACAGGCGTGATTTCGCCTTGGCTCCGAGGCTGATTACAGATTGACCAGGCGACGGGGTGACAATCAGGAGTAGCGGTTCAAGAGAAAACCTATAAGTTGCAGTCTAGGAAGGACTTACGATTACACGAGGACGAGTATTGCAGATGGTCCAGACAAGCAAAAGCAAGAAGTCTCTGACCGACGATCCGCGTTTTGCACAGGCTGTGCAAAACTATGAGACTGGCCTCCGCGCCATGCAGGAGCACAAATTCGATAAAGCCAAGGGATTGCTGCAGAAGGTTCTGGCCGGTCCCAGCATCGAACTCGCTGACCGCGCCAAGACTCACCTCAATACCTGCAATCAACATTTGGAACGCGCGGCCACCCAATTCAAGACACCCGAAGAACACTTCGATTTTGCGGTTTCGCTGATGAATGTCGGCGACTACGTCAGCGCTCGTGAGCACCTCGAACGACTCAGTAAGCAGAATCCCCAGGCCGATTACGTGGTCTACGGACTGGCAGCTCTCGACTGCCTGACAGGCCGGGTCGAAGAGTCTCTGAAACATCTTGATGAAGCGATTCGTCTGAACTCTTCACTCCGTTTTCAGGCCCGCAACGATTCGGATTTCCAGAACCTTGCCGAGGATCCGCGGTTTACTGAACTGCTCTATCCTGATCCAGGTTCCGAGCTGACGACCTCCGACAGGTCCTGACGAGCACCCCAATGACTGCTTTGCAGTCGGCAAGACCGGAACCGAGCGCAACCTCGCGCCTATCCAAAGGCCCGTTACGAGTAGTCGCCATTGGCGGCGGTACTGGCTTATCCACTCTCCTCAAAGGACTCAAGTGTTACGTTCCGACCCCGGGTGATCCGTCTTTCTCCGTGCCCTGCGAACGGCCCGTTATTGGTGAACTCTCCGCCGTCGTGACCGTCAGCGACGACGGCGGATCGAGCGGTCGCTTGCGAAAAGAATTCAACATGCTGCCCCCGGGAGATGTTCGAAACTGCATCGTCGCCCTTTCGGAAGACGAGGCCACGCTCTCTCGTTTGTTCCAGCATCGTTTCAGCAAAGGCTCGGGACTGGAAGGTCACAGTTTCGGAAATTTGTTCCTGGCGGCCCTTACATCCATAACCGGCGATTTTGCGGAAGCTGTCCGCCTCTCGGCTGAAATCCTCCTCACTCGCGGGCACATCTTCCCTGCTACCGGGTCGAACATCGAACTCGAAGCTCTGATGGACGACGGTTCCCGCGTCCGTGGCGAGACCAAGATCACGGCCAGCAAGGGACGAATTAACGAACTCTTCCTTGTTCCACCCGATGTGAAGCCTCTGCCGCAGAGCTTGGCAGCCATTGCCAACGCCGACCTCATCACCATGGGCCCGGGATCCCTTTTCACAAGCCTGATTCCCAACCTGCTCGTCGACGGCATTCCGCAAGCCATCGCTGAATCAGCGGCTATAAAGGTGTACGTCTGCAACCTCATGACGCAAGCTAATGAAAGCCTGGGACTCACGGCGGCCGACCACATAAGGGCTTTGCAGCAACATGCCGGAGGCGCGCGCATTTTCGACTACGCACTCGTGAACCGCACGCCGGCGCCGGCTGGTATGAAAGCTAAGTATGCTCTCGAAGGGGCATCGCAAATCGTGAACGACGTCGACGACATCGAGGCACTCGGCGTTTGTCCTGTTCTCGGAGATTATCTCGAACCGGGAGAAACCGCCCGCCACGCTGCCGATCGCGTCGCTAGCGACTTAATGCAATTGGCGACGCAAGGCCACGCGCAAGAACAAAGCCCTCAAGCGTCTTCCGGCCCTCTCCACTAACCACATACGTGCGACCGAACCTACGCTCATAAGCCGATTACGAGCTATGAGCCTCACGTTGCTGGTACACAGGCTTTTCTCAGGAGCTGGAAGTTTAACGCCCGACTCTATATCTCTCGATGCCCTCAAGCGATGCGATATATTGGCGTATCAATGGTTAAAGAAAACCGTTCTACGCAACCGAGCTTCGCAATCGCCATCATGGCTGCCGGTAAAGGCACGCGGCTCAAATCAAAACATCCCAAAGTCCTTCACCAAGTCGGGGGTAAGCCTCTCCTCGCCCACGTAATAGCAGCCGCGTCCAAGGTTGTGCCTGCAGGAGACATCTACGCGATCATCGGCCACGAAGCCGAACGGGTGCGCGAAGGTGTCGCGTCAACGGGGATCAACTTCGTATTGCAGGCCGAGCAACGTGGAACCGGACACGCGATCATGGTGGCGCGCGACGTCCTTGAGAAGTACGACCACGTGCTCGTCCTCTCCGGAGATGCGCCCCTCATCACCTCCGCCACGATCGAGAAGATTCGCGACTTCCACATCCACAACAAGGCAGCCATGACGCTACTGAGTGCGGACTTGGCTGACCCGACGGGCTACGGTCGAGTGGTCCGCAAATCGCCCGCCAGCCCCGAGGTGAAAGAAATCGTTGAGCAGAAGTCGCTGCGCAAAGGCCAGGAAAGGATCCGCGAGATCAACTCCGGGTTTTACGCATTTGCAGCCAAGCCGCTGTTTTCCAACATCGACCGGCTCAAAACCGACAACCCCCACCAGGAGTTCTACCTCACCGACATGGCCGCCGTGCTGCGTAAAGCGAAGCAGAAAGTAGTCGCAGTCAAAACGGCAGATGCAAAGGAAATTCTCGGTAGCAACACGCGAGCCGAGATGGTCGCACTCGACCAACACATGCGCATGGCGAAATGTCTTCAACTCATGGCCGCAGGAGCAACGATCCAATATCCATCGACCTGCGTTATCGATGCCGACGTGGAAATCGGAGCCGACACTATCATCGAGCCGTTCGTTCAATTACTCGGCAATACCAAGATTGGCGCGGATTGCCGCATCCGTTCATACAGCGTGATCAGTAATTCCGAGATCGCCGACGGCGTCGTCGTGCGTCCCGGCACAATCATGGACGATGCCCGGGTTGCCGCGAACGCCATTATCGGCCCCTACTCCCACCTGCGGCCCGGCAGCGAAATCGGCGTAGGCGCTCACGTCGGGAATTTCGTCGAGACCAAGAAAATCAGGCTCGGCAAGGGATCGAAGGCAAATCACCTGACCTACCTCGGCGACGCGGAAATTGGCGCGGGAGTGAACATAGGTGCGGGCACCATCACCTGCAACTACGACGGCGTAAACAAACACAAGACGACGATTGAGGATGGTGTGTTCGTTGGCAGCGACTCCACCCTGGTCGCCCCCATAAAGATTGGAAAGGGCGCTTATATCGCGGCCGCATCGTGCGTGACCGAGGATGTTCCTGAGGACTCACTCGCGTTGGGACGCGCTCGTCAAACCGTCAAAGAAGGCTGGGCGCGGGAGAAGCGCGCCAAAATGGCCGCTCAAAAAGCGAAATAAGTCTTGCTCCGGCCACGCGCAAAGGAAAAGGCACGGAATGTTCTCCGTGCCTCTCTATCTTCGTGATTGGTACTACCTCGATACGGCCGCAAACAAATCTGAGTGCAGCAGCGACTGGAAATTCTTGTCGTCAGTCTTGAAGTGAACCTGGAGCTTCGAACTGTCGGAATCTACTTTGACGCTGTCCATGGCTACTTTTTCGACCGGGCTCGCGTTCATCTTCTTGTACATAACGCCGGCCTTCAACAGCGACGACAACGTTGCAGCAGTCATTGAGTCGGACGTGATCACATCCATGTCGAAGTTCACGCCGCTCTGGAAATTCATCGTGTACCTTGAGCCTAGCAACCGCTTCTTTACCGTTTCGTAGTCAGCCAGCTTGGCAGCCTCGCCCAGAGCTGAGCGCAAAGCATTCTGCGTTCCCTGCTGATCGAGCACGCTCCAAACAGGTCCGGAATCTACTGCTGACATCATTTCGGCCATATCCGGATTTGAGTCAATTCCAGACGTATATCCATCGCGCGTATCCAAAGCACCCGCGATCGCCGTATGATCGCCGAACAGCAGCGTATTCTCGTCCAGGAAAGTCATCTCCATCCCGCCGTTCATGGGATAGATAAAAGCAGTGCGGTATTTGTTCGGCTTGATCTTCTTAACGGTGAATCTCTTGAGCACAGCCTTCGTGGGGAACACACCTTGTGCGATGCCCACGATGCGCACACCTTGCTTCGGAATGCGGTATGAGGCGAAGGTCAACTCTTCTACGTCCTGGTCGGGATTGATGCCCACACCGCGCAATGACACTTCAAACTGCTTCAGAACCTCTGGCAGAACCTGCTGCTTCAGCTGCATCGCGGTATCCGAGCTGCGGATAGCACGATAGTCGACGCAGATGATCTGCTGAATGTCCTGGGGTACGACTGCGCGCGCACTTGTGCCCAAAGGCATCGCCCATGCCGCCGACGCAAGCAACAAACCACTGCTGATAACCCGACCTAAAATCCTCATGAAAGGCCTCTTGAGACTTACCTACTTGGATGCGAGCACCCGACCTGCCGTGACTCGCGGCTTTATCCATTGTATGTCAATGAGATCGGGAACGGTTTGCGTACGAAGGTTCACGGTCTCTGGCGCCGTGGGACCAACGAAGAACCTCGGACCTTGTAGTTCCGCTAGCATCCCGCTGACATAACGCGCCCATGACACTCATCACCCCATCAGATTGCCCGTTTGCTGCTCCTAGGTTGTGACCCGCTCTAGCCGCAAATAAAATCGCGCCGATACCGATCCCAAAGCCTTTTTCGCAACCGCGCACTTGTCCTGGCATGCTTACAGAAATCGGACATATCGAAGCGATCTTCCGTTACCCGGTGAAGTCTATGCGCGGCGAATCATTGGACATCGCCAACCTGGGCTGGGACGGAATCGAGGGTGACCGCCGCCTCGCGTTCCGCCGTGTAAACGACCGGAGCGCTTTTCCGTGGCTTTCCGCAAGCAAGCTTCCTGAGATGATCCTGTTTACACCGCAACGAAGCGAGCTACTGGCCCAGGGAGCCTCTCCCGTTTGTGTCCGCACGCCGGATGGCAAAGACTTGGCGGTTTTCGGGAACGAACTGGCTGCAGAAGTCGCAAGCCGATGCGGTTCTCCGGTGCAGATGATGGAGATGAAACATGGCATCTTCGATGAAGCGAACATCTCCGTGATCGCCCTGGATACGATCCAAGAGATAGCACAATTAGTGGGCCTTCCTCTCGAACCTCGAAGGTTTCGGCCCAACATCGCGGTTCGCCTGCGGCAACCGGGAGCCTTCCAGGAGGATGAGTGGTTGGGTGATGTGCTCTCGTTCGGCGACGCCGGCGACGCACCTGCCATCGCCGTTACTATGCGGGACTTGCGTTGCTCTATGGTCAACCTTGATCCCGATTCAGCTCGTTCCTCACCCGAAGTGCTGAAGACAATCGTCCGCGTCAATGACAACCACGCCGGCATTTATGGCACCGTCACTCGCACCGGGCAGGTGCGGGTTGGACAGAAGGTGTTTCGCCGGTGCATGGTTTAGCGGGACAATGCTCAGCACATATGTCGCTCGCCCCGCCGCAAAACCGAAACTCCTCATCGTCGACGATGAACCCGCTATCGTTGAGTTCGTTGGCAAAGTACTCATGCCATTCGCATCCGGCATCCGATGCGCCTACGATGGGCACGAAGCAGTATCGATCGCCCGTGATTTCCGTCCCGACTGCGTTGTCACCGGATTGATGATGCCCGTAATGAATGGCTTTGACGAAGCCGTTCAAATCTTGCGGTTCCTTCCAGATTGCAAGTTCGTGTTCATGAGCGGCTCAGCGCACAACCCTGCTGTTCGTGAGGAGTACCAACGCGCTGGATTTGATTTGCTGCTTCTGTTGAATAAGCCATTCGAAGCTGTCGACTTATTGAATAGGCTGGCTCTCACAGGCTTTCCCTGCAAATAGTGGGACCTTCTCTAACGGCAGCCTGCTCTATGGCAATCCACCTGGAATATGAATTGGCGATATAGGTGCACCTTTGCAACTAACTGCTCCCATCCTCCTTGCGTGCTCCGTCATACCATTGGAGCACTCGCCGTGCCCGCAGCGTGTTCCACCGACTCGCTTCGCCGACTTTCTCAGCAAACTCGAGCGCCAGCGCTTCCTGATGCGTGTCATCCAGAAGCCATCGACCATCCTCTTTCCGCTTGCGCTTGAGCACCTTCACTGCTTCGTCCATTCGTCGCTCGGGCTCAAGACCGGCGCTGCGGAAGTAGTCGAGCGCACGCAGTACGTCGTAGCAGTAGCGCGGTGGGAAAGCAAACTCCAGGAAGCTGGGACTCACAACTTCGCCCGTCGTGAGCCGACGAAAGAGCCCCCGCTTTAGCAGGTATTCGTCCCCTCGCTGCCGAGCTGCCGCAATCTCCGGCGAGGAACCAACGGCACGTTCATATTCAAGCAGTCCTTCCAGCACGCAAATTGTGGTGTGGAACGACGAACATGTGCTCTTGGGCGCTTCGCAGTTCCAGCCCCCGTCGTCGAGTTGCTCGCTTAAAAGGCGCTGCGCCAGGCTCCTCGTCGGATGCCCGAAATAGGCGCCCAGTGCGAGTGTCCCGCCGTTGATGCAGGGCTCCACTTCCCCTCCGAAGAACGGCTTCGCACCGAATGATTCGTGCCAACGGAAGCCCGCCTGTAGGCGAGCTACGGCCGACACCACGGCAGGTTCGGCAGGGTCAATTCCGGTTGATCGCAGCAGAAGCATCGTGAAAAGAGTAGGCAACCAAACCGGCGCGTCCGCCCGATGCCACGACCCATCCGATCCCTGGCAGGCTAGAATCTCAGCACCGATGCCCTCGTGAACAACGCGCGCACGTTCCGCCGCAATGGCCGCTGGAGAAGCGTTCGTCAGATCACGCATCGCTTGCCAGCTAATGGCCGGATCCGAATTACGCAGCCAATCGATCGTGTCCACGTGGCGATCTTACCCGATTAACAGAAAAGGATGAGGGATACAGATTGTACTTGGCACTGGCTGCCAACTCCGCGCGTCGAAACCTGCGTCGCAGGCTTCCGACCGTTGATATGACTTGGAGTACTTGTCACCTTTTCAGGGAGGCGACTCGATCCCGGGTTTGCTGAGCGAACGCTTCGTCCTTCATTGAGTCAAGATTGATTTCCACATTCGCCACAGCGCCTTCTATCGCCGCTCCCGCTAATGCGATCGCTGTCGTCAGGTCGGACTTCATGTTGGGATTAGTGATGGGAAACAGTGAGTTCGCGATCCTTGACACTTCGCGAGCACGTTCCGCAACCCCCAGGGGAACCGTCGTGGCTTGGCGGAGAGCGGCATTGATAATTCCCTCCCCGTCCGCAGCTTCTTTCGCCTGCTTATAGGCAGCCATGACCAGCTTGAAAGCCTCGGCATCCGCATCGATGGACGCCTTGAGCTCCTCTCGCACTTGCGACAAGCCGGCAATCGCGGCACTCAACTGACCTTCGTATTGGACGTAGGCTTTCTTGCCACGGGACATCGTCGCGACCATATTCGCCAGGCCAGCGGCCATGGCCCCCGCCGCTGCTGCGGCGCTGCCTCCGCCCGGAGCTGCAGTGGGAGCCGCAAGCTGCTCTATGAACGGTTCCACGCCGGCGCGGATGCCACCTACGGCCATCTTGCCACTCATCACGGCCGACAGGCGATTTTCAAGGATCAACGAAGAATCAAAGTTCTCCACCTGCAAGAACCATTCCGCCGCCTGCTCCAGCGCCTTCTTCGGGATCAGTCCCACAATCTCACTGCTCACCGGCACCACGCCATATCGCGACGCTTCCCTCTTCACCATCTCGAACACGCGATGAATCGGGGTCTGCTCAAAGTCGGTCAGATTCATGGAAACTTGTGCCAAGCCCCTGACCAGGAATCCAGCGCCCTTCACGTATCGCATTCCCCCACTGGAGAAGCGAACGGACTTGGCAATCTTTTTGGCGATGTCCACGTCTGTTGTATTAAGAAACACGTTGTATGCAATCAGGAACTTGCGGGCACCCACAACCGTTGCACCCGCGCTCGGATGCACCCGCGGATCACCAAAATCGGGCTTGCGCGCCGGATTCGTCGCGATCTCTTCGCGAATACCCTCGAACTGTCCGCGCCGGATATTCTCCAAATTTTGTCGTTCGGGAGTTGTCGCGGCTGCCTCATAGAGATAAACCGGAACCTGGTAACGCTTCCAAATCTCAGCTCCCACATGCTTCGCCATCGCCACGCAATCTTCGATTGAGACTCCCTCAATGGGAATGAACGGAACTACGTCTGCGGCACCCATTCGGGGATGAGCCCCCTGGTGTTTGTTGAGGTCAATCAGTTCTGCCGCTTTCCCAACGCCACGGATGGCAGCCTCCTGGATGGGCTCGCGCTCGCCGACCAGCGTAATCACGCAGCGGTTATGGTCAGCATCCATCTCGCGATCGAGTAGATAGACGCCATCCATCTTCATGGCGTCGACGATGGCATCGACCTTGGCCTTGTCGCGCCCTTCGGAGAAGTTCGGAACACATTCCACCAGCGTAGACATAACGGGGAAGAATATAGGGACGCGCCACACAATCGCAACAAGCTCGGTCGATCCACGTCAAGAACACACCGCTTGCGCCTCAAGCTAAGATATTGCCCGATGCAACTCTGGTTCACACGAAACGGTGATGTCAATTTACGCGAGCAGTTAGTTACGCAGGTCATCCTCGGCATTCTGGGTGACGAGCTTGCTCCAGGACAGCGTCTGCCTAGCACGCGCGAACTCGCGCGGCGATTTCGCATTCATCCCAACACCATCAGTGCCGGATACAGGCAACTGGAGCGCGAGAAGTGGGTAGAGTTCCGGCGGGGCAGTGGCATTTTCGTTCGAGCTCATAAGCCGGATCAACCCGTCGAAGATGGACACGCGCTCGATGCGTTAATTGCCGATCTTCTGCAGTCTGCGCGAAAAATGGGAGTACCCCTGGCGCTCGTTCGATCGCGCGTCCGCAAGTGGCTCAATGCGCAACCGCCCGACCATTTTCTTCTGGTTGAGCCTGATGAAGAACTGCGACTCATTTTGCGGGCCGAAATGCGAGCGGCTCTGACATTTCCGGTCGAGACCACGGGGATGATCAATCGCTCGGACGAAGCTCTAGGGGCGGTTGTCGTTACGCTTCCCGGCAAGAATACAGCGGTCCGTCAGCATCTTAAGCCCGATGCTGAGCTGATCACTTTGCAGGTTCGGTCTGTTCCCGCATCCCTGGCGCAATGGCTGCCCATGCGTCCCAACATCCTGGTGGGTGTGGCTTCGCGCTGGATTGGCTTCCTGAAACTGGCGCGCACCATGCTGATTGCAGCTGGCCTTGACCGCGAGAGTCTTATGATTCGCGATGCAACGCGGTCGCGATGGCAGCGGGGACTCGAGGAAACGGCAGCGGTCGTGTGCGATTGTTTGACTGCTGCCCAATTGCCGAAGCGTTGTCGCGCAATTACATTTCCCCTCTTGTCGGATGCGTCTCTGGCTGAGCTTCGACGGCTAGAAGACTTCATCACGCATCCATTGGCACAGTTGTGACATTCTCGAAACTGTCACAATCGGGCGTCCACCCTTCTGCTCGCAACCGTAATCTGCAATCGAGTTCGAGGAGGTGCGGTTGTGAAAAGAATCGTCTTAGTTGTCCTGATGTTGGTCGCGGTGATTTCGGCACAAGCAATCGAGGGTACCGAGGTGAGGTGCGTAAGCGGTACGGCAACCGGCATAAGACCGGATGCTCTGGGCCAAGTAGACCTCGGTTCGGAACAGGCGTTCATATTCGACAGTTCCCAAGGCAAACTGGTCATTCCTTACACCGCAATCCGATCGTTCGAATACAGGCAGGAAACCACCCACCATCTCGGTGTTGTACCCGCGATCGCGGTAGGGCTTCTCAAAGCGCGCCAGCACAAGCATTTATTTCGCATCTCGTATAAAGACGAGAGCAACGTCAGCCAGGCTGTGATTCTCGAGGTGCCCAAGCAGATGGCAGTCCCTCTCGAGATGCTATTGAAAAGCAGGGCTCCGAATGCCTGTACGGCTCCTGCGTGCGCGGCTTACAACTGAATGCACAGAAGCATTGTTGGTTGACAACTCGGCTGCGGCCGTCGCAGATTAGAAAGATGTCGCCCCCGCGCATCTCCGGCCGCGGCTTTACTTGAATGTAATCCCGCCAAAACGCCCGTCGGTCGTTTCCCGAAGTCTGCAACCTTTTTCACAGAAAGGCTCGCGAATTATGTTGCGCCGGATTTTGCCACCGCTCACTGTCGCTCTACTCGCCGTCGTATCGCTCGCCCAAACCACGAAAGAACGGCATTTCACGTTCCACTATAAATTCAGCGTTCGCAACGTCCCACAAGACCAGAGCATCCGGGTTTGGATTCCCATGGCCCACTCCGACGAACATCAGTCCGTTCGTGTGCTTTCAAAATCCGGCGATCTTCCGTTGCAGGTCAAGCAGGAACAGGGATACGGGAACTGGATTTTATATGCCGAAGCGGCCAAGCCGAACCGCAAGGAATACAAGTTTGCGATCGACTACGATGTTGTACGACGAGAAGAGCAAGTACTCTTAAACGGCAAGCCGGCATCTCCCAACCGCGCCGCTCGCGTGCAGCTCGCTCGTTTTCTCCAGGCGGATCGGTTGGTTCCCATCGATGGCTTGCCCGCGCAGTTAGCGTCGGAACAAACGAAAGGTTCGGCAACGCCACTCGACAAAGCTCACGCCATCTACGATTACGTCTTCAAGACCATGAAGTACGACAAAAGCGGCACGGGCTGGGGACATGGAGATGTTCTCTGGGCTTGTGACTCCAAGCGAGGCAACTGCACCGACTTCCATTCTCTGTTCATTTCCATGGCTCGATCGCAGCATATTCCGGCGCGATTCGAGATAGGGTTTCCGCTGCCGGCTGACAAGCAGTCCGGAGAAATTGCCGGATATCACTGTTGGGCTGATTTCTACGTCGACTCCGCTGGCTGGGTGCCGGTCGATATCTCCGAAGCCTGGAAACATCCTGAGTTACACGACTACTATTTTGGCCAACGCGACCCGAACCGTATTCAATTCTCCGTCGGCCGCGATCTTAGCCTGGAACCACCGCAATCCGGACCCCCGCTGAACTACTTCGTTTATCCGTATGTCGAAGTTGGCAAAAAAGAATATCCCAACGTTGCCATTGCGTTCTCGTTTGAAGACGCCCAGTCAGTTCCCGATCGGGCCAGTGGCGGCCTCCACTAGATTTGACAGCGACAGTACCTCTGGCGCATGGTAGTTGCCTCCCCATTGCCCGATAAATATCTTACGGAGAAACGTGCATGCCGAAATATGTCATTGAGCGCGAGTTACCCGGAGCAGGAAAACTCACCGCGGACGAGTTGACCGCCATCTCCCAAAAATCCTGCGGCGTCTTGCGCAATCTTGGACCGGAAATCCAGTGGGTCCAGAGCTATGTCACCGGAGACAAGATTTACTGCATTTACATTGCGCCCAACGAAGACATGGTGCGAAAGCATGCGCAACAAGGCGGATTTCCGGCAAATCGCATTTCGGAAGTTACGGTGATGATCGATCCCACGACTTCGGAAGGCAACGCGGCGGCCGCACGTCGCTGACGCTCGTCAGTCACATCAGGGTTGGGCTTGGCAGGTTATTTACGAAATGTGCCGAGCCCAAACCGCACCTGCAATGTGTTAACACCGGGATTTGGAGACGTTAGCCCCGCATTCGAAATGTGCATATAGCGCAGGTCAACACTCCATGCCATTTTGCCGCCCAGGTGATGAAACCCTAGTGCCGCGCCTGACGTGAAGTTCACCGACGAGGTGCCGGAAGGCACATTGTGTGTCGTGAACAGTGTGCCGCCACCCAGTTCGAAGTACGGCGCAATGCTGCCTCGGCGCACAAAATTCCACTTCAACCCCAATGGGTTTACTCCCACACCGTAGGCGGTGTTCGCCGGCTGAAAAACAAGGAACATCGGCACCGCATCCAGCGCATACTCAAAATTCCCTCTCAAAAAACCCGGTCCGTGATCGCCCGTCAGAATCCACCCATACCGCAGTCCAAGATTGAACACGCCCGTTTTACTCGTTCCGCCAGAGACCGAATGGCCAGCCCCTGTCCAGAACTGCACCTCTGTGGCACCTTTCTCCGGACCCTGCTGGGCGACAGCTCCGAGGCTCAGCAGCACAACGATGATCGCGATGGTTTTCATGTCCTCTTCCCGGATTACTTGCTCCGATCACAACGTTAGGTCGCCAGTTCTAACCCACCGTCCACGGCAATGACCTGCCCGGTAATGAAGTGGGGTGCCGTCGCAAAGAACCTGACTGCAGCAGCCACATCCTGCGGACTGCCATTTCTCTGCATGGGCGTCTTACGCTTCATGCGCTTCAGGAAATCCGCTGCTGATCTATCTCCCAGATCGATCATGCCCGGAGCCACGCAGTTGACCGCGACTTCAGGAGCCAGGGCTTTCGCCATCACCTTGGTCAGCATCATCACCGCAGCTTTTGACGCACAGTAATGCGCGTGCGTCGTCCACGGGCGAAGTCCGCCAAGCGAACCCAGGTTGATGATCCTGGCCTTGCGTTCACGCAAAGTTCCAAGAGCCGCTCGCGAAACCAGAAACGGTCCTTTCGTGTTTGTGGCGAACATGTTGTCCCACTGCGCCGCCGTAAGCTTGTCAAAATCCACTGATTCGTAGATCGCTGCGTTGTTTACCAGGATGTCAATCCCGCCAAGTTCCCGGACAATCTCTTTGACAGCCGCCTTGACACTTTTTTCCTCGCGCACATCGCATCTCACAGCTACGCCCCGAACGCCATGAGCCATTAAGTCGATGACGGTTTGCTGTGCTTCGCGGGTCGAGGTCAGATATGTGATCGCAATGTCAGCGCCCGCTTCGGCAAGATCAAGCGCCAAGGCCCTCCCGAGACGCTTCGCGCCACCGGTGATTACCCCGACTTTGCCCCGTAAAGGCTTGCTGAGATCCACGGCCATGCATGGATTGTAACTTGTCGCAATAACTGGGTCGTTTGCCGGCACTCGAGATTACTCCCAAATTGAATAACCTGCGATTTACAGATGGGTTTGTCCGCCCGGATTCGTATAGCAATGCAACTGGAGACAAGCTAGAATGCCCGCGTGTCTGCATCCCGCGACGTTATCGTCTACTCCCGTAAAGGGTGCCATCTGTGCGAGATCGTCAAGGAGAGCCTCACCAAGCTCGAACGCCGTGGCGGATTTCAATGGCGCGAGGTAGACGTCGACTCCGACGATGAACTCCGGCGCCAGTTCACCGACGAAGTTCCTGTGGTCTTTATCGACGGCCGCAAAGCCTTCAAGTATCGGATGGATGAACGCGAGTTCCTGCGCCGGCTAACGGCGTGATCTCAATCCAGGTTATCTAGAGTTTCTTCTGAAAACCTAATCGCCTGACAAGCAGATAGCTTGCATTGGGCGTTTCTTGCGGTGCGAGCTCCCGTCGGCATTCTGATCGCTATCCGTTCGCAAAAGGACGCCGTAGCCGCGCGGCAGGTACGCCGCGCCGCGCGACCGGGCTGCCGATCAGGCGAAGGACAATGGTGAGTTCAGCCCAAAGCGAACGATGTGAACCGACGACTGGACTGACGCTATCGCCTGAAATACATCCAGGCGCTCAGCACAACCAGTACGATGGTGATGATCCAAAGCGACGAATCGCTGAAACCGGTTTTCTTGGACATGCGCAAATCTTAAGACAGATGTCGTCAAGACTCCAGTGCTCTGTGACATACCTGCCAAAAAACCAAGTTGGACAGGTAATTCTCTGAAATCCCGTCAGTCTCGTACGGCACGGTCTGTGATCTCAAGTCCCTTATCAATGATGGCGAAGGCATCTTTGAGCTGCGACTCGTTAATGCACAACGGCGGATTGGTATAGAACGTATTCCACCGCACCAATGTGTAGAGTCCCTGCTCGCGGAAGAAACGCCCTAATGCTGCCATTTCCTCCGACGTCCCGTTAAAAGGCGCCATGGGTTGCCGGGTCTTTCGGCTCCGCACCAATTCCACAATTCCAAACAGCCCAATCGACCGCACCGCACCGACCGATGGATGACGCTTCTCCAAATCCGCCAGCATACCGTTCATGACAGAGCCCATCTTTTTTGCGTTCTCGATCAGGTGATCTTCTTCATAGACTCGGATAGTCGCCAGCGCTGCGGCACAACCCATCGGATGACTGTTATAGGTCAGACCGCCAAAAAATACCTTGTCTTTGAAATGCTCGGCGATATGGTGCCGCATCCCGACGGCTCCGAGCGGTAGGTAGCTGCTGGTCAGCCCTTTCGCCATGCAGATCAGGTCCGGTACGACCTTCCAGTTGTCGATCGCGAACCATTCACCCGTGCGGCCGAAACCCGCCATCACTTCATCGGCGATCATCAGAATGCCGTGCTTGTTGCAGATTTCTCGCACTCCCTGCATATAGCCATCGGGAGGAACGAGTATTCCGTTTGTGCCGGTCACCGTCTCGAGGATGAACGCCGCAATGGTGTGAGCGCCTTCGAGCTGGATGATCTCCTCGATGTTCGCCAGGGCAGACTCGGTCGACTCCCAACCCCGCTCGATCCCATGATAAGGATCCATCACCCGGACCACTCCCGGAATCCCCGGCTCCGCAGCCCATCTGCGCGGATCGCCGGTTAAGCTGATACTGCCCGCCGTCGCTCCGTGATAAGAACGGTAGCGAGCCATGATCTTGTGCCGTCCGGTATAGAAGCGCGCGATCTTGATCGCGTTTTCGGTGGCTTCCGCTCCCCCGTTTGTGAAGAAAAACGTGTCGATATCGCCCGGGGTGATTTGCGCCAGCTTGGCTCCCAGTCGTGCCCGCGGCTCTGTCGCCATGAATGGATTGGCATAGCAAAGCGTGGCAGCCTGCTCCTGGATCGCCTCTATAACGCGCTGATCACCATGGCCGATATTCACGCTCATCAATTGACTATTGAAGTCGATGAATCGCTTGCCTTCTGGCGTCCAGAAATAGATACCCTTCGCCCGCGCGACCGGAATCGGATCGACTTTCGATTGGGCGGACCACTCGTACAACGTGTGCTTTTTCGCTAGAGAAACAATCTCTTCGCCCGTCATGGCAGGCACGGTCGCAGTTGTCGTCATAGAGTTCCCTCAACTTTGCTAGAAACTAATAAGGTTAATGGCGGTGTAACGAGGTGTCAACGAGCTTCGGATTGCGCTTCTGTCCCGAGGTCCAGGTCGCGCAGGCAATAACGAATTTCCGTACTGATCGATTTTACGCGCATGCCGTCCTCAATGGGGAGTTTGCAAGACAGGGCCGCGCGTGTCGGCGTACCGTCGCCTAGATCAAACGTCACGCGACAATACTGGCAGTCTTCGTTCCAGCAAAAACGCCCGTACGCGATGGCTTCAGGGGCAAGATATTGCAGACAACGCAGCAGCGTGTTGTTTTCCGGGACTTCGAACTCTCGCTCGAGCACCTTGATCCGCACCAGGCGGGAAAATGGCTTGAACAGAGTGGCAGGTGCAGTCATTTACCAGAAGTGTAGCGAGGATCGGTACCCAACTAAAGACACCGAGGTGAATGTACGCATGCAGACCGGTTACCTACGAGAGGCCCTATCCTTTCATTCCCTGGTTGATGTACTCGACCGCGGCAGCTACGCAGCCTTGTGATGTTTCTTGTGAGTTTTATGACGCTTATGATGAGCCGTCCGTTTCGTGTGGGTCGGGGGCGTCATGGGATCCCGGGGAGTGGCCTCCTGTCCCCAAGCGGCCAGACTGAATAGCAACACCATGGCGATCAAAGCCTTTTTCATCTCAGAGTCCTCCTAACTTTTCCCAAAAATGGAACGTACTCACACGGCAAAATCACTGTACTTCTCTTCCTTGAGGAAATGCTCTGCGATACGCTGGAGATGGTTGGTGAGTTTGGTACACCCGGCCAAAATCCCGTGGGAGGGCGTATGACTCATAAAGATCAGGATCGTAATAAAGGAGCACTGGAACAGGAAGCTCCGAAACAGCCGGGCAATACCAGCATGAAAGGCCAAATGCCTCACCGCGGACTCGATCCCGCGGTCAAGGGGTTGGACACCGATTTCCCCGAACCCGGCGAAAACCCCGAGCATAGCGGTGAACCCGAAGAAGCGGCATAACCGTTCTCTTTCGCCTCCAATATCTGGAACAACCCCAATAACACGGAAGGCTCTCCGTTAACCGGAGAGCCTTCACTCTTCCTACAGCCTGTCGCATACTCTTACCGCAGCTCTTCCATCACTTGCTCCAGCACTTCGCGTCCCGGACGGGTTACCGACTCCGGCAGTGTCGCTAACGGCTCGTCCACCACGTTCAGCATGTCCATGAACGTCGCCGCGTTCGAATTAACGTAGAACACACCCGTTAGCACCTCGTTCCGTTCATGCGCTTCCATCAGGCGTTTCACAGCATTAATGCGATTCGTCGGATCGTATTCCTCTTCCAGCTTGCGAAGTTGCAACCGCGAGCCGTCGTGCATACGAACCTGGATCGTCGTACCCGGATCGTATTCCACCTCGATGTCCTCGAACGCCGGTACGAGATTGATGTCCTGCAGCGGCTCCTCGTGATCTTTCATGAACTTGTAGGACTTCGTCGAGCCCTCATGATCATTGAACGTCACGCATGGCGACACCACGTCGAGCATCACCGTTCCCTTGTGCGCGATAGCCGCTTTCAACATGCTGAGCAACTGCTTCTTGTCGCCGGAGAACGAGCGCCCCACGAAGGTTGCGCCTAGCTGGATTGCCATGGCACAGGTATCGATTGGCGGAAGATCGTTGATCACGCCTGTCTTCAGCTTCGACCCGAGATCGGCCGTTGCCGAAAACTGGCCTTTCGTGAGCCCATACACGCCGTTGTCTTCGATGATGTAGATGATCGGCAGATTGCGTCGCATGAGGTGAACGAACTGCCCGACGCCAATCGATGCGGTATCCCCATCGCCGCTCACCCCGATGGCAATCAGCTTCTGGTTCGCCAGCACCGATCCCGTTGCCACGGACGGCATGCGTCCATGAACTGCGTTGAAGCTGTGCGACCGGCTCATGAAGTACGCCGGCGTCTTCGAGGAGCAACCAATACCGCTGGGCTTGATCACCCGTTCAGGCTTCACGCCCATTTCGTACATCGCGTCGATGATTCGTTCTGAGATCGCATTGTGACCACAGCCGGCACACAGCGTCGTCTTGCCGCCGCGATAGTCGAGGACACTCAGGCCAATACGATTTGTTTTCGGATTCGGGGTGCTGGTCGGTGTCGTCGCCATCTATTTGCCCTCCATGGTCATGATCTCGTCAGTAACAGAGCGCGCATCCAGCGGCAGCCCGTGGATATGCGCAATGCTGCGCATTTTCGTAGTCAATTCAGGCCGCACATCCAGCTTAAGCAGGCTCAGCATTTGCGCATCCCGGTTCTGCTCCACGACGTACACCCGATCATGCTTTTCAATAAAATCGTGGACCTCGCGTGTGAACGGATAAGCCCGCAAGCGCAGATAGTCCGTCTCGACCTTGTACTCTTTAGAAAGCTGATCGCGAGACTCGACGATTGCCCAGTGCGAGGTACCGTAGGCCAGGATCCCGATCTTCTCTTTCCCGCTTCCGAGCACTTCCGGCCGAGGGACATACGATCGGGCGGTTTCGAATTTCCGGTTCAGCCTCTCCATATTGCGTTCGAAGTCGTCCGGGCGTTCGCTATATTGCGCCTTCTCGTTATGACCGCTGCCGCGTGCGAAATACGCCGCCGCCGGATGATCTGTGCCCGGCAGCGTGCGCCAGCCAATACCGTCTCCATCCACGTCTTTGTACCGCTGGAACCCGCCGAGCCGGTCCAGGTCTTCCTTGGTCAGGACTTTGCCACGATTGATCGGCGTTTCCGGATACTTGAATGGATCCGACATCCAGTTGTTCATTCCCAAGTCGAGATCCGACATCACGAACACCAACGACTGGAACTGCTCCGCCAGGTTGAACGCGTCCTGGGCCATGGTGAAGCACTCATCTACAGAATTCGGCAGCAGCATGATGTGCTTCGTATCCCCATGCGACAGAACGGCGGTCGAGAGAATATCGCCTTGCGACGTGCGGGTGGGCAGACCGGTCGATGGCCCGACGCGCTGAATGTCCCACACTACGCCGGGAACCTCCGCGTAATACGCTAGGCCCGCGAATTCTGACATCAACGAGATGCCGGGACCGGCAGTCGCTGTCATCGAACGCGCACCCGCGAACCCGGCGCCCAGCACCATGCCAATCGCCGCCAGTTCATCTTCTGCTTGAACGATCGCAAAAGTCGCTTTGCCGTCCGGATCGATGCGGTATTCCTTCATGTAATCGATCAGCGTTTCCACCAGCGAAGACGAAGGCGTGATCGGGTACCAGGTCACAACGGTCACACCGGCAAACATGCATCCCAAGGCCCCGGCGGAGTTTCCGTCGATGATGATCTTCCCTGCGGTCTTGTCCATGCGCTCGACATAGTAGGGGTCGCGCTTCGGCAAGTTCGCGGTCGCGTAATCGAACCCCGCCTTCACCGCAGCAAGATTGAGGTTCGCGGCCTTCACTTTCTTCGCGAACTGCTTGCGGATCGCCTTTTCCACCTCTGCCATTTCCACGCCCAAAATTTTCGCAACTACCCCCACGTAAATCATGTTGCGAACCAGCTTGCGCAGCTTGGCTTCAGGACAAACCGGGGCCACGAGCTTGTCGTACGGCACCGAGTAGAAGATCAGATCGTTACGCAAAGCGCTGAGGTTCAGTGGCTCGTCATACACCACGACCGCTCCGGGATCGAGGGTCTTAACATCATCTGCCGCCGTCTCCGGATTCATCGCGACCAGGAAATCAATCTCCTTCTTGCGCGCGATGTAGCCGTCCTTGTTGGCGCGAATCGTGTACCAGGTAGGCAGGCCGGCAATGTTCGAAGGAAACAGGTTCTTGCCGGATACGGGAATGCCCATTTGAAAAATGCTGCGTAAGAGGACGGTATTCGAACTCTGCGAACCGGAACCGTTGACCGTCGCAACCTGAACGCTCATGTCGTTGACGACGCGCTTTTGCTCCAGCCGGCCCGAAGCCTCGTGGAGCGCTACATCCGTGGTGGCCATTGCCATCCTTTCCTGCGGAGCGGGCAGACGAAATCCGCCCGAGATCCTGATTGGAGTTGAAGTGGAGACCTCATTATACGGTAGACGGCCCGCGGCACGCCTCGTGTCGCGCTGCACTCGTATCGAGATGGGAAACAAGACATGAGCTAAATCAGCTGCGTGCCATTCCTCTTGGCCATTCACCACGGAAACACGGAATCTCAATTCACTTCACGTCGGGACCACGAAACGCAGCCTTCCGATACGAAGTAACGTGGCAGAATCCAGGAATTCTCCCTGACTCCGTGGTGGAGATCAGCGGGCAGTTCGCGTCAGCCTTCGACGCGGAAGTACTGGGCTATATTGCGGAATTTATTATATCGTGACGCGACCAATTGATCGATCGGCATCTTCTTCAACTCAGCCAGATGTTTGCCAATGGCGACGTCGAGCAGGGCCGCCGCCGACTCATGGTCCAGATGTGCCCCACCTTCCGGTTCAGGTACGACGTCGTCGACCAGTTTCAGTTCCGTAAGGTCCGATGCCGTAATTCGCAGAGCCTGCGCCGCCAGCGCTTTCTTGGCTGCGTCGCGCCACATGATCGAGGCGCAGCCCTCCGGAGAGATCACCGAGTACACAGCGTTCTCCATCATCAGGACACGGTCCGCCACGGCAATCGCCAGTGCCCCGCCACTCCCGCCCTCTCCCGTGATGACGGAGATGATTGGAACCTTCAATCGAGCCATTTCCCGCAAATTCCGGGCGATCGCTTCCGCCTGCCCGCGCTCCTCCGCCCCAAGTCCTGGATTCGCCCCAGTCACATCGACCAGCGTGATGACGGGACGACTGAATTTTTCCGCTATCTTCATCGCCCGCAGCGACTTCCGGTATCCCTCGGGGTTCGGCAGCCCGAAATTGCGGTAAATCTTCAGCTTCATGTCCCGTTCTTTCTGGGTGCCAAGAACGAGAACCTCTTCTCCGTGGAAACGAGCCATTCCACATACGATGGCGTGGTCGTCGGCAAAGCCGCGGTCGCCGTGAATCTCACTCCAGTCCGAGAAAACCCGCTCCACGTAGTCCAGCGTGTGGGGCCGCTGCGGATGGCGGGCCAGTTCAGTTTTTTCCCAGGCAGCCACTTGCGCAGACATCTCCCGCCGTAAAGCGTCGACTCGGGAATGCAGTTCCTGGAGTTGTTTGCGGGTATCGGAGTTCTGTCCCGGGATGGCTTCTACGTGAGCGATCTGTTTCTCGATCTGAGCTAGTTCCTGCTGTGCTTTTTCGACGCTTTCCATCTTCGTCTCGGTGTGGGCCCAGTGAGTTTCTACAATGCCCAACATGAATTCGGAAGCAGCTATTAACTCCACCGGATTGATCTGCGCTCCGGCAGCGCGCACGGCACCGCGATCGTAACTCGGACTAGCTGCCATCCTCACCCTTGCACGTTAGTCGATGATGCGCACCGCGCCTCGCCCGCATAAATCTTCCACCCGGGCGATGAAACTCCGATCTGGTTGGACATTATAGCCCTCGGCCTCCATTACCACCATGAAATCGCCCTGCCTTTCGACGTCAAACAGCACTTTCGCTTCTCCTTTGCTGCTGGCAAACAAAGTATGCAGGGCGTCCACCGTGCCGTCGCTGAAGGTTTCGAGAGGAATGCGAATGCGAATCGAGCGAGGTAATTTCACTCTGGCTTCTTCCAGCGCGATGATTTCGCTCACGGTTAACTTGGGGTTCGATCCTTCTTCGACACGGACCCCGCCGCGAATCAGCACTGGAACTTCGAGTTTAACCTTCTCCTGTAGTCGCTTGAACGCCTCGGGGAAAACCAGCATATCTACCGATCCCGACATATCCTCCAGATTTGCTTGGGCGTAGAAGTCGCCTTTTTTCGACTTGAGCACACGCAGGTTCGTGATCACGCCCGCCGCATAGACCTCGTCCTTGCCAGTCGAGTTCTTCAGCCCGCTGATGTCTTCCGTTGACAGGGCCCGGAAGGACTCGATCTTCTCGCTATACTTCTCGAGCGGATGCCCGGTGATGAAGAACCCGAGTATCTCCTTCTCCGCAGCCAGTCTCTGGTGCTCGTCCCAATCTGGGATATTGGGAAGTTTGTCATTGTGGTCGTGGTTCTCTTCTTCCTGCTGAAAGACGCCGAACAACCCGTGCTGGCCCGACTCCGCATCGCGTTGCGCTTTCTGTGCGCGTTCGATGGCTTTGTCGAGAACCGCCATCAGGGGAGCCCTCCGGCCCAACCCATCCATCGCCCCGCTCTTGATCAGCGACTCCAGCACACGCTTATTCAGCAAGCGAAGATCGACGTTCTCACAGAACTGGTAAATCGTCTTGTACTCTCCGAGCTTTTTTCGTCCCGCGACGATGGATTCGATCGCGTTATGCCCAACATTCTTCACAGCCGCCAGTCCAAACCGAATGGCGGCGCCGTGAGGAGTGAAGTTCGCGTCGCTGACGTTGATGTCCGGCGGCTCGACAGCAATGCCCATCTCGCGGCATTCGTTGATGTACTTCACCACGTCATCCGTACTCCCGGTGACCGACGTCAATAACGCTGCCATGAATTCGACTGGAAAGTGTGTCTTCAGGTACGCGGTGTGATACGCCAGCAATGCATATGCGGCGGAATGCGACTTGTTGAAGCCGTATCCCGCGAACTGCGCCATCAGGTCGAAAATCTTTTCAATCTTCTTCGCCGGATAACTACGTTGGGTGGCTCCTTTCACAAAGCGGTCGCGCTGTTGCGCCATCTCCTCGGCTTTCTTTTTGCCCATCGCGCGCCGGAGCAGATCCGCTTCCCCGAGCGAGTAGCCGGCGAGCCGGTTCGCAATCTGCATCACTTGTTCCTGGTAAACGATGACCCCCAGCGTCTCAGCCAGGATCTCCTTCAGTTCCGGTAGCTCATATTCGATCTTGCGACGCCCATGCTTGCGCTCGATGAAGTCATCGATCATGCCGCCCTGGATTGGGCCCGGCCGGTAGAGCGCATTGAGAGCGGTGAGGTCTTCGATCGAGTTCGGCTGGTAACGCCGCAGCACGTCGCGCATGCCGTGAGATTCAAACTGGAACACGCCCGAGGTCAATCCCTTGTGGAAGACCTTCTCGTAGGTTTCCGGGTCTTGTAGCGGAATCTCTTCTAATGTCAGCTTCTGCTCGCGAGTCTGCTCGATGAGCTTCAGCGCATCATCCAGAATGGTGAGCGTGGTCAGCCCCAGGAAGTCCATCTTCAACAAGCCGAGCTTTTCGATCGCGACCATATCGAAGGCGGTCACAATTTCGTCGTTTTTCGTCTTATGAAGCGGAACCAATTCCGTGAGCGGCCGCGGTGCAATCACCACCCCCGCTGCGTGGACACCGGAATTGCGAACCAATCCTTCCAGCTTCTTCGCCGTATTCAGTAGTTCCCTGACCTGCGCATCGCTCTCATAAGCTTGTTGCAACGCGGGAGACTCGGTAATCGCTGTGTCGAGCGTAATGTTCAGCTGGTTCGGGACCATCTTTGCGATTCGATCCACGTCGCTGTAGGGGATATCCATGGCGCGACCCACGTCTTTGATCGCGGCCTTTGCGGCCATTGTGCCGAAGGTGATGATCTGGGCCACGTTCTCGCGGCCGTACTTGCGCGTGACATAGTCAATGACTTCGCCCCGCCGGTTCATGCAGAAATCAATGTCGATATCAGGCATGGACACGCGCTCGGGATTTAAAAATCTTTCAAACAGCAACTCATGCTGCAGTGGATCGAGATCGGTGATGCCCATCGCATATGACACCAGCGATCCCGCCGCTGACCCACGGCCCGGCCCCACCGGAATGTTGTGCTCCTTCGCATAGCGAATGAAGTCCCACACAATCAGGAAATATCCTGAGAACTTCATCTGCTGAATGATCGCGATCTCGCGAGCCAGCCGTTGCTCGTAATCAGCCATCGAGTGTTTCAGACGGCCCGCATCCCCGGCGCTGCGCAGAGACTCTGCTCGCCGTGCGAAACCTTCCCGGCACACATGCTCAAAATAGCTGTCCAGCGTGTATCCCGTCGGGACTTCAAAATGCGGGAAAGGGCTGGCGACCTTCTCCATGCGCATGTTGCATCGCTCGGCAATTGCCAGCGTGCGGGTGAGCACGTCCGGAGAGTCCTTGAAGACCCGCGCCATCTCCTCGTGGCTCTTGACGAAAAACTGGTTGGTCTGGAACTTCATCCGGTTCGTCTCTTGAATTGATTTCCCGGTCTGAATGCACACCATCACGTCCTGCGCGTGAGCGTCGTCTTCGCAGAGATAATGACTATCGTTCGTGGCCACCAGCGGGACATCTAATTCCTTCTCAAGTCGGAGCAGGCCCGGACGAATCTTGTGTTCCAGTTCGAGCCCTTGGTCCTGAATCTCGAGGAAGAAATTCCCTTTGCCGAAGATGTCGCCGAACGTCGCGGCTGCTTTGCGAGCCGCTTCGTACTTCTCTTCCATCAGCGACTCGGCAACCTCCCCCTTCAGACACCCGGACAAAGCAATCAGCCCTCTTGAGTGTTCCGCGAGAAATTTCTTGCTGATGCGCGGCTTGTAATAAAACCCGTTCAGCGATGCCTCTGACGTAATCCGCGCCAGGTTTCGGTAACCCTCTTCGTTCTCCGCCAACACCAGCAGGTGGTTGTACGTGTCCCCTTCGGGAGGCGTGCGTCGCGTATTGTGGTCGTCTTTCTTGCAGACGTATAACTCACAGCCGACGATCGGCTTGATCCCTTCCTTATGGGCCGCGTTGACGAAGTGCACGGCGCCGAAGATGTTGCCGTGGTCGGTCATCGCGACCGCCGGCATACCCAGTTCCTTGACTCGTTTGCAAAGCTTCTCGACGTCACACGCGCCGTCGAGCATCGAGTAGTCAGTATGGAGGTGGAGATGAACGAATTGGGACATGGACTCCAGTCGTAGATCAGAGATCTTCAGCTGGCTGG
The DNA here is from genome assembly GCA_051984555.1 of Terriglobales bacterium. Taxonomy (GTDB): domain Bacteria; phylum Acidobacteriota; class Terriglobia; order Terriglobales; family Acidobacteriaceae; genus Gp1-AA122. The sequence continues at coordinate 6,058 of JBPYEW010000025.1, read as the reverse complement.
GAACTGAGGTATGTCCATTTTAAATGGTTATCCGGGAGGCGCAACCAGGGCAGATGCCGTTGCGTCTCCGGTTGCTGGCAGGAATCGGCTTTCTTGCCGCCAGAGACTCAATACTGAAGTCAGTGCTTCTTCGCTGGCTTCTTCGCGGGCTTGGCGGGATGCTTCGCAGTCGGTTTCGGAGTAGTCTTCAAATGAGCTGCTTTCCCTGGAGCCGGTTTCGCCGCTGGTGCTGGTTTCGTCGCTGCTGCGGGTTTCGCGGTTGTGGTCTTCGCGGCAGCTTTTGCGTCTGTCTTCGCGGCCGGAGCCGGGGAAACCGGCACCGCCGCAGCAGTTTTCCCCTTCTTCCCTGCTACGGGCTGGGCTGGCGCTGCTGCATTTCCCGCGGCCGCCGCAGCCTTAGCCGCCCGTCCGCGCTTCGGCGGGGGCGGAGGTGGAGGCGGAGGCGGTGGAGGCGCCAGCGGCTTCAGAAACTTGAGGATCTCGGTCCGCGACCGTAACTTCCCGTCCAATAACAACAGGAACGCATCATTGGCAATCTTCGGGTACTCCGGCAACTGCGGCGTAATGTGCAGTTCCGCCATCTCAGGCAAAGGTAGCTTCTGCTGTACTTGCCGCCATTTCCCAAAGAAGTTGCGGATCTTCTGCACCACGGCCTGCTGCTTCGCCGTCACCTCTAGAAACAAAATCATTTCCGGGCTAGATTGCGACAGAAGCTGCCAAGCGCGCGACGGCGTCGCTGCTTCCTTCCCTTGTAACTTCTTCGCCAACTCCTTGGCATTGTCTTCCAGATCGCGCCACGCTGTGACCAGGTCTTTCCTCGGAATCAGCTTCTGCATGTCCGAGACTTCTTTGTCGTTAAGCCGCGAGGTCACGAAATACATCACGGCCGGGGCGGCATCCGGCGTCATCCCGAACTCGCCCATCTGCTGGCGCGTCTTCATCAATTGAGACAACGACGCGGTGTCGACCTTGGCCGACGTCCAGTGCTCGCCGAGAACCTTAAGCCATTCTTCTTTTTCAAGCGTCCGAACGATATGCAGCGGGTCTTCTTCGTAAGCCAACTGCTCGATCTCATACCCAATCGAGCTCTTGGTGATGTACTCGATGTAGTTGTTTTCCTTTGCCGACGCGTACCGTGCCTGCGTACGCTCCTCGAGCGGCCAATGAAACCGCGCGCTGAACCTTGTCGCGCGAATCAGTCGCGAGGGATCCTCGACAAACGCGTAATTGTGTAAGACTCGGAGGACTTTCGCTTCGATATCCGCCGCCCCGTTGTACGGGTCCATCAGTAGCCCACGCGACCCTGGATTCAGCGACAGAGCCATCGCGTTTACCGTGAAATCCCTTCGTCGCAGGTCCTCGAGTATCGTTCCCGGCGTTATCACCGGCGGCTTACCGGCCTTCTCGTAGCGCTCCACTCGCGCCATGCCCAGCTCGGCACGAACCTTCCCCGGCAGCGTCAGGTAGAGGACCTTCAGGTCCTCGTCCGAACCCTGAACCGTCGCTCCAGCTTTTTCGAGTTCCTTCTGGATTTTGAGAGAATTGCCCTGGACCGTGAAATCAAGATCGCGAATGGGAAAGCCACTGATCAGGTCACGCACGGCCCCGCCCGTGAGATAGACGTTCATCCCCGCTGCGCGGGCAACATCCTGCACTAGGGTTACACCGCGCTGCTGGTCCGGGGTGAGCCGGATTTCCAAGGTATATATGTAGTCGGCCATTGCCTATCGTTCAGACCACAGCTCGCAGCTTCGCCCGGGGCGGGTTCTGCGAGTTTTCCACAGGGATCGGCCGGAGGGCGCAGAACCGGCTTGCTACGTTCCCGTAAGTAGCTCTATACGCTAGACTTATACAACTCAGGAGGGCGTTTGGCAAGCAGATGAAAATACCACAGTGTTGTCACTTTGGCTACTGTTATCGAGAGAGCTACGGGAATTCGTAGGAAGATGCGAAAATCAGAGGTGCTTCTCGCCTGACTATGCCCTCGACTCACAAAAAGGTCATCGTTCGCAAAATGGACCGCGACTCCATGAACGGCTACGTCGCACCGGCCGCCTTTGTGGCCGACGGCAAGCTGGAACTACTGAATACCACAGGCAATGTTGTGGGTATCGAACTGCGCGACATCAAAGCCGTATATTTCGTCCGGGAGTTTGCCGACTCCGAAACTCTCAGTCGCAAGACCTTCACCGCTCGGCCCCGAACCGAGGGACTGTGGGTGCGCCTCAAGTTCAAAGACGGTGAAATGATCGAAGGCATGATGCCCAATGACCTCACCCAGAATTTAACGGAAGGCTACCTGATCAATCCTCCCGACCTGAGGTCTAACACGCAACGCATCTTCGTCCCCCGCACCGCGCTCACGTCACTGGTTGTCTTGGCCGTCATCGGTGGTACCGCGCGCCGCCGCAAAGCCGGTGCCGAAGACATCCGGCAAGTCCCGATGTTCGGCGAGTAGGATTAACGCCCACCCAACCGAGCAGGCACTGAGGTCTGCCGACCCGTCCATTACAATCACTGGTTCGTTTGGGACTGATCCTATGAAACTCTCAAGAATTTCAATCGAACTGGACGTGCGCCTGGATAGCGGCTCACCCGATTCCGAGATCACCGGAGTGGCCGGAATCGACGAAGCCGGCCCCGATCAGATCACCTTTGTCGCCAACCCGAAGTATGCGGCTGCCGCCAAGACCACACGCGCGGGTGCCGTCATCGTCGGCGAGGACTTCCCTCCCCTCTCCGTGCCTACGCTGCGCTCTAAGAATCCTTATCTGACGTTCGCCCAGGCCATCGAGCTCTTTTATCAACCACCTCGCTATGAGCCCGGGATCCACCCGACCGCGGTCATCGATTCGTCTGCGAAAATCGGCGCCGGCGCCCACGTCGGCCCCTATGTTGTGATCAACGCCGACGTCGAGATCGGTGCCAGCGCAGTCTTGCTGGCGCATGTCGTCATCTACCGCGGCGCAAAAATAGGCGACAACTTTTTCGCCCACGCGCATGCCGTCGTTCGGGAGCATTGCCGCCTGGGAAATGGAGTCACGCTTCAAAACGGCGCAGTCATCGGAGCTGACGGCTTCGGCTTTGCCAAGGACGGTTCTGGCCGGTGGCACAAGATCGTCCAATCCGGCCCCGCCGTGCTGGAGAACAACGTGGAAGTACAAGCCAATGCGTGCGTAGATCGGGCCAGCATCGGACGGACTTATGTCGCCAGCGGCGCGAAGATCGACAATCTCGTCCAGGTAGGACACGGTTCCAGCGTAGGGGAGAACACTCTGCTTTGCGCCCAGGTTGGATTGGCGGGTTCAACCGACGTGGGCAAGGACGTGATCCTCGCCGGTCAGGTCGGGGTTGCTGGGCACTGCAAGATTGGGGACGGCGCCATCGCCACGGCTCAAAGCGGCATTCCCAACGACGTGCCCGCGAAAACCATCGTGAGCGGGTATCCCGCCATCGACAACAAGCTTTGGCTACGTTGTGTCGCGGTTTTCAATCGCCTTCCAGATATTGCGAAGGCGCTGCGCGCAAAAAGCTAGATTCAATTTCTCGGAGCTTGATTCGCCGGCTCATTGCGTCAGAAGGCTCGATTCTGGCGATCGGCCCTTCACAATCGGTACGATCTACGCCGTCCTCGTCTTCCCTTCGTGCTCCGCTGTACCGTCCGTGGTGCTAACGACAGTCTCCTGATATTCCTTCGGCAGCCCGCTGTCGATCACATTCCGCACTTTCACCATCAACTCTTCCCTTGAACCAAAATCTTTTTGCTCGATTGGTTCATGAAAGATCACCTTCACTGTTCCCGGCTTCACCGAAAACCTGCCCTTCGGCATCACGTAATGCGTTCCCACCACGGTCACGGGCACGACCGGCACATTGCACTCTGTGGCCAAGTAAAAGGGACCCTTCTTGAACGGCAGCAGCTTCCCATCCCACGACCTCTTGCCCTCTACAAAAATCGTCATGCTGATTCCCTGCCGTAACACGGCCGATGCTTCTCGCACCGCCGCGATTCCCGCCTCCCGGTTGCCACGATCGACCGGCACGAGCGCCCCAATGCGCAGGATCTTTCCGAATACCGGATATCCAAACAATTCCTTTTTTGCCATTACCGAGGTGCGCTGCGGAATGAGTGGTATGACGATCGGCGGATCGAGATTCGACACGTGATTCGACATATACACGTATGTACGCGCAGGATCGATTCGCTCGAGCCCTTCGCCCACCACTCGCACTCCGGCGACTCGAGCGCCCGTCAGCGCAGTCCACATCGCAATCCTGTAAAGGAAATTAATATTCCCCACCAGCAATGTCCATGGGATGGCGACAAACGCCGCGAACACCAACGCCATAATCCAAAAGGTGAGCATTGCCACGGTGCGGATCAAGGGTGAGAGTCTCCGGCTTTCTCGTCTTCGCCAGCCAGCCACGCTGCGCGGCGCGCTCTTTGTTGCGGCGAGATATTGTCCACGTCTTTCAGCGCAAACTCAACTTCTTCCCGGCTCCCGAGTTTCCATGACAGCTGCCTCGGACCGGTGCCAGTCTTGACCTCAACCCGGATCATATCGCCGGGCCGGAGCAGCGACAGTTGATTCTCGATCTCGGCGCTCGGAGCTTCACCGTTGATGCGGATGATCGTATCCCCGACCGCCAGTCCCGCTCGGTCCGCGGCTCCGCCAGAGACCACCGAACCGACGGAAGCAACTCCTTCGAAACTGCGCACGATACCGAACTCGGGGTCTCCGACTAGGCGCCTCACTTGCACCACTCTGAGTCCAGCGGTGTTCAGAAATCGGTCATAAGGAATCTCATCCACCCCGGCCACGTACTTGTCGAAAAACCAGCGGAGGTCCTCGCGACTCACGGCTTCTGCCGCCTGCCGGATTCCGTCCGTATCCGCGAAAAATTTCTGTTCTTTCGCAAATTGGTCATTCATCCGGTGAAACATGTCACGCAGCGACTGCGTACCGTTCGTCGCTCTTCGTATCTCAAGATCCAGCATCATCCCCAGCAGCTCGCCCTTGTTGTAGTAGGAGATGCTACGCGCCGGAAGCGCATAGTAATCGTACTTCTCCAACCACGCATTCAAGCTCGAAACCTCTGCGGACTGCGTCAGGTGCGCCGCACGCGCCTCCAGTGCCGTAATCTGGTCCGAAACTTCCTGCAGAAAATGCGGCTCGTCCATCAATCCCGCGCGCACCAGGATGCAGGGCGCAACTGTGCTGGTCACTCCTTCGCTGAACCACAATGACGGCGTGTAGTTCTCTTTCGTGTAATCGATTGGCTCGAGCGACTGTGGGCGTATTCGCTTCACGTTCCACAAATGGAAGAATTCATGAGCGCTGACGTTCTGTAGATACTCCGGATTTCCTGTGAGATAACGGGCATTCAATTGGATGGAGGTAGAGTACGCGTGCTCCATGCCGCCCCCGCCCGGACCCCGCGGGAAGTGGTAGATGAATACATAATGATCAAACGGTCGATCATCCATCCACGACGTCGCCGCCGCGGCAATGCTGCGATCCATCGCTACAAGCTTCTGAATGTCGTAATCCGCCGGATCGGCATCGACCACCACGCGATATCGTGCCCCACCCACATTGAAGACGGCGTCCCGAAACATCCCCATCTCAACCGGCCCATCCACCAGGTGATCGTAATCGGGGGCCGTGAAGGAAGTCTCTGACGCCGCGGTCAGCGCCGTCGCGATTCGCCATCCCTGCGGCACATCGCGGAATTCCACCTGCACGGGGACATGCCGGCCATCGGTCGGATACATCAGAACTTCCGCCAGGTTGAAAAATGCATGCTGCGCATTCAATTCAGCCCCATAAGGCCCGGGCAGTTCCGCGGCGATCTCATATTCGAATGTGAATCCTTGGCGGGCCTGCTGCACGCGCCACGTCGTTTTGTCGGTTTCCTCGACGGGTAGATTCTGGCCGAAGAGGCTCTGTGCACGCACCCAATTCACATATTGCGCGAAGTCCCGAACCTGATACAGAGCATTCCACACCGGCAACTGCAGATCGCGCGTGGACGGGCCCGGCGGCACGTCAATTCT
>JBPYEW010000024.1:0-33900 GCA_051984555.1 Terriglobales bacterium | reverse complement strand
AGCAGAATTCGAGTGTATATAACGAGAGTGGCGACCGGCGAACCGTGTTCTACGCCGAGTCCGCCATGGTCGTGCATTACCTTTACGACAACAAGTTGATTCCCAAGTTGGCGGACTACTTCACCCTCGTAATTACAAAAAGAACGCCAGTTGATGAGGCTCTGAAGCAGGCTTTCGGAATGGACGCCCAGCAATTCGACAAGGCACTCCGTAATTACATCTCAAGCGGTCGTTACAGCTATTACGCCATACCTACGCCGCCGGGAATCGCCAATGCGGAATACACCGCCGCCGCCCTTCCGAGTGCTGACGCCAATGCTGTTCTTGCCGACATTCACCTGCACTCGCCCGATTACTTGGACAAAGCTATCGACCAGTTCCAGAGTATCCTGGCGGCTAATCCCAATCACGCGGCTAGCTTGCGCGGTTTGGGATACGCCTATCTCCAAAAGCACGATCTCGGAAAAGCAGGGGATTACTTCCGGCGCTCCGCCGACTTAGATTCCAAGGATCCGCGCGTGCATTACTACTCAGCGCTCCTCATGCAACAAGAGGGTAGCGTCGAGAGTGCCCCCGAAAAGTTAGCCACCATGAAGAAGGAGTTGCAAGCATCGATCGCGCTCGATCCGAGCTTTGCCGACGCCTACAGTTTGCTGGCTTTCGCGCTTATGTTCTCGGGAGAGCGCGAGCAAGCGGTGCAGTCCATGCAGAAAGCTATAACAATAAACCCTCGCAACGAAGGCTATCAGATGAACCTGGCATCGATGTACCTATCGGCCAGGAACACGGACGCCGCCATTTCGATGTTAAAGAACCTGGCTTCTAGTTCAAACCCCGCTGTATCCGCGCAAGCCCAGCAGTTATTGCGCGAAGCCAACGACTTCAAAGCTGCTCTCTCCCGTGAGCCAGACCTCGATTCGGAGATGGTCCACCGAGTTCCCGCCGAACATCCATCGGATACTCAACTGGAAGGTGAAGAAGCTTCGAAGGCCGAAGTGCACATGATCCCGGCAAGTACCCCACCAATGTTCCTAAAAGGAAAGCTGGTCAAGATCGATTGTTCAAATCCGCCTGTCGCCTTTTTGACCGTTGTCTCTGGTACAAAAACCTGGCGGATGAAAATAGCAGATACGCGTCACACGCTGCTGATTGGAGCTGATGATTTCTCGTGTGCTTGGACCAACCAGAAAGTGGCGCTCAACTACCATGAGACAGGCGACGGCGAAGGCACAGTGATGAGCCTTGAGATCCAGTAAATGGGTATTGTCGCTGGCCTAGTCGCCGGCCTTCGCGAGTTCGAATCTCTCTTCCAGCAGCAAACGTCGGAGGCTGCGCAGGTCATTCAGAACGCGGCTGCTATTGCGCAGATGCTGATCCAGCCGGTCGAGCTTGTAGTGGACTAATCGGAGCGCCTCCAGGTGACGGTCCGATTTCGGCTTCGCAGCAGTGATGTCGTGTTCAATGTCCTGCTGGGCTTCCCGTATGGCTTCCGCCAGCAAGCGCACATAATCGTGGGCGCTCTCGATGCTATCAAAGGGGGTTTGTAGCTGCTGGGTCACGTTTTCACCTCTGGATGAATTCTGGCGGAGAGGGAGGGATTCGAACCCCCGATACCCGTCAAGGTATGTCCGCTTTCGAGGCGGATCGTTTCAACCACTCACGCACCTCTCCGCGCCGGAAAACTATTTGAATTCTTGGCTTGCGACTTACTTAGAACCTGGTCTAAAGCGTCTGCTACCGGCGCGTGCGAAAGAAAGACTGCAAAAGCTCCGCGCTGCGTCCGGCCAGAACGCCCCCAATTACTTCGATTTTGTGATTGAGATGCGGATCGTTTACGACCTGCATCACCGAATGCACGGCGCCCGCCTTAGGATCGTCTGCGCCGTAAATCAAGCGCTTGATCCGGGCGTGAATCATCGCCCCGGCACACATCGCGCATGGCTCAATTGTAACAAACAGGTCACAGTTTCCGAGCCGATGGTTACCAAGAGCAGCACCAGCTTGTCTCAATGCGATAACTTCCGCGTGTGCCGTAGGATCATGGTCCGCCAGGTTTTTGTTCCACCCGCGACCAACGATCTGTCCCTCACAGACAATGACCGCCCCCACGGGCACCTCTCCTATTTCCAGCGCTCGCTGGGCAGATCGGAGGGCCTCCTCCATCCAGAGTTCATCAGGCGTCATTAAAATTGGATATCCCAGTACTGAGTTCGACGAAACCGTCATTGTACGGGCGAGACGGTTGTGATCAGAGTCACTTTTGTATGTTCAAGACCGATGATATCCTTATTGCGATATGGGAATGACCAGCGTGTTGCGCAAGGTGTTTATGGTGGACCTGCTGAAAGGCCTGCGGGTTACCTTCCGTTACCAGGATCCCAAGGAGATTTATACCGAGCAATACCCGCTGGAGAGACCACAAGTAGCGGAGCGCTATCGAGGCGCGCCCCGGCTCAACGTCAATGCCGACACTAATGAGACGCTGTGCATCGCATGCGATCTCTGCGCCTTGGCTTGTCCCGAGCACCTCATCGTCGTCAGCAGCGAACGGAATGAGAAAACGCGTCGCAAAGAGTTGACTACCTTCACCTACGACACGAGCCGCTGCATGTTCTGCGGCCTTTGTGAGGACGCCTGTCCTACCGATGCCCTCGAACTTACCCAGGATTTCGAGCTGGCCAGCTACACGCGGGACGGTGCGATCTGGGATCGTGAAACCCTGGAACGCGGACCGCAGCCGACACAATATCGCAAGTAGCTACAAGTAGCTAAGGGATGCCCGCCGGTTGCTGCTGCGTCATGCAGTGCATCGCGCCAAATCCCCAGATCAGGTCGCCTGAGTAAATCCCAATCACCTCGCGATCGGGGAACAAGTCGCTCAGAATGTTCAGCGCAAGTCGGTCGTTGCGATCGTTGAACACTGGAACCAGCACGACTCCATTTGCGATGTAGAAGTTTCCGTAGCTCGCCGGAAGGCGTCTTCCTTCGAATACTACAGGCGCAGGCATCGGCAATTCGACCACCTGCAGCGGCTTCCCATCTTGATCAACCGCGGTTCTCAGCCGACGCAGGTTCTCCTGCAATGCGGTAAAGTTTGCGTCGTGTCGATCTAACTCAACAACTGTAACCACGGTATCCGGTGCTACGAAACGCGAGATGTCATCCACGTGCCCGTGAGTATCGTCCCCCACGATGCCGCGCTCCAGCCAGATCACGGTATGAATACCGAGGTAGTCATGGAAGATTTTCTCGTAATCTTCCCGCCCCATGCCGCGGTTTCGCTGCTGCTCGGTGCTGAGCAGGCATTCCTCGGTAGTCAGAAGCGTGCCCCTGCCGTTCACGTCGATCGACCCACCTTCAAGGACGACGGGTTTGCCGCCGACCGTAGGCGAAACCGCCACGGCCTTAGCTGTCTTTGCCATTCGGGCGCCTATCAGTCGGTCTTTTTTACAGTTCGGATACTTGGCCCAGGCATTGAATTTCCAGGTGATCGCTCGCGCAGCACCGGCATCCTGTTCCTCCACCACGAACGTGCACCCGGAATCCCGCAACCACACTCGGTCCGTCGGCCACCGAAGAAACCGCACGTTCTTCGACAAAGCATTCGCGCGCTCCAGGACTACCTTCGCGTTCTTCTCGGCAACAGCATCCTTGACGACCAGTTCAACCCGCTCGTGCCTGGCGAGGCAGCGGATGATCTCGGCGTAAACCCAGGGAATCGGCTCGAATTTTCCCGGCCAGTCACCACGATAGTGCGGCCAGGCCAGCCACGTCGCCGTGTGCGGTTCCCACTCAGCAGGCATGCGAAACTTCGGCTCAGCGTTGCTGCTCGGTTCAGCCGTCACTTGGGAGGTAGGTTTCATCAGGCGAGAATTGTCAGGACGTCCGTCACGATCAGCCGTTAACTTACGCGACTTCAATCGAGCAGCCGGCTGGTGATGGGTGCATAGCTGTCGATTCGGCGATCTCGCAGGAAAGGCCAATTTCGCCGTATGTCTTCCAGCTTTCGCAAGTCGACCTCTCCAACCAGGATTTCTTCTTTGTCATGCGATGCCTCGGCGATCACCGTTCCAAACGGGTCGCACAGGAACGATCCGCCCCAGAACTCCAGTCCCTGCCCGGGCGCCGATTTGCCGCGAATGTTGCCCGTCTCATGACCGACGCGATTCACCACGCCCACATAAACCCCATTGGCGATTGCGTGCGCCCGCTGAATCGTACGCCACGCATCGTGCTGCGCTTGGCCGAATTCCGCTTTCTCTGCGGGGTGCCACCCTATCGCTGTGGGATAGAACAGAATGCTCGCCCCTTGGAGCGCCGTGAGCCGAGCGCCCTCCGGATACCACTGGTCCCAACACACCAGTGTTCCCACTTTCCCTACCTGCGTCTGGTGTGCTCGGAATCCTAAATCGCCCGGCGTGAAGTAGAACTTTTCGTAGTACAGCGGATCATCGGGAATGTGCATCTTCCGGTAGATTCCGCGAAGTTCTCCCCCGGTATCAAAAACCGCCGCCGTATTGTGGTACACGCCCGGTGCCCGCTTTTCAAACAACGATGCGATCAGAACGACTTTGTTCTTTTTTGCCGTATCGGCCAGCTTGGCCGTGGATGGGCCGGGGATAGTCTCCGCCAGATCGAATAGGGAAGCGTCCTCCCGCTGGCAGAAATACTGTGTCTGGAAAAGTTCCGGCAGGCACACGACCTGCGCGCCCCGTTCAGCAGCCTCTGCCACCCGACTCAGACCCTTTTCCAGATTTTCTTCCGGTAAGGGACCGCAGGACATCTGCACCAGTCCGACCCGAAAACGTTCCTGCGCCAAGTTCAACTCCGTCGTGAAATGTGAGCGAATAGAATATCAAACGCTCGCCGCTGACACGCGCTGTCGCATCCGCCATTCGATGTAGCTCGAATCATTCTTCTTCCTGTAAATTAATCAGTTTGGATCTATGGGAGGTACGACCTTTGAAGCACGGCAACCAGCATGAGGGCACAGGAATCGATCGCAACCTGCACAATCCTATTGAGGACCGCCTCGTCCCTCTGGATCCGCTGGATCTTGGCAAAATCCGCTCTATCGACGATCTCGTTCGCGCGATGGCCAAAACCGCGTTTACGGGACGTCAGCTGGGCGAAGCCGCCGATGTCCTCGAGGCCATGGCTCGCGACAAGGACTGTTTCAAGGTGATGACCCTGGCCGGCGCCATGACGGTTGCCAAGCAGGGACTGATTATCACCGAATTAATTGATCGCGGGATTATCAACGCAATTGTTTCTACCGGCGCGCTGATGGCTCACGGCCTGGTGGAGGCTACCGGCCGGGCGCACTTCCGCTACAACCCTGAAGTTTCCGACGAGGAACTCTATGAACAGGGTTATAACCGGGTCTATGACACGCTCGAACCCGAAACAAACCTCGATGACGTCGAGCAGGTCATGTTCAAACTCCTTTCCGAATGGGACGACAAGGAGGTGCTTTGTTCTTACAAGCTGAATCACTACATCGGTCAGCACCTTAGCAAGAATGTGAAAGAACGGGGCATTCTGAAGTCGGCTTACGAAAAGGGAGTTCCGGTGTTTGTACCGGCCTTCACCGATTCCGAGCTTGGGCTCGACTTTGCTTTGGGTAACCGGGCCCGCATCCGGGATAAACGCCCCCAGCTCAAGTTCGACCCATTCCTCGATCTCGAGCATTTCGCGGCCACGCTGCTCAAGCAAAAACGCCTTGGCATCTTCACGATCGGCGGCGGAGTGCCGCGTAACTGGTCCCAGCAGTTCGGTCCATTCATCGAATTGCGCCACCGCCAACTGGGCGAGGACGTCCCTCTGAAGCGCTATCACTACGGCCTGCGCATTTGCCCGGAGCCGGTGTACTGGGGCGGATTATCAGGCAGTCCCTATAGCGAGGCCATTTCTTGGGGAAAGTTCGTTCCGCCGGCGGAAGGCGGCATGTTTGGTGAGGTCTTCGTGGATGCAACCGTCGGTTTGCCGCTGATCGTGGCAGCCGTGCTGGAGCGGCTCGATAAGAGCCAGCACAAGACCACAGTGGCTCCAAAAGGCAAAAAGGCCCTGACTAACCGCTAAAAAACTGGGGCTCCGGAGATGTCCTCCGTGAGCCCCTATGTTCCGCGCGGCTACGCGCCTAATCGAAGATGAAGATAGCCGAGGCGATTACGGTCGTCCAAAGACCGCGCTTATCACCCACGGCAGACTGTGTCACGTTCGCCGTGCGCACGATTTTATTGGACAAGCGGTAGATCTGTTTCTTTTCGTCCCAGGATCGGTCTGGGTCGAATTCCACGTTGAGCGTGGTCGCCAGCATCTCCGCCGCCAGTTCCTCGGCATAATCGCCCGCCGCGTCTTCCGTCTCGCCGAAAGAATGATGCTCGCTGAGGTAGCCGTAAGTGTTGCGATCCGCGGGAATCGCCACCCCGATGCTGGACGCCAACAACCGGTGGGGTTCTCGGGTCGAGTTCTCCGCAACCACTGCAAAAACCACTTCGCCCGGATGCAGGTACTTCAATCCCTGCGAGCGGGCAATCAGCTTGCAATTTGGCGGAAAAATGGAGGAGACGCGTACCAGGTTTTGAGCGGCTATCCCGGCGTCGCGCAACGCCAGCTCGAACGATGTCAGCCGCTCACGATGTTTTCCGACCCCCTTGGTGAAGAAAATCTTCTTGGGGACCATGTCCTTGGACAATTCTTATATTCCTCCACAATGTGGCTGTGAAAAATCAGAATCTAACACACCGAACCATCAACACAATGTGAATTTTCACCGCAGGAACATAAAAATTTAGGCGGAGGCCATTGCCTCCGCCCTGTGATAAACACCTTCTCGCTCTAGCCACCTGAAACTGAGCTGACCTGAATGGTGTCGCCGTTCAAAGTCCCCGTCACCTTGGCTTTCTCCCCGGCCAGTTTATAAAGCTGATCAACAGCCTTCTGGTCGCTCGTGTCCAGGGTATAGACTTTGTCTCCCACCACTAAGGCATACTTCGATCCCTTGCTGGCGCAGGCATGGGCGCAATCTGCCGCACTGCCCTCCATCATGTGCTTCGCGCCGCACATCGTGTCACTCACGACCCCACTGAACGTCTGTGTCCCAGAATCCTTCTTGTCGGCCCCTTGGGCTGGACCGACGCTCAATATTGCCAGCAAAAGCAGGCTGGAAAATGTAACCCCGAGTCTTCGGACATGAACTCTCATCAACTCTCTCCTGTGGTCGTCGCGCCGGTACTTAGCCCGGCTGTTCTACTGTCTCCAGTATAGAGTCCTGAAACGCCTGAAAGTTGCAGGCCTTCTCTCAGGATCCGCTCGCCACAAACGTTAAGGTAACATCGACCGTTTTTTCCGCTTCGTTGATGGATTCATGTGCCTTGATATTCCAGCGAACACCCGCAGGAAAATCCCGCGACGCCTCTTTGACAAACCTGGCGGGGTAGCTCGTGTCGTACGGTTCACCCTCGCGCAAGTGCCAGTCTTCCCGCAGCCGGGCTTTTGCCTTGTCGTCGACACCGTCAAAATCCACCTCTCCCAGCCGATATTGATCGCCCTGTTTGACGGTCAACACATAGGCAACCGAGCTCTCGGAGTCATTGAATTCTGCCTCAGGCGTGACGTTCGCCTTCAAGTAGCCCTTCGTTCCATACAGCTTCCGTGCGGCCATCAGGTCGTCATCGAGTTGAACAGCATTCACCGGCTCGCCCGCGCGCGCATGAAGCAGTTCCTGAAGCTTCGCTTCTGGCAAGGCGCTCTCGCCGCTCCAGTGAACCGACGCCAGCTTGTATTGCATCCCTTCGGTCACCGGTAGCTTGACGTCTACATCCACTTCGTCCTTTGTTTCGGAAACGACTGCCGGCTCCGGTATGCCGAACGACGCCTTCAAGTATCCGTGTTGCAGATAGACTGGCCTGGCATCCTTCTCGGCGAAGTATCCCAGTTTCGAACGCGAATACTCTCCGCCCTCAACTTTCTTGGCTACTTCTGACAGCGATGGACCAAAGGACGGGTTACTGCCCACATACTCTATTTTCCGAATCCGGATTGGGGCTCCGGAGACGGAAAACACGACGGCCTCTATCTTCTCCGATTGCAGAGAAGAAGACTGCAGGTATACAGCATGCAATTGTGGATTTCGCACCCCTATCAAGCCGCTTAGCACGGTGGCCACTTGGTCGTTCAGGCTTCCGCTCACAGGCACCTTGCCTTCGAATAGTCCGAGCTGTGTATGAACCTTGTCGATCAGGTCCTGATCCGCGTACCACGCGAAGTTGTCAAAACGGACCGGCACCAGTTCTGCATTGTCGACCAGTTCCAGTTCCAGCTTCGTTCCCTCCGACGAGAACGAGTACGTGTATGCAATATTGGTAAATAGACCTGTGTCCCCAAGCTTTGCCGTCGCACGCTTAAAGTTCTCTTCACTGACATTCTCGCCGACACGTATTCCGGAAGCCGCAATTACGTCGGCGGGTTTGTATTTCGTTCCTTTTACAGATATCGAGATCAGCTTGTAAGCGGACGGTGATGTCGCTCCAGGACTGTGTTTCGCTCGTCCTGTGTTTTGCGCGGCCGCCATAGTGACCGCGACAACAATGATCAAAGCGATCAGTCGGTTTCTCATCGCGACTTGGAGGGTACGGCCGCCTGTGCCGCCTTGTGCTTCACGGCGATGTCGATAAACGCCAGAGCGGCGCGGCTCAGCGCTTTATCTTTCCGGAACACCAACGCAAGGTCACGCCGGACCTGTGCATCTGCGATCCCGATGGCGCAAAGCACTCCTGCCTGCACATCTTCGGCGACATTGGATTTAGCGATGAATCCTACCCCCACGTCCGCCGCTACGAAACGCTTGAGCAGTTCGCTTGAATCGAGTTCCATTGAGTACTGCGGCTTGAGCTTCCGTTCCCAGAACAGGTTCTCGAGTGAATCTCTCGTGTGGCCGCCTTTAGGCATAAGCAGGGGAAACTTGGCCACCTCCGCGATGCCGGCTGACTTCGCCTTTGCCAACGGATGTTGCGGCGGCACGATAATCACGAGCTCGTCCCGGTGAATCAGCACCACAGTCATTCGATTGTCTGTGACCGGCAGCGAAACCACTCCGAAATCGATCGAGTTGTCGCTGACACTCTCCAGGATACGGGCGTAATCCGACCGCTTGATATTCACCGCCACCGTTGGATACTGATGCTTGAAGTCGGCAAATACCTCTGGAAGAATGTGCAGGCACGTGCCCTCGTTGGCGCCCACCACCAGTTCTCCTCGGGGAACGCGCTCGGCCTCCGCAATCGATGTCAGGACCGTCTTACGGGCAGAAATTGTCTCTTCTGCATACTTCTGGAATATCTTCCCCGACGCCGTCAGCGACACCTTTCCGCCGGAACGATCGAGCAGCCTAGCGCCTACTTCTTCTTCCAGCGCGCGTATCTGCGACGAAATCGCCGGCTGCGTCCTGAACCGCTTTTCTGCGGCTCGCGAAAACGACGACAGTCGTGCCACTTCCAGGAATGTCTCTAGCTGATCGAAATCCATAAGGACAGCAGTCTGCGGTGCGTACCTAGAGCTAAACCTTTTCTTTTCGAGGGATGCATAGATTGTAACGGCGCCAGCCCGAATTGCTAAGCTCTAAATTCCTTCCCAAAACAGGACACAAATTTCCGATTTTCGCGATCCGAACAATGCGTTTCTATTCCGCCTCATCTGCTCCTATGCTGCGCGTAAGTACTTTATTCGGAGGTTGCCATGCATTGCGTTTACTGCGGAGTCGATTACGACGACAACGAAACCTGCCTCTGTCTGCCGCCCGTTCGTGCCGGGAAGTTGGAAACCGATCAAAGAGCGGAATGCGCCTGGGGTGAGGCCGATCTACATTGGTCCGTTCGCGACCATGCCGTAACCGTCGCACCGTTCGTGAACCTCGTATAGACCCTTCCCACCGGATATCCAAGGTTCACGCCAGCAGATTGGCATCGAGCGACGCTGCGCCGATAAGCGTCGCTTATCCCTCTCATAAGAAACAATTCATTGCTACGCTTGTCAGACGCGACTATGCTGCGCTGTTCGGGAACCGCGTTCGGCGCAAAAGGAGTGTCCCGTGTCTAACCCTAAAACCGTCCTTGAATTCGTAAAGAAGAATGACATCAAACTATTGGATTTACGTTTTACCGATCTACCCGGCCTCTGGCATCACGTGTCGTATCCCATTGATCAGATGAGCGAGTCTTCTTTCGAAGAAGGTTTCGGTATGGACGGTTCATCCATCCGTGGTTGGGCTGCTATCCACGAAAGCGACATGCTCCTCATCCCGGATCCGGCCACCCATCTGCTCGACCCTTTTACCGAAATTCCAACATTGGTCATGGTCGCTGACGTGATTGATCCAGTGACCAAGCAGCGATACGATCGTGATCCCCGCTACATCGCCCGTAAGGCGGAGATGTACCTCGCCTCCACTGGACTTGCCGACACCGCGTACTTCGGAGCGGAGGCTGAATTCTTCATCTTCGACAACGTCCGCTTTGATCAGCGCGAACAGCACGGTTTCTATTTCATTGACGCCGAGGAGGGTCGCTGGAACTCCGGCCGTGCTGAAAACAACCTCGGCTACCGGCCCCGCTACAAGGAAGGCTATTTTCCCGTCCCGCCAACTGATCATTATCAGGATCTTCGCTCTGAGATGGTGATGACGATGCAGAGATGTGGGCTACATGTGGAGTGCCATCATCACGAGGTAGCCACCGGGGGCCAGACCGAGATCGACCTCAAGTTCGACTCCTTGGTGAACTCGGCCGACCACATGATGCTCTACAAGTACATCGTCAAGAATGTCGCCAATCAATATGGCAAGACCGTCACGTTCATGCCCAAGCCCATTTTCCAGGACAACGACAGCGGTATGCATACGCACCAGTCGCTATGGAAGAGCGGCAAGCCACTTTTCGCCGGCGATGGCTACGCCGGCCTGTCCCAAATGGCGCTGTGGTACATAGGTGGATTGATCAAGCACGGACCGGCGCTCTCCGCCCTCATCGCGCCAACGACCAATTCGTATAAGCGACTGGTACCCGGTTTCGAGGCTCCCGTGAATCTTGCGTACTCCCGCAGGAACCGCTCGGCCGCCTGTCGTATTCCCATGTACTCCGCATCACCGAAAGCAAAGCGGGTCGAGTTCCGCCCGCCAGACCCGAGTTGCAACCCGTATATGGCATTTGCAGCCATGATGATGGCAGGACTCGACGGTATCGAAAACAAAATCGATCCTGGCCAACCGCTCGACAAGGACATCTACGATCTCGGCCCCGAGGAGCTGGCGCGCGTTCCATCGATGCCCGGCTCGCTCGAAGACGCCCTCGACGCGCTCGAGCGCGACCACCAATTCCTCCTGAAAGGAGACGTTTTCACCGAGGAGTTGATTGGCACGTACCTCGAATACAAGCGCTCTAAGGAGGTGGACGCAGTTCGCTTGCGGCCCCATCCCTACGAGTTCGCGCTCTATTACGATATCTAGCCGCGAGCCGTACAAAGTCGCTGCTGCAAAGCCCGGGGCAACCCTCCGGGCTTTTCTTTTGCGCCGGTAATATGCCTCCTTTCGAACTCCGTCGCTCAACAGCTACAATGGCGCGCTGTCTCTAGCATCACCTGCTCTCTTCCAAAAAAATCGGAGGCTCCATGAAGTGGATCGCCTGGACGTTTCTTGCCTTTCTGGTCTCTATTCCTGCTCTGGCGCAAACGGCCCCCTCGCCCGCTGCCAGCTCAGGCCGCCTGTTCTTCCCGAAAAACTTCGTATGGGGATACGGACAATTCGACGTAGCTCCTCCTCACAACGAACCTGATCCGAATCTGTGCGCGGCCAATGCAGGATCGGCGCAATACGGCGGCGTAAACGCCCCTTGCACAATGTTCGTACGTTACATGCTGACGGGATACGTCGAGGTTCGACCGTTCGCTCGAACTCCCCTCCAGCGCCTCATGTTTTTCGGTGAACCACGCTTCTTGTTTGGCAAGAATCTCCCGCAGACGCTTTACACATGGTCCATGCAGGGCATTGGCTGGGAACGTTCATGGGGCGCCGCAATTGACGTCGGTCATGGCTTCGAAGCCCGCGTCACGCAGCACTATCTATTCCAGCGTTTCGGTTCTCGCAACCGCAATCTCGGCCCCGCAGACCTGGGTGTCAACGGCCCCTGGGGTCGATACACCGTCATCGGTGTGCGGAAATACTTTGGCTATCGCAATGCCGGACCATAACAACGCTGGTTAACTTCGCCTCTGTCCAGGGAGAGCTCATCAAGCGGGCCTGTATCGCGTGCTATGCTGGGCTTTCCGAGCGTACAACCTTGCCGCATTCAGGAGCGACAACTCAGTCCGACGACGCCAATTCGTTGAACAGGATTGCTTTTCGCGATCCCAGCTCTTCTTGCAAACACCTGTCGCAAATTCAATCTCGCTTTTCCGCCACTCTCGCACAAGCTCTTCCGTCTTTGCTTGCCGAAACTCCAGACCCGGACTTCGCCGTTATCATGTTCGACCGTCTCTTATCGGAGTCGGATTCAGACATCACCGCACTGATAGAGAGCAATCATGCGCTGGCACACTATGCCATCGCCGTCTTTGGTCACAGCCGGTATCTCGGCGAGACGCTCATCCAGAACCCCGACCTTTTTCATTCTTTCATTCGCGAGAAAAACCTGTACCGCAGCCTCTCACGCGAGGAGTTTCAGGAGGGCCTTGCCCGGTTCCGCACCCGCTCGTTCGATACGAACCTCTCTGCGGTGCTTGCTGCCTATAAGCGTCGTGAATACGTGCGAGTCATGCTGCGTGATGTGCTTGCGCTCGCGCCGCTGGCGGAAACCACCGCGGAAATCTCCGCGCTTTCGGATGCTTTGATCGAAGCCGCCTTAAGCGAGGCATCGAGCCGCTTGGAACACAAATACGGAACACCTCAGCACGTCGATTCTGACGGACGGCTTCTAAACACCCCTTTCGCTATCCTGTCACTCGGAAAATTAGGCGGAAACGAGCTGAACTATAGCTCTGACATCGATCTCTTGTTCCTGTACGGCGACGGAACCGATCCGGCTTCTGCTTCCATCTCCAGCAAGGAATATTTCATTCGCCTTGCTCAGCAGGTCACGGACATTCTTTCTCGAATCTCTCCGCAAGGTCCCGTTTTTCGCATCGATCTACGCCTACGGCCGGAAGGGAATCAGGGTGAGTTAGCCGTCAGCCTTGGATACGCGCTCTCGTACTATGCCGATAGCGCCCAGGATTGGGAACGGCAGGCGCTCATCAAGATTCGGCATTCTGCCGGCGACGCTAAATTGAGTCGGCGCTTTCTGCGCGAGATTCAGCCATGCGTCTATACGGAGACCATAAACTTTGCTGCCATTAAAACTGCGCTCGTCTCGCGCGAGAAAATTCAGCGGCATGCTCGATCGAAGGGAACTTCTGCCATCGACGTGAAGCTTGATCCGGGAGGCATTCGCGACATCGAATTTCTTGTCCAGTGTCTGCAGCGTGTTTACGGCGGAAAAGAGCCGTGGCTTCGCTCCGGGGGAACATTATTTTCCCTCCAGAAGCTCTATGACAAGGGTCATCTTAGCGGACATGAATTCCACGAACTGAATGGTGCCTACGCAATCTTCCGCCACCTGGAACATCGCCTGCAATTGCGATTCGGACAACAGACGCATACCCTGCCGTCTGATCCCGAAGAACTCGCCACCATCTCCCGAGCCATGTCCGGGATCGCTCCCGCGGAAGAGCTGGCTTCCAACTTTAGATTGAATGTGCAGAAGCGAATGGCGGCAGTCTCCGCCATTTATCAGCGCATTATCTTTCAGCAGCAGAACCTTCCTCAAGACCAAACGGATGCTGAATTCCGTTTACGCGGCGTCGTGGAACCAGGGGGTTCCGATACAAACCAGCACATCCTTGCGCGCCTCGCGATTGAGGCGCAAACCATCGCCGAACTGGCGCGCCGCGAAGATCTCTCCACCCACGCCCGTCGCAATCTCTATCGTTTCCTGACTTCAGCCTTCACAAGTTCGGCTCGGTTCGCCGCCGTTCGGAACCAACCTGAGGCTGTTGCTCGGGCAATTGCCTTGTTTGACTCCAGCGAATACCTGACCGAAATCCTGGTGCGCTACCCGGAGGAAATCGCCGTCCTTTCAGAACTGCGCGAATCTGTTGGCCGCGAAGGTGGAGCGTACCTGTTCGACGGCCCTTTTGGCCGCGGACTCGCCTCGTCTGACCCGGTTTTCGAATACATCGCAAACTGCAATTCCCCTTTTCCCGAGAGGGTCGCATTGCTGCGTCAGCATTATCGGCGGCGTATTTTCGGCTCCGGTGCTCAGGACATCACAGGACACCGTGACGTGTATCGCTCCCTGTCGGTGACCACCTCCGCCATCGAAGACGCGATCGCTGCCGCATGGGCCATTGCCGGTCAACCCACGGGGGTCGCGCTGCTGGCATTAGGAAGACTGGGAACCGCGGAATTCGATCTGCTGTCGGACGCAGACCTGCTGTTCGTCTGTCAGGATGACCTCGATCGATCCTCTGTGTCCAAGGCGGTAGAACAGTTCATCCAGGTCCTGGCGGCCTATACCCGGGATGGCATTGTCTGCGCGGTCGATACACGCCTGCGGCCTCACGGCTCTGAAGGGGACCTCGTGACTAGCACAGCTCAGTTGGAGTCCTACTTCGCGCGAGAAGCTCAGGCCTGGGAAGCGTTGATGTACACAAAACTCAGGTTCCTGATCGGATCTCGGTCGGTTGCGGACAAGGTACACGCCAGCACCAGGTCCTTGCTCGCGCGATTCGCCGCCGATGCAAGTTTCCGTTCGCAGATACACGAAATGCGCCTTCGGCTCCAGACCGTGGAACGGAATTTCAAACTCGGAGTTGGCGGCATCTATGACATCGACTTCATCGTCGCCTATCTCCTCGTGCAGAACGGAGTATCCGACTCGACCGGAACTCTCCGCGACCGCATCTGGCAATGTGTCTCCGCTGGACTCCTAGATAAGAGTGACGGCGCTGTGTTACACCATGCCGCCGAGCTCTTGCGCACGCTCGATCATGTGATTCGCTTGGTTGCAGGAAAGGCGCTGAAATGGCTGCCGGCAACCGAGAATGCACGCTACACGGCCGGCAAGCTGACAGCGGAAATTCTTGGCGTCAGCTGTGGCGACGATCTGGAACTCTACTTGGAATCAACCCTCGCGCAAGTGCGATCCGTCTACACTCGCGTGCTTGCCGCCGGATAGGCGGGCGTCGGTACGGGGCGGTAGCGTCGGAGAAGCCACACGATCAGGCCAACGATTCCCGCCAGGAATACGAGCGGAAGGACCACTACCACGAGCACTCCCGTAACCCCGCCAAACGATGTCACGTCGCCCCCTATGGTCGCTTGCGAATCCCGTAAGACATGACCGCCAAACGACGTCGCATCTCCCAATACGGAAGACCCTGCCTGGACCCGCAGGTCGCCTCCAAAGGCGGTCGCGTCCCCGCTCACCACTCCGCCTTCCTCGACGACGATCCTTCCCATGAACGCCGTAGCGTCCCCGGTCACCCGTCCACGCACATAGATCGAGCAGCCGAAGCACGTGAGTTCGCCGACATTCTCTCCAGGATTGACGTGAATCTCTCGACCCACTTGGACGCGGTCCGGGTTGTCCTTGGCCGAGGCAAGAAGGGATGCGGACAAAACCGCAACGATCAGAATGGAGACAAATCGCATGGGGAGCTTCTCCTGACTTTTGAATCCGGCGCGGACTATTATGTCAAAAAGCCTCCTGGAGGTACACTTAGCCCGCTGTTTCGGATGTATAACAG
The DNA here is from genome assembly GCA_051984555.1 of Terriglobales bacterium. Taxonomy (GTDB): domain Bacteria; phylum Acidobacteriota; class Terriglobia; order Terriglobales; family Acidobacteriaceae; genus Gp1-AA122. Next base: position 18,063 of record JBPYEW010000024.1, on the reverse strand, counting down.
CCCTTTTGTGACCACGTCACAGCCGCCTGTGATGTAGATCATTTCTCCAATGTTCATGCATTTCTTTATAATGAGCGCGTTCTTACGGGGACAATCTTCAACGAGGTGCACCCATGTCTGATTCTTACAATGGCCTTCCCGTGCCCAGAAATGGCGCAAAAATCACCTATAGCAACGGGCGCTATCAGGTTCCTGACAATCCGATTATCCCGTTCATCGAGGGCGACGGCACCGGTCGCGACATTTGGAAAGCCTCGGTCCGCGTGTTTGACGCCGCTGTCGAGAAGGCCTACGGGGGAAAGAAGCGCGTCGCCTGGTATGAAGTGTTCGCCGGTGAGAAGGCTATGGCCAAATTCAATACCTGGCTGCCGGACGACAGCGTCAATGCCATTCGCGAGTTCCGCGTCGCGATCAAGGGCCCACTCACAACGCCAGTGGGTGGAGGCATTCGGTCTTTGAATGTCGCCCTTCGCCAGCTTCTCGACCTGTACGCTTGCGTCCGTCCCGTGAAGTATTACCATGGCGTCCCCTCGCCCGTGAAGCACCCCGAGCGCATGAACATCGTCATTTACCGCGAGAATACGGAAGATGTCTACGCCGGTATCGAATGGGAGCAGGGAACTCCCGAAGTTGCGAAGCTGATCGATTTCCTCAACAAGGAGATGCTGAAAGGCGGCAAGAAACAGCTGCGCGTGGATTCCGGCATTGGAATCAAGCCTATCTCTGTTACGGGAACGAAACGGCTGGTGCGCATGGCAATCCAGTTCGCGCTGGAAAACGGCAAGAAGTCGGTCACGCTGGTGCACAAGGGAAACATTCAGAAGTTTACCGAAGGTGCTTTCCGCAAGTGGGGATACGAACTTGCCACTGAAGAATTCCGCGATAAGGTTGTGACCGAACGCGAAAGCTGGATCCTGGACAACAAGGACCGTAATCCCAACCTCACCATCGAGCAGAACGCCAACCAGGTGGAACCTGGACTGGAGTTCGCTACCGAGGACTTCAAGCAGTCCGTCTATCAGGAAGTGAAGGACGTCCTCGACAAGATTTACGGAACCCATGGCCATGGCGTATGGAAGAAGAAATTGATGGTCAACGACCGCATTGCCGATTCCATCTTCCAGCAGGTCGTCACCCGCGCCGACGAGTACGCCGTCTTAGCCACACCCAACCTCAACGGCGATTACATCTCTGACGCCTGCGCAGCCCAGGTCGGCGGCCTCGGCATCGCTCCCGGCGCCAACATCGGTGACGGTTATGCGTGCTTTGAAGCCACCCACGGTACCGCCCCCAAATATGCCGACAAGGACGTCATCAACCCCGGCTCGGTGATTCTCTCCGGTGTCATGATGTTCCGCTTCCTCGGTTGGAACGAGGCTGCCGATCTCATCGAGCAAGGGATCGAACGGACTATTGAGCAGAAGAAGGTCACGTACGACTTCGAACGCCTGATGGAAGGCGCTCAAAAGGTCAGCACCAGCGAGTTCGGCAGTTACATCATCGAGAACATGGAAGCCGGAGTCTTGACGGCGACGCGGTAAAACCATCAGTACCCGAGGGCACAGAGGTACACAGGGTTCGCTCTGTGATCCTCCGTGCCCTTTGTGGTTTAAAATGTTTGGTTTTCTTAAGGAAAGGACTCATCATGCGCAACAAGGTAACGATCGTAGGCTCCGGAAATGTGGGCGCGACCGCCGCCCACTGGATCGCCTCAAAAGAACTCGCCGACGTCGTCCTGATTGACATCATTGAAGGCGTGCCCCAAGGCAAGGGACTCGATCTGCTCGAAGCCATGCCAATCGAGAAAAAGGATTCCTACGTCATTGGCACACAGGACTATGCCGATACCGCCAATTCTGACATCGTCGTCATCACCGCCGGCGTTCCACGCAAGCCCGGCATGAGCCGGGATGATCTTCTTAACATCAACCATAAGATCATGAAGGACGTGGTCGAGAAGGTAGTGCACTACTCGCCCAACTGCATCCTGATCATTGTCTCGAATCCTCTCGATGCCATGGCCCAGGCGGCCTACAAGCTGAGCGGCTTCTCGCGCAATCGCGTGATCGGTATGGCAGGTGTTCTCGACTCGGCGCGCTTCCGCACCTTTATTGCTCGGGAACTCAACGTAAGCGTCGAAAATGTCAGCGCCTTCGTTCTTGGCGGACACGGCGACACCATGGTTCCACTCACCCGCTATTCCACCGTCGCCGGTATTCCAATTACTGAACTGATGGATCCGGCTACTCTGGAGCGTCTGGTACAGCGCACTCGCGATGGCGGCGCTGAAATTGTGAAATATCTGAAAAGCGGCAGCGCCTACTACGCGCCTTCCGCCGCGGTAACCGAGATGGTGGAAGCCATTCTTAAGGACAAGAAAAAGATTCTGCCTTGCGCCGCCTACTTGGAAGGTGAATACGGATTGCAAGGTCTCTTCGTCGGAGTGCCTTGTAAACTGGGCGCCCGTGGTATCGAGCAGATCATCGAGATCAAACTTCAGCCCGAAGAGAAGGCTGCATTGGACAAGAGCGCCGGCGCGGTCAAAGAATTGGTCAGCGTCATCGGCGTCTAAGCTGGAGAATCGGGCGCGCTCAGCCGCGCCCGCATCCACCCTCTAAACCCGCTCGATCGTCACCGCATTCAGGACAACGTCCTTCGATGGCCGGTCCTGCCTGTTGCGCGGCACCTGTGTCATCTTGTCCACAACATCCTGGCCCTCGACCACCTCGCCGAAAATCGTGTGCTTACCGGTCAACCAGGTTGTCGGCGCGACCGTTATAAAAATCTGTGATCCATTCGTGTTCGGACCGGCATTCGCCATCGCCAACTTTCCAGGCCGATCGAACTTGTGGGGTGAACCCTTGGTCTCATCTTCAAATTGGTACCCTGGACCGCCCATACCAGTTCCTGCGGGATCACCACCCTGGACCATGAAGTCGGGAATAACCCGATGGAAAATTGTGCCATCGTAAAGTTTATCTTTGCTCTTCTTGCGGGTAACAGGGTGCGTCCACTCGCGTTTTCCTTCCGCAAGTTCGACGAAGTTGGCTACGGTCTTGGGAGCTTCTTTCTCAAATAGACGGCAAACGATTTGGCCTTCGCTCGTATCGAAGACAGCATAAGTTCCGGGCTGGCGTGTCATCGGATCCCTTCTTTCTCTATTGCTGTGAGGAGGTCGCTTTGGAGGTTGTAGGCTTCGAAACGGGTTTGGCTGCCGGCTTGGCCGTTCCGGCCGAACCACCTTTTTCGATCGTGATGTGATTGATCTTCACCGGACGATATGGCTTATCGTTGCTGTCGCGCCCCATGCGCGCGATTTGCTTAACTAGTTCCACCGAAGCAGGATCGCACTGCCCAAAGATGGTATACCCGCCATTCAAGCTCGGGTACGCAGCTTCCGTGATGAAGAATTGCGATCCATTCGTATTCGGACCCGCATTGGCATAGGCCAGCCGCCCCGGCCTGTCGAATTTCAGCTCCGGCGAGGTTTCGTTCTTGAAGGCATATCCCGGATCCCCCTGCCCGTTGCCGGCGGGGTCTCCACCCTGGATCATGAAGTTCGGGATCACGCGGTGGAAGATCGTTCCGTCATACAGGGGAACACCGTGTTTCCTCGCATGACTCACCGGGTTCGTCCAGTCTTTCGTCCCCTCGGCAAGTCCGACGAAGTTGGCCACTCCGATCGGGGCTTTATCGGTAAACAGCGCGCATCGCAGCTTACCGGCCGTCGTGTCGATCACGGCCGTGGGTTGAGACGCCGAGGGCTTAGCTCCGGCAGCTGACTTTTGGTCCGTCGCTGGCGTTTGCGCCAGCATTCCTAGACAAGCAGCGATGAACAGCAGGGCAGTACCGAATCTGCGCATGGATGACTCCTACGATGATATTTTTGGCGGTAACGCCAGATTGTAGCAGCTCACTTCCGGCTGGCTGAAGGCCCGCCTTGCGTCTCGTGGCTGACCCGCTCCACGTCACGGAGCACTCGCAGCAGATTACCGCCTAAAATCTTTCGGACGTCTTGCTCGCTGTAGCCGCGATCCAGCAGCGCCTGTGTAACCTTCGGAAGATCGGCGGCCGAATTCATCCCCTCTGGAAGTGCACCGCTCACGCCGTCAAAATCGGACCCAAGCCCTACATGATCCACTCCGGCAACTTTCGCAATGTGGTCGATGTTATCGATCAATACCTTGAACGCAGGACGCGGGATCTTAGCCATGAATTGCTCATCGATCGTTTCAGTGTCGATCCATTGCGGCTTCTTGCCCGCGGCTTTCTGCTGCGCAACATACGCCGCTACGGCTGCATCTCGATCCTTGGACTGCGCTTTGGAGGCATTCCAGAAGTTCTGGTCATCGAATCCTGCGAAGAAGTTGACCATCACAACGCCATTGTTTTTTCCCACCGCCTTCAGCATGTCGTCCGTCATATTGCGCGGCGCATCCGTCAGCGCGCGAGCCGAGGAGTGCGATGCAATAACAGGTGCTTTCGTGGTCGCAATCGCGTCCCAGAATGTCTTGTCCGCCACATGCGAGATGTCCACCATCATCCCCAGCCGGTTCATCTCCAGAACAACTTGCTTGCCGAAATCCGTCAGCCCGTCGTGATGTTGCACTTTGGGATCGTCGATATCGCCCGACGAGTCAGCCCAATCATTTGTATTCGACCAACTCAACGTCATATAACGCACGCCAAGCCGGTAGTAGTCGCGCAGCAAGTGCAGGTCGTCCTGGATTGCATGGCCTCCTTCTATCCCCAGCATCGCTGCCAGTTTGTGCTCCTGGTGTGCACGCTCGATGTCCGCCGCTGTATACGCCATCATCATCCGGTCAGGATGTCGCTGCGCCTGGTCGTACACCGAGTCGATCAGATCAAACGCCCGCTTGGAGTATTCGCTCGGATCGGTCGTCCCCGGATCTACCCAGATGGAAAAGAACTCCGCGCCCAGGTTCCCCTTGCGAGCCTTATCTAGGCTGATTTGGCCCTTATCGCTCGGATCAGTTGTAGCAATGTCGAAATTCGTGTCCAGGAAGCGCTGCGGCGTGTCTGCGTGCGTGTCAATGACGATGGCCGAGTCGTGCAATTGCTGCGCATGTGCGCTGACCTTCGGGCCAGAGTCAGTCTGAGCCAGTCCACAGATCGCGAGCGGCAATACAGAGAGCAATATCGTGCAGAATTTGTTCATGATGTCTGAAGGTAGGAGAGGATTGTATACGCGCGGGCATGAATCAGGAAATTGGTTTGAGTTCCGAAAGAGCCTCTTCAATGCATTCCTCAAGCGGCCGATCCGTATTGATGACTGCTTTGGGCTGTGCAATCGGCTCAAACCGGCCTTTGACCTCCAGGTACAGTTCGAAGTCCCGGTTCATCGCAGGGTGGTTGCCGTCGATCGCATTGAGTCGCCGTTTCGCAGTTTCGTCGGAACAAACGCATTCCACCATTCGCCACGGCTGATCTTCCCGGCGCGCAAAATTAAGGACATGTTCAATCTGGTATTGCCGGGAGAACACACGGCCATCGAGAAAAATAATCCTGCCCGGATCCCGTCGGAATAAATAAGCTGCCGCCTGGAGCATGAGTTCCATGCAGAAGTCGTCCTGCTCCGATGAATATTCGACATCTGCCGCGGAGAATAGCGCATGACGAATGCTGTCCTTGCTTAGAACAGCTCCCGCCAATCGAGCAGACAGTGCCCGGGCAAGCGTTGTCTTACCCGTGCCCGGCAGGCCCGCCATGAGAACAATCATGCGAGGATGATTAAAGGAGTGTGCAACTCAACGATGAAACCGGAGCTATTGAACCTCAGTCTGCGCGGTGGTCGCTTCTACCGGCGGCTCGATCGGGAATATGGTCTGGCTCTCCCGCCACTCTGAATAGCGCTCCGAAACCATCACATGAAACACCCACTGATGTCTTTCTTCCTCAGGTTCAACCAACCCAAGCGCCTTGAGGTAGAACAGGTAGCGCTCAACAAACCTCACTTGCGGCTTGGTCATGCCGCGCCGTTGCAAATCCAGGGTGATTCCGGCAAGGTGGGAAGAAGCCGCTTCGCCGTACTCCGGTGCCGCATTGCGGTTGTGCCGCCGAAGCTTGTGTTGAACTTTGATAGTTCGCACCGCGGAGTTGACTTGGATCTGTTCGTGGAACTCCCGGTAATATGCCTCGCTTAAATCCTGCACGAAGTCTCTTGCCCAAGGACGGCAGAACCGCCGGTTGGGATCAAGCCGGGGATCAAACCGCAATGTCTGGCTCGCCGAAATAGGCACCAGCTCTTCGCGCGTCTTCAACACCTCGAGCTCGTCGTCATTTGCGATTCGTGGTAGCGCGAGGCTGTCAATCTCTGCATTCTGCAGGAGAAGGGAATCGTGCGACGGCCGGAACATCGGATTCCACGCGATCCGTCGGAAATGACGGTGCCGCCGCGTTGCATGTTTAAGGTTGGCTTTGCGCACCGCGTAGTTGTGGTGCATGCCAAACGCCTGGCCGCACACTGCTAGCGCCAGAAGGAGAACGAGGGAAAGTTGTCGCTCCGACCTAGTCAACAACGAAGTGGCCTTTCCGGGGAGATGCCTCAGGCCTCGAGGCAGGGTGTGATTGTAGCGTACTGTCTTCACAATGCAAGTGCTCAAAGGTGAGTAGATCCGGTTACCGAAGTGATACCACCGCAGTGGTTACTTACGTGGGTTATTGGTTGAGCGAACCAGGTCGGCGAAACCCCGGTCCTCGGCGTAGCTCCGCGCGCGGAGCACGATCTCACGCAACTCTAAGTCCGGAAGAGATCGCGCAATGCCTTTTTCGTGACCTCCCCGCTCACCTCCGAAATCGAGCGAGTCAGCGGAATGTCCTTGGGGCAAACTTCCACGCAATTCTGAGCGTAGCCGCATTCTTGGATGCCACCATCTCCCATCAGGGCTGCCAACCGCTCTTCCTTTAGCTCCGCCCCGGTAGGATGGGTGTTGAATAGACGTACCTGGGATATCGTCGCCGCCCCCACAAACCCGGTTTTTTCATTGAATTGCGGGCAGGCTTCCATGCAGCAACAACACGAAATACAGCGCGAAAGAGGGTAGGCTTGTTCTTGGTCGCGCGCCGAAACCCGCGGTCCTGAGCCTAGATCGTAGCTGCCATCCACCGGAACCCAAGCCTTCACCCGTTTCAGATTTTCGAACAACACGCTCCGGTCTACCGAGAGATCCCGAATCACCGGGAACTTGGAAAATGGCTCTAGTTCGATCGGCTGTTCCAGTTCATGTACCAGCGCCGAGCAGGCCATTCTCGCCCGTCCGTTGATCAACATCGCGCACGACCCGCAGACCTCTTCCAGGCAATTGGAATCGTACGTGATCGGCGTGGTTTTCCTGCCGTCGCGCGTCACTGGATTCGCCGCGATATCCATCAGTGCGGATGTTATGTTCATCCCCGACTTATAGGGCAGCTGGAATTCTTCCCAATGTGGCCTTGCGTCGGGATTGGCCTGCCGCTTGATACGAATGATGACGTTCTTGTTATTAGCCATTAGCTGTTAGCCTTTAGCTCAACCTCTTCAGTATTTCCTCGCTCTCGGCGGTATCAGCGAAATATCCACCGGCTCGAACTCGAACTTTGGCTCGTCGGCATCGGGAGCGAAATACGCTTTCGTTGTTTTCAGCCAGTTCTTGTCGTCGCGCTCCGGGAAATCCGGCTTGTAATGCGCGCCACGAGACTCGTCGCGCATCGCCGCACCCTGCGCGATTACTCGTGAGAGTTGCAGCATGTTGTAAAGCTGCCGCGCGAACACAAAGGAAGTATTCGCCCACTGTGTACGATCGGACAGATTCACTCGGCGGTACCTCTCGAGCAACTCCACCAGCTTCGCATCCGTTTCCTGCAAAGCCTTGTTATAGCGAATGACCGTGCAGTTCTTGGTCATCAACTCGCCAAGATCGCGCCATAGCAGGAACGGGTTCTCATCACCCTGGTTGTTCATCAGCGTGCCATTGAACTCTTCCTGCCGCTTGCGCTCCGCGTCGAAGTGCCCATTGCTCGCTGCCGCTGCCAGGTTTCGGGCGTACTGCAGCGCCTGCGGCCCCGCGCGGAACCCGCCGAAGATGCACGATACCAGGGAATTCGCACCCAGGCGGTTCGCGCCGTGGTAGCTGTATTCGCATTCTCCAGCCGCGTAGATTCCCGGGATGTTGGTCGCCTGGTTGAAGTCGATCCACAGGCCACCCATCGTGTAATGCATTCCCGGAAAAATCTTCATCGGCGTATCGCGTGGATCGTCGCCGACAAACTTCTCGTAAATCTCGAGAATGCCTTCCAGTTTGCGATCCAGTATCTTGCGATCGATGTGCGTGAGATCGAGGTACACCATCGGCTTACCATCAATGCCGAGTTGGTTCTCGTAGACGACTTTGAAAATGGCTCGCGTGGCAACGTCACGAGGAACAAGGTTGCCGTACTTGGGATACCACTCCTCGAGGAAGTACCAACGCTCGTTTTCGGGGATCGACTTAGGATCGCGCTTGTCCCCCTGCGTCCGCGGAACCCAGACTCGTCCGCCTTCGCCGCGTGCCGACTCGGACATCAACCGCAGCTTATCCTCTCCCGGTATGGACGTCGGGTGAACTTGGATGAACTCGCCGTTCGCGTAGAAACAACCTTGCTGGTATAAAGCCGACTGCGCCGATCCGGTGCACACAACCGAATTCGTCGATTTTCCGAAAATTGCACCAATTCCGCCCGTCGCGATAATGATTGCGTCAGCAGGGAAGGTGCGCACCTCCATCGAGCGCAGATCCATGGCGCAGATGCCGCGGCAGACGCGCCCGCTATCAAGCACCGCCGACAGGAACTCCCAGCCCTCGTACTTTGTGACTTTGCCTTCGGCTTCGTAGCGCCGCACCTGTTCGTCTAGTGCGTACAGCAACTGCTGTCCCGTTGTCGCGCCGGCGAAAGCTGTGCGGTTGTACAGAGTGCCGCCGAATCGCCGAAAATCGAGAAGGCCTTCCGGAGTCCGATTGAAGGGAACTCCCATGCGGTCGAGCAGGTCGATGATCCCCGGTGCGGCATCGCACATGTCTTTCACAGGCGGCTGGTTTGCCAGAAAATCGCCGCCGTAAATCGTGTCGTCAAAATGCTTCCAGGTCGAATCGCCCTCGCCTTTCAGGTTCTTTGCCGCATTGATGCCGCCTTGCGCACAAACCGAATGCGACCGTTTCACCGGCACGATGGAGAACAGGTCGACGTGCCCGCCCAGTTCGGCAATCTTGATCACCGCCGACAACCCTGCCAGGCCGCCGCCCACTACGATAATTTTCGGATTAGCTGCCATATGAGATCAGGTTCCGATCTGCCCTGTTTGTGTCGCTAACGTACCAGCATCGTCTCGGAGGTCCCCGGCATCGGCTGCACCGGACGCGATAGGAACGCGTACATGGTCGCGCCACCCACCACCGCGAACAGCACGCCTACGGCTAGGCACACATAACCGAACCGGCGCTGCGCTCGATCCCCGCTCACGATGCCCCACTTCGCCGCGAACAGCCACAATCCGTAAGCGAAGTGCCACGAGGCTGCCAGAATCCCAATGGCATAAAACGCCACCAGCGCAGGATTCTGGAATTCCATCTGTACCTTCGGGAAAGCCACCGCCGGATTCGACAGGATGTGCTCGCCCGCAAACCGCAAATGCCAGACGTGATAGCCCATGTAGAAGAACGCAATCGCTCCCGTCCAGCGCTGCGTCGTATACAACCAATTGCCCTCCCAGGGATAATCGCCGACGTTCGAATCCCCCCGGTACCAGATGTAGAACCCGTACAAAGCGTGATAAAGAAGCGGGGCCCAGATGAACGCAATTTCCAGCCCGAGCACGAACGGCATGCCGGCCAGGAATGCTACCTGCTTCGTGTACGCGTTCGGCCCTTCAATCGCCACTGCATTGGAGAAGAAGTGCTCGACCAGGAAGGCGCCGATCGGAATGATTCCGCTAAGCGAGTGCAGTCGCCGCCAGAAAAATGAGTTTCCTGCTCCCGCTCTCAAGGGGGCTACTCCGCCTCTTACCTGACCGGGAGTCGCAGGGCTGGCCGTGGTTCCCACTGGACCGCTCCTTATCGTTTCGGAAGTGAAAATCGAACCTTTTATTATCCGGTGCGCGAGAGAACCGCGTCAAGAAAAGAGCAAGACTGGAATCATCGTTAACATCTACCCGTGATGCTGATCACGCCTGTAAGGTTCAAAAAATGCACTCACCCCTTTACGCTGGTTGCCCGATTCCTGTCCTCGTACCAGGAGAGAAATGCGCGGAATGCGGCTCCGCGATGACTATAGCGTGACTTTTCTTGGGGAGTGAGCTCCGCAAACGTTTTCTGAATTTCGGGAAAGAAGAACATCGGATCGTATCCGAACCCGCCTGAGCCCTGCAGCCGGTCAAGAATGATTCCCTCGGCGGCGCCGCGGAAAGTCGCTATGGTCCTACCATCCTGCGCCGCGGCAATAACGCATACGAATCGGCCCGTTCTTTTCTCCGCGGGAACGCTTTTTATTTCACGCAAGACCCTCTCATTATTTGCATCGTCGTCCGTATTGGCTTCCGCTTTGTGCGGTTCGTCCGCCGCATATCGTGCGGAGTGCACTCCGGGCGCACCACCCAACGCATCGATCTCAAGCCCCGAGTCGTCCGCCAACACCATCTCTCCCGGCGCGTATTGGCTGTAAAACTCGGCTTTCTTTCGCGCATTCGCTTCAAACGTATCGCCATCTTCCACGGCCAACGGCAGGTTCTCAAAATTGGCTAATCCACTGACCTGCACCCCATGAGCCTGGGCAGCGCCGGCAAAGTCTCGCAACTTGCCTGCATTCGACGTCGCAATAACGATGTGAGCCATAAGAACGACTACCTATTTAGATCTCGATCGATTTCCGGCGCCCGAAGAATACGAAGACCGCAATAGCCACAGCGGCAACCACACTCAGAATCCATCCCAGCATACGGTCCCAGGTGCGACCAAAAATCACATTCACAACGTTGCGTCCCGCTGGAATGGGAATAATCATTCGCCCAGTTTGCTCTTCGGTCTCAGTCACGACCTGCCGGGAATTTACCGTCACTTTCCACGCGGGATAATTGAATAGCTTCAGAACCAGCTTCGTGGGTGCCGTGGCTTCCGCGCTGATAATTCGCGATTCCGGATCCCATTTCTCTACTCGAAGTCGAACGTCACGGGTCGTGGCCGACACCCGGACTGCCTCCCGCTTGATCTCATACGGATCAGCCCCGCTGGGCACGTATTCGTCGGTTCCCTCGTACCCTCGACCCTCTCGAACATCATCACGAATTTCTGTGATGTCCCCCGAGTGGTCCCACCAGGGCTGCTGCACTCTGTGCCACACTCCAACAATTACCAGCAGCATTGCCGAATACAACAGCACGCGGCTCCGCCAATGTCGAAAGCCCATCGTCATCAACAGTGCGAGACCGACATTGAGACATAGCAGCCATCTCCATGGAAGTTGCACGAACCGCAGCTTCGGAAGATGTTCCCAGAAGAAAAAGGTCCACGAGATCATTAACACGCTGCTCGCCAAAGCCCATAACACCGAGCACCACCACAATACCGGCCGCTCCCGTTTCCACGTACGCGAAACCAGCACTGCACCCGCAACAATGAGCATTTCGCCACAGGCGACAATCGAGACCAGCAAGTTAAATCGATTGTGGTCGGGATCGTTGATCACCGTAAAAAGAAAGTTGTCCTGGGGTCTCACTCCGGGTGACAGCACCTCGGAAATGTTCACCCACTTCTCTTCGTAGGCAGCCGGCAGGAGATAGAAGCCCGCCAGCGCGGCCCCCAGCAAGATGGAAACTGCGCCATACAGCAGCGGACGGGCAGATCTTTGAATGACAGCAATGACAACCACAAGCAGCGCTACTGAATAGTTCACCATCACCGCGGAAGGCGCATTCGTCAGCCATGCTGCCAAAATGACCAAAGCAAGGGGAACGATCGCTTTTCTGCCCTCTTCCGCGATCTCCAGCGTGAACAGGAGAACTAATGGAAGGAATGCTCCGGCCAACAATTCCGCATCGGCGCTACGCCAATACACAATGACAAGGTTGTACGGATTCGCCACATACAAAACAGCCGCAAAAATGGCATCGTTGCGCGGCAGCCAACGCCGCGCCAGTACAAACATCGAACACCCGGCACCCGCCAACACTATCCAGTCGAAAATCCCCGGTACGAATCTCCAGGGAACAATGGCTCCCAACAGCGCACCCAGCGTCCACGACGCGGGTGGGTAGAAGATGAAGCGGGCCTCGCCGTAACCGTAGTGCGCCAGAGCTGCCCAGCGCGGATAGAAAATTCCTTGCCTCCATTGCCCCAGCACTTCCATCCACGAATCCAGGTGGAATTCGAAGTCGTGGCCGGAGGGAATTCCCCGGAACAACATGGGAGAGATCACCGCAAAAGCCGCAGCGGCAATGAGGATCGCGGGCAGGGGAAATAACGATGCGGGCCGCGCCTGCTCTTCGGGGCGAGCACTTGTCATCGGAAAAAGACTATCAGCTTTTCGGCGCTTCCTTATGACACGGCCTTCGTGCCATGGCAGCCGCCCTGCCGATCAATGCCGTACCGTCAACACCGGGCAGGGAGCCCGGCTGACTACATCCGTCGCAATTGCCCATGGGAGATGTGCGCGCGCCACCGGTGCCGATGTCCTCCGCACCCCCATGACGATCAGATCGGCGCCCCTCTCCTTGGCTAAGTCCAGAATACCGTCTGCCGGAAACTGGAACCTCACCACGCATTCGGGCTTACACCAATCCTCCGCGTCAGCAGGTATCATTTTGCGCAGTCCTTCGCGGATTCCCACTTCCAGATCATCCTGGGAATCGATCGGCACCATCGGCGTGAGATGCAATAGCAGCAGACTTGCCTGATTCTCTTCCGCCAGCGAGAGTGCGAGCGGAAGCGCCGCTTCCGACGTCTCGGAAAAATCCGTGGCGAACACAATCGTTTTCAATTGCCAATGTGGCCAATACACAGGTGCCACGCCCGGTCCGACCGTCAGAACCGGGCACAACGCCTGCCGGAATATGATTTCGGCCTCTGAACCCAGGACCATCTTTTTTAGCCCGACGCGGCCATGCGTGCCTAGCACCAGCAGGTCCGCCGGCCTCTTCTGCATGATCCCCTGCACTACGTCCCACGGCCGTCCTTGCTCGACAAACATTTCATGTCGGACACGGCGAAGCGCGCTCGCCGATGCGAATGTCGCCATTTTGCCCTGTGCTTCGCGCCACAGCGGGTCGATCGCCGGTGGAAGTTGGTCTATGGGTATCGGGTAATGCGGCTCCGGAGGAACAGCGTGGACGATAGAGAGCTTTGCCCCATACCAACTGGCGAATGCCAGCGCAAATCTCAGGGCTCGTTCCGAAGTCGAAGAGAAATCTGTTGTGAAGAGGATGTTCTGTAGTGCGAGGCGTGGCGTGGTATTGAGCGCTTCCATCGGACACCTCCCGGCACCCGAATCGCGGAACCGAATTCCCGCCACTTCTGCGTATATATCTTGGGGCTACGGCTGGCAATGTCCGCTGTCACGGGCCATTGTGAGCAAAAAGAGTTTGATCTAGACGGTGGTAGTTTCGGCTTCCGACCGGCGTTGCCGTCGTAGCTCGGCTAGGAATGCTTCTTCCGACAGGTTGTCCTGGCTTTTCAGCAGGTGCAACAAGTCGTCGCCGGCGTCGTGGACAGGATTGATTTCGCTAATTTGGAAACTGATGGATTTGGGCCCGACCAGCAGTTGAGGGGCAACGTCTGAGTTGCCGGTCAGAGCGCGGATGAAGCGCTCGACATTTTGCCGCACCCCTGGTTCGGCAGGGAACTCCACTCCCATCCCTCGCCCGGGGTGAACCACACAAACGGTTCCGGGCAAGTGGATCTCCGTCTCACCTGCTTTGAGCCAGAGATCGATGCTGGTCTGCGGAGGAAACGGGGATTCCGATTCGATATAACACCCGCCAAGACTCAGGTCAGTCAATTTGCACTGCGTCAGAGGTTCCGGATCGGCAGGCGGTGCTTCGGGAGCATTCGCCACCAACCAGTGGCACACGGTCTCGCGGTGAGCTTCATCCAAACCGACAAACTGGATACCGGCTTGGCCGTTGCTATTAGCCCAGGCCACCTGCCCAAGCATCCGCAATTCATCGCCGCCGGGAAGCGAAAATCTGAACTCCGCTACTTGCGATTCGGACAGTGGCTGCGCCGACAGCACATCCATGCCGTCTTCACTTAGGTCCAACATGATGCCTTCCACTTCGGGAGCATCATTCCATGAAATCGTCAGCGGCAACTGCACCGGCACACGGAAGGTACGTCGTCTCTCTCGCTTCAAAAGCGCTACGGCCGCGCGCAAACTGGCGTAAGCCTGTTCACTCGACACCGGCTTGTACAACACGAAGTTCGCGCCCATGCCGAATACGCTGCGGACATTGGCGCGATCGCTCCACAGACCGACGACCACCGCATTCCTGGTGTTTGCGTTCTGCCTCAGCGTTTGCAGGATTTGGCTGGCATCTCCTGCCTCATCGAAATCGACCAGCACAAGTTCGAACTTCTTGTCTTCCATCCGGCGATGGGCACTCTCCGCATCCGGACAATGCTCGCTCTCGACCTGGTAGTCATCCAGAACGTGCGTCAGCACTTCCGCTGCGTTGTTGTCGTTCAAAACCAGCAGTGCCTGAAATTTCATAGCCTCTCGCCGAGGTACTTCAGTCGATTACGGCCAGCGCGGAGCAGTGCCGCGTAAAGGAACCTTGCCCGTCGATTGGGGGCTGGCTGGAGCGGCCGCCGCTTTCGCACTCATGGCCCGCGTCTCTTCACCCGACTCTTCGCTCGCTACCGGGACCGCCTCGTCATCGCTATCGGCTAGCAGTGGCGCGACTTCCCGAAGTTTGTCGGCTGCGCCTTGCAGCGCTTCAATCTGCTTCGCCAATTGGGCATATTGCGCCTGCTTGCGACGCAAAACCTCGTGTATGTCCTTCATAGATCCCCCTCCGGCGAATGTAAGAGCGTGGGGTGAACCAGTCAACGCCAATGACCGGTAACGTAATTACGGAGGTAATTGGTACCAAAGTGTGACTTGCAGGCAGACAGCGCACAGCAAAAAGCCCCGCCTTTCTGCGGGGCTCATGCTTACGCATCGAAGGTTGTTATCGTTTCATTTTGCGGCGCATCAATCCAGCTAAACCGATCAGGCCAGTTCCCAGCAGTCCGAGCGTACCCGGTTCCGGAACGGTCACCGTCGTCACGCCATTATTGGCGCGAACCGTGACCCCTTTCCCGAACGGTTTGCCGCCGTTCACGTCGAACGTGATCTGCACCGTTCCGCCATTAGCGACGGTGCCATTGTTCAGTGCTCCCGAAACCGTGCCGGTCAGAGTGTAGGTCCAGGTGCCTAGGCCCTTGTCTCCCGCCGGGTTATAGGTTCCGACCCAGTTGACTGGCCCGCTGAAAGAGCCCGTGAAAAGCGCTCCACTCGGCAGACCGTTCGAGCCATTGCTCATGATCATGAAACTGCCGCCCGCGGAGAACACACCGCTGCTGCCCAAATTCCCCGATATAAGCGAGCCCGTGCTGAACGACACGCTCCCAAGCGTGCCGGTATACGTGTTTCCGTTGACACTGAAACTGGTTAAGGTGGAACCCGTCATCTGGATCACAGATCCATTCGAGTTCATGATTCCGCCGTTGTTGCTGAATACTAGTGTGCTGCTATTCGCCCACGACATCACGGGGAGCGCCAGCATTAGGAGCGTGAGCAACCACACTCGCCTCATAGATTCCTCTCTTGTGCAGACCGGATGGACGTGAACAGGTCGGGGCAAACCTGTTGTCGAAACCCCACATACTGATTCGGCTGGTAACCAGCATCTCAGTTACCAAAGAGACACAAGGAACAAGCTGCCATCTTTGCATATACTTACGACCACAATCCCCTACGCTCTTCAGGAACTCAGATGCAAAGGTATGCACACAAGCTGAAGCAGCCTTTTGGCATGGCTCCGACTCCCTTCCGCCCGACGTGTTGGCATCTTTGTGCCACCACATGGCACGGAAGTGTGATTTACAGGTGTCTGCGCCAGACGTAGGGTAGTCAGCGAGCAGTTCTGGGGGAGGGCTGTTCGGGCGTCCCAAGGTCCCATAAGGATCTGGGGCGCTTCTTATTTTTGGTAGAAATACCCACCCGGGCACACCACACCCCCGGCGGCCCCAAACCCTGCCACGTTCGCGCTGATTCTTCAAATGGTCGGATGTAAGTGGAAAACTACTGGCGTACTACTCGTCGTGGGCGCAGCAGGCGCTGTTTCTGGCGTAAATACTGACGAACCGCCACGGCTGCTGCGGATATTCCGCCGAACATCATGGTAAGCACACCGGCTGCGACATAACCGTCTGGAATGCTGGTCACGCGAACGTTCTCCGTTTTTTAGGAACCTGGGCAGAAGTCTCTCGAACAGCGGTTCCTCGAAGCTCCCCAGCTCGCGGTCCGGCTGCCGGTGACCATCTGCCCAGGGGCTCCGCTCTGAAATGCCCCAAGCATGAGCAGAGCAAGCTCAATTACGTTTAATTACCTGGCAGAAGAAATAGTCAGAGGTAAGCGACTAACAAAGACGGACACAAAGCAGGGTGAGTAATTGCGGGGTGTCTGGCTCGCGGGACGAAAGAAGTGGAGCGAACATCTTTCCACTCAGTACCGGGACGGTCCCAGGCAGGGCTGCCACGGCGGCTGCCATCAGCTTTTGGAACTTGATTACGTGGTGAAGGACTCCAGGAACATCGTCGTTCTGATCAGGAGTGATCAGAATCGTGGCGACAGACACAATGAGGAGTAGACAGATCAGAAATTTGGCACCCCTCATCATGATTCCATTATCCCCGAGTTGTCAGCTTTGTCAATGTTTGCCCCCGCGAATCGCGAAAAATTGCTGCCATCCAGAGTTCCTCATCCTGGCCCACCAACGGCCGCAATGCCGATAGTTCGTAGCGTCCGGACAAGCCGTTTGGCGGCCCTTTTGAGGCAAGGACAGACAGTAATCCAAAGCTGCCGGGGGATCAGGACGCTCCAGCGCGCGCAGTTGGCTGATTCTGAAAGTGGTATTTCCGTACCTGACTTCGATTCCAGCGCCCGACAACGGGCGCACGAAGCTCCCCGTTGTTCCTGATTCGAGTCAATGAGTGTAATCGCGATTTTTCAACAGCGCAGAGGGTTAGCCGACGCTCCCCGGCGACTAGGACAATACCTTAGCTTCTCCGATGAAGTGTCCTTCCCAGAGATAGAAAGTCCCTACTCGGCGCAGGACGGTCGCAATATTCTCGCTGCTAATGTACTCGCCGTGCAGGAATACGAAACCTAATCGTCGGCGTTCGCCAGGCGCGAAAGCCGCATCGAGCAAGGGCCACCCATCGTAGAAAACTGCGTCAGGTGACTTTGAGCACGAGCAAGCGCAGCCCCAGCCGGGTTCTACGGTCAACTTCTTGCCGCCCTCAGCCGGAGAGTAAAGGTAAACATCTGCGAACAGGTGAGGAGACATTTGTCGTAGTGCTTCGGCGCGTGTCCTTCCGCCAAACAAAGGGGAAGTTGTGGGCTTCGTTGGCTTCAAGTCCTGTGGGCTTGGATAACGCCGGAGCGGAGAGAAGTCCACTTTCCAAAAATCGAACTCGAATAGGCGGCAAGCTTCATCGACATTCAGCTCAATGCTGACCGTGACACCATCAGCGTCAACATACGTCGCTTCGGCAATTGAGCCAGCTCGACGTCGATCCTTTTCGCCGACAAACTGGAGGCTTCCCATCCCGCCATCCGACATTTCGGTTACTAGAGCATCCTCCAGACGCGCTCCGAAACCCGGTGCTAGAGCGATGATTAGGTCGCGTTCGACTGGGCGGAGTTTTCGTCCCTTTTGCAGGTCAGCGTTCACGAAGAGCACAGCGTAACATGAAGTGAGAAGTGTGGATGATGATGCCAGCGATTACACTTAGAACCCAGCCGGGCCGTAGTTGGTGTAATGGCGATTTTTCACCA
>JBPYEW010000023.1:0-37542 GCA_051984555.1 Terriglobales bacterium | reverse complement strand
GTCGGTCAGGGCGTGTACACCGGCGGATTAGCGTATCCGGTGCCGGTTTACGACACGGCTACTGAGATGTCTGTAACCCCGACGAACCAGACGCGATTCTCTGTCAAGCTGGATCACAAGCTGGGCGCCAACGATCAGTTGAACGCAACTTACTCGTTTGAGAATCTCAGCTTCAAGTGCAACTTCTGCGGTAGTGATACAACATTCGGCGTTCCGGAGAATGCCCCCGGACGCGCGCAGACGGCTGGGATCAGCTATACCCACACCTTCTCGCCCACCGTACTCAATCAAGCGAGAATCGGCTATGTCCGCCACGTGGCAAACTTCGTCGACCCCGGCAGCGACGGGATTCCTGAGTTCTTCACGATCGATGCCTTGGTTGCGGGTTTCGGTGGATCAACGGCCATACCCCAGTTCTTTACCGATAACCAGTTCCAGGTCAAAGACGACCTTTCGGTGACGAAGGGTAAGCACAGCCTGAAGTTCGGTGCGGAATACCGTCGTACCCGCAATGGTTCCAGCTTCCAGGCCGACCGGAACGGACACTTTACAAGTTGGAGCGTTGAAGATCTGGTTACCGACAGCGTCTTCACCGACCAGATCGATAACTATTTCGGATACGGAGCAAATGGTTACGGCGGTTGGTATTACGCCGGTGCTGCAGTCAACCCGACCAATGGGCAGCTGCCTGATTTCTATCGTGGGTATCGAGCGAATGAAGTTGGTATCTACTCTCAGGATGACTGGCGTGTGACCTCTCGGCTTACCTTGAACCTCGGCTTGCGCTGGGAGTACTTTGGTCCGCCGAGTAACTTCAAAAAGAACATCGATTCCAACTATTACTTCGGAACGCCTGTAACGCCTATCCCATGTTTCACGGCTGGTGTTCAAACGCCATGCAACAACCAGTTCTTCCCTTCCGTGAACCCTTGGTATGCGCTGGAAGCCAGTGCCAGGCCGGAAGTGAGAAACAGCAACATCTGGAACAAGGACCTCAACAACTTCGGTCCGCGCTTCGGATTTGCCTGGGATACGATGGGTAACCAGAAACTTGTTGTGCGTGGTGGGTTCGGTATGTTCTATGACCGCCTCTACAACAACGTGTTCGAGAATATCCGCTTCAACGCCCCGTTCTACGCCGATGAGACCGCCGGTGCGTTCTTCAGCGGCGTCGCGGTTGGACCCTTGAAACAGCCCGGATTGCTGACTATTCCGTTTACGAGCAACGGGCAATTCATCAACCCGGCGATCTTCCCGGGGACGACGCTGCCGAAACCCGTTCCTCGCCACATAGACCAGAACCTGGTAAATGCGTACTACGAGCAGTACAGCTTTGGTCTGCAATATGAATTGGCAAAGGACTTGGCTCTTGAGACCAACTACATTGGAACTCTGGGCCGTAAACTGGTCGGTATTCTGAACCGCAACACGTTCGATGGACGTACATCGGGTATTGGTTCTTCCCAAAGGCCGAATCAGCTGTTCAACAGTGATAACGCCCGAGGAAACTACTACAGCTCGAACTACAACGCTCTGGAATTAACGTTGAAGAAGCGCTACTCGCGTGGGTTGACGTTGAACGCCAACTACACCTACTCGAAAGCACTCGATCAACTGAGCGATGCATTCCGGGCGAAGAGTGGAGCCATCTCGGCTACGGATGTGCAGAATGTCGGCTATGACTACGGTCCAGCTGACTTCGACGTTCGTCATCGCGTAGTGGTCAGCTACAACTACGAACTGCCGTTCCTCAAAGGCAATCGTTTCTTGGGCGGTTGGGCTTTGAACGGCATCTTCTCGTGGAACACCGGTTCGCCGATCTACTTATTGGACGCTCCTCCCAGCGGTCATGACGACGGAAACCGGGACGGCGTTCGGACCGACAGACCGGCTTACATTGGCGGTGGCAGCATCCTTAGCTCCATCGTTGGTAAAGAGCAGGTGGTCAACGGGCAAAATGCGTACGTCTACTTCGATCCCAGCAAGTACGCGCGCGTGATTAACGCGTTCGATGCTGCGCCCACCAGTGGTAACTTCGTCCGCTGCCCGCTCAGCGCCAATGGCGGATGGTGGTGCAATTCAACCACGGGACGAAACTCACTTCCTGGTCCGATGTTCACGAATTGGGACTTCGGAATCAGCAAGAGTTTCAAGGTGACAGAGAACACGAAATTCCGTTTCGACGCGAATTTCTTCGATCTCTTGAACCATCCGAACTTCACCAACCCCGGGAACGCCGCAAATGGATCGAACAGCTTCTTCGACCCGAACTTTGGGCAGTCGCTTTCGACCTACGGCGATACCGGTGGTCACCGTGTGACCCAGCTCGCGTTGCGGTTTGAGTTCTAGCCAAAACGCGATCTGAGCAGCTCTTCAGGCCGGCCGCAAGGCCGGCCTTCTTTTTTGCTCGGGCTCTGAATCGTCAGCGTGTCACTGCAGCGTGTTAGACTTTTTATAGCTCTCCTATGCGGTTTTCCCGGTTCTTATGGACGCTGGTGTTGGTGTCTGGCTGTATCTCCAGCGTCGCCCAGAAATCAGCGAACTCCAAGCCAGATGCATCCCGTCCTAATATCATCATCCTTACGCTCGACACGACTCGTGCCGATCGCATGGGCTTTCTAGGTTCGAAGGCTGGCCTGACGCCCAACCTGGATTCTTTCGCGCGCGATAGCGTGATCTTCTCTCGTGCCTACGCGCAGGTGCCGCTCACGACTCCCTCGCATGCCGCATTGCTGACCGGGACTTACCCACAGTTCAACCACATTTCCGACTTAGGGGCGCCGCTGGCGAAAGACATCCCGTATTTGCCGGATGTGTTGCACAAGCGCGGCTACAGGACTGCCGCATTCGTCGGCGCGTACATTCTCGACCCGAAGACGCAGGCTCGAGGGTTCGATCGCGGCTTCGGGACCTATGACGCCGCATTTCATCGCCGCAGTCCCGGCGAGGACCGCTACAAAAGCGTCGAGCGTCGCGCCGAGGACGTCGTCGATCATGCCCTGAAGTGGCTGAGCGGGCGACCACCGGGACCGTTCTTCGCCTGGCTGCACTTTTATGACGCGCATGACCCGTACGATCCGCCGTCACCGTACAAGGAGAAGTACGCCTCGAATCTTTACGACGGTGAAATCGCCTATACAGATGCGCAGGTTGGCCGCTTCCTCACTGCGCTGCGAAGCCGCAATTTGTATCGCAACACCATCATCGTAGTTGCCGCCGACCATGGAGAAGCGTTCGGGGAACACGGCGAGCAACGCCACGGGATGTTCTTATATGACGAGACCATCCACGTGCCGCTGCTCATCAAGTTGTCCGGGCAGCGCGCGGCTGGAGAGCACATCGACAATCGTGTTGCGCTGGCTGACGTCGCTCCTACCGTGCTGAAGG
Organism: Terriglobales bacterium; assembly: GCA_051984555.1. Classification (GTDB taxonomy): domain Bacteria; phylum Acidobacteriota; class Terriglobia; order Terriglobales; family Acidobacteriaceae; genus Gp1-AA122. The sequence goes on along the minus strand of JBPYEW010000023.1, from coordinate 34,155 downwards.
CTATAGGGCTGCCCGTACCCGCAGCTATGCAGGGTGAACCGTTGCTGCCGTCGGCGGCTTCCAGCGACACCGCACCTGAAGCTAACCGGCCGATTTACTCGGAGAGCGATTACGCGCATCGCGCTTTCGGCTGGGCCGTCCTGCAATCCTGGCGAGCGGGGAAGTATCTGTTCATCAAAGCTCCAAAGGCTGAACTGTACGACCAGTCGGCGGATCCAGCAGCGACCCACAATCTCTTTGGCAGCTCCAGCGCGGTGGCGGACACCTTGAACTCCCAACTGGAAGCGTTCCATCGGAAAACGGCAAGTGAGCAGAAGGAGCAAGCGAAGCTCGATCCGGCGCAAGCCGAAAACTTGCGAGCACTTGGCTATCTCGCCGCAGACCCGTCCGCGCAGGGAAACAGTGACCAGAGCACTGTCGACCCGAAGGACAAGATCCAGATCGCCAACGCTATGCACCAGGCGCTCGTGGACATTGAGGAAGACCGGTACACAGAGGCGATTCCAAAATTTGAGCGAGTCATTGAGAGTGAGCCCAACGCCTCATCCGCTTATCTCGAGTTGGGACGCGCCTTCATTCATACGAAGGCTTACGACAAGGCTGTGCCTGTCTTGCGCAGTGCCGTCGAGAAGATGCCCGATTCGGGCATGGCGCACTATGAGTTGGGTTTGGCACTCGTGAAGAGCGGTCAGTGGGACGATGCCTTGCCGGAATTTCAGGCAGCCACGGCGAAGACTCCGGAGTCCGCACAACTCCACTTCTATCTGGCGGCAGTTCTGGTACGCGTGAAAAAGATTCCAGAAGCTACTTCGGAGTTCGAAACCGCCCTACGGCTCGATCCGAACCATTACCTCACCAATCTCATCTACGGCCGGATGTTGTTCCTCGAAGGAAATCCGCAACAGGCTCTACCCAAGCTGTTGCGCGCAGAGAAAGTTCAGCCGGAGATGCGCGAACCGCACAGGTTTCTGGCCGATCTCTACGGAGCCACAGGGCAGCCTCAGAAGGCTGCCCAGCAACGTGTTCTTGCTGAAAAAGGTAAGCCTGGAGAATTGCCCTAAGCCACGGGCAGTCCCGACTTCTATCTCCCAAACATCGGATAATGGCTGGCCGCGCCCATGAAAAACAGCATGGGGATTGAGAGCCAGGCATTGGTGCGCGAAGCCAGGAATGCCATCCGCGCCAAGCCGGCCGACTCCGGCGGAATCGGCGTCCCGTTCTTCGCGAACTCCTTTGTCCAGTGGATGACCTTTTTGTTCATGCGCCAGATGATGCCCCAAACGTTAAGCATCATGATCCAGCCGAGCCCGCCTCCGATGCCGATCGATAACAAGCGGCTGCTTTCCCAGCCCTGCTGGTTCCAGTCGAGGAAGAGGTAAGCTCCCGCCGCGACCAGCACGATCATGATCGTCGCCAGTACGGGACCCTTATTGATCTTGACCACCATGATGCAGACGAATTCCAGCACAAACACCAGAGTCCAGATTCCGAAGAAGGATCCCATCACGTGTCCGGACGATCCACCGCCATTGCGCGCGTCAGCGCCTACAATCTGTCCCCAGTATGCCAGTCCGGCCAACACGGTTATGACTGCGGACCAGCGAAACCACCACAGCGCTCGAGGCATGAGGCTGGGCACGATTTTTGCTTTGCTGGACGCGTCCATTTCTTTCATGAACGGCACGTTTACCAGGTTGAAGAAATAAAGCAGGCCGATCCAGGTGACGCCAGCCAGGAAATGGATCCAGCGGAAGATCATCAGGGTTGATGCACCCGAACCAGGAAGCATGATGCTCGGCGCCATAACAGCCGCGCACAAATTGCAATGAAACATTTCCGTCCTCCGGGCAGAGATGTACGGGTGTGGGAAGCCGCCCGCGAAGCATCAGGATTGTATACCGATTGGCGCGCGTTCGCCGTTGTTTAGGCGGGCTACCGCAGTCCCCGTCCCGTTGCGGAGGGTAAGGAGGGCAGCTCAACGGGCGGGACCTTGCTGGCTGAATCCCAAACGCCAACTCGCGAGGGTGACTGGGAGCAACTCTGATTCCATGTGACTCGCAGATACTTTTTCACGCGTGAGTTGAAACTGGCAGGAGAAGTCCGTATCGTACGTATGTTGCGGGACTGGTGCGCGGGGTCCGTCGCTGGTTCCGGTTGTCCCCCCAGCTCCTCATGCTAATGGTGAGGAGCCGATTTGCAAGACGACATACAAAGGAGATCGGCATGGAAACGAAGCCGGCGCAAAATATTCAGGATTCCTTCCTCAACACTGCACGCAAAGAAAGAAACCCCATCACCATTTACCTCCTGAGCGGAGTAAAGCTGACGGGCCGTATCCGTTCCTTCGACAAGTACTCGGTGGTTCTCGAAGCCAATAATCAGGAGCAGCTCATTTTCAAACATGCGATTTCGACCGTAGTCATGGGTCGCACGCATGCAAGCTCGCACGAGGCGCGGCCAGCGGCTTCCGCTCATCCGGCTCCTACTGCTGAGACCGCGACCGCTTCTTCAGGAACAGAAGGTTAGGGCATTTCGGGTTGCGCAGGTCCAACCGAGTTTCCGGCCGTTCGACGGGTGCCCGCACCGGTCCGGTGCAGGAGCGGGCGTTTCTCGTCGGACTGGACTATCACGTACGACGCAATAAGCCCGAGGAGAGCAAGGTCAAAGGGTCCCTGACGCCGGGGACGCAAGCGGCCCGTGCGTCCTCGGGTGCTGCTCAGACAAAAGCGCCTCGTACGCCGGAATTCAGTGCGGAAGAATCGCTGGCCGAACTACGTACGCTGGCTGGTAGCGCCGGGGCCCAGGTTGCCGGCGAATTCCTGCAACATCGAGATCGGCCCGATCCGGCGACGCTGATCGGCAAGGGGAAACTGCAGGAGATCAAAGGAGCCGCAGCCTCCGTTTCTGCTGACCTCATCCTGTTCGATCACGACCTTTCTCCCTCCCAACAGCGGAACATCGAAAATGAAGTAGACACGCGGGTGATCGATCGCACCCAGCTTATTCTCGACATTTTTGCCCGACACGCCCGGACGCGGGAAGGCCAATTACAGGTCGAACTTGCACAATTGGAATACCTGCTTCCCCGCCTTGCTGGACGCGGTATTGAAATGTCCCAGCTCGGCGGCGGAATCGGGACGCGCGGTCCCGGTGAAACCCAGCTCGAGACGGATCGCCGAAAAATTTATCGGCGCATTCGGCACGTCAAAGCGCAACTGGAGAATGTCCGTCGGATCCGCGCCCAACAGCGCCAGCGGCGCGAATCGGTGCCGGTCGCAACCGTCGCTTTGGTCGGTTACACGAACGCGGGTAAGTCGACACTGTTCAATGCGCTCACCCAGGCGGACGTTGTCGCCTCCCCTCGGATGTTCGCGACCCTTGATCCGACGCTGCGCTCTGTCACGCTTCCGTCAAAACGGAAAGTATTGCTGTCCGATACGGTGGGGTTCATCCGCAACTTGCCCCACACTCTGGTTTCGGCGTTTCGCGCGACATTAGAAGAGGTGCAGCGCGCCAGTCTTGTACTCCAGGTTTCCGACGCTTCGAATCCGCTTTCGACGGAGCAGGACGCGCAGGTTGAGCTGGTTCTTAAGGAACTCGAAGCTGACAAGAAATCCCGCATACGGGTCATGAACAAGATTGACTTGCTGGCCGCGAATCGACGCGATGCGTTGCGAGACGATGCGCACACCGTACATGTGTCAGCGGTAAAGGGCATCGGGTTAACCACATTGTTGGATCGAATCGACCACGTACTCGCAGAAGATCCGCTCAGCCGTATTCACCTCCGCGTGCCGCAGAAGGAAGGGAAGACGCTGGCCATGCTTGAGGCCAAGGCTCGAATCTACGCCCGGCAATATCGTGATGGATTAGTAGAGTTGGACGCGGAAGCCCCGGAATCGCTGGTGCGGAGAGTGCGCGAGTTCGTAGTCGACTAGGTCAGCATTGCTCGGTGGTCGCCGTCCTGCTCCTTCTCAATCGGTTGTTGCGCAGTGATAATCTGCAATCAATGCGCGTTCCAATACCGTCCATAGCCATTCCAGCCGTCGTGCTTCTCTTGTATCTTCTAGTGCCCGGCATGAAAGAGCGCCCATGGACAACCGTGCGCATTGTGGGTGCCGTCCTTGCAGTTACGGGGTACGTCCTCGTGACGCTGGCCCGACTGCACCTGGGAAAATCGTTCACGGTAATGCCAGAAGCGCGAGCCCTCGTGACGCACGGCATCTACTCTCGAATACGCAATCCACAATACGTATTTGTTGATGTGATGGTGTTCGGCATCATCCTGGTGTTCCATTGGCCATGGCTTTTCTTGGCGCTCGCAGGGCAGATTGGATTGCAGGTTTACTACGCGCGTCGTGAAGCCACCGTTCTCCAGGAGAAGTTTGGCGAGGAATACCTGGAGTACCGCAAGCGGACCTGGTTCTAAGCAATCGAGAAGCGTTCACCGGCCGATGGATCAGGTCAATACCGGCAGTGCCCGGATCCTCTTCTTCGTCGCAGCATAGATGGCATTGCACAGTGCCGGCGCCAGTGGCGCAACCGGAGGTTCTCCCACGCCGGTGGGCACCTCCGAACTTTGCACCCAGTAGGCTTCCACGACCGGTGCCTCATTGATGCGGATGGGCTGGTAGTCGTCGAAGTTGCCTTGCACTACTCGGCCCTTGTCGAACGTGATCTGTGCGCGCAGTGCATTGGTGAGTGCGTAGATCACGCCACTCTGAATCTGTTGTTCCAGGATGTTGGGATTTATCACCTGTCCCACATCCACTGCGGCCACCACCCGATGGACTTTTGGCTGGTCTTTCTCCATCGAGATCTCCACTACCTCCGCGGCATATGAGCTGAAACAGCAGTGACAGGCAATTCCCTGAAAGTGTCCTGCCGGTAGCGGCTTGCCCCAGCCAGCTTTTTCGGCAGCCAGCTGAAGTACGCCTCGGATGCGCGCTGTTTTCCAGGTCGCGTCGAAGTACTTGATGTCTGCGTCTTTCGCGAGGAGGTGCAGCCGGTATTCGAGCGGGTCCTTGTGGGCGGCAAGCGCCAACTCGTCTAGAAAACACTCGTTCGCGAACGCAGCCTGCAAGGCATAAACGGAGCGCATCCAGCCGAGCGGCACCGGTGTTTCCGTTTGTACATACTGTTGTGACGCATTCGGGAATGGGTAGATCAAAGGCGCTTCGTCCTTCAGGTCAGGATCGACACCGCCATCGAGCGGGAACCCTTTTTGGCCGTTGATCGACGGAGCGATGATGAGGTGAGTGAACGCGACTGGATAACCCTCGCCATTAAGCACCGCGCTCACCTTGTGACAACTTGCGGGCCGGTACGTGGACGAGCGCATATCATCTTCGCGGCTCCACACGACTTTCACGGGAGCGTTGATTGCCTTCGAGACCAGCGCGGCCTCGATTGCATAATCGTGTTCGAGCCGGCGGCCGAAGCCTCCGCCCATCAGCGTGACATTCACCTTCACCTGGTCAGGATCGAGACCGATCGCCGGCGCGACTGAATCACGAACATCTTGAGGAACCTGTGTGGGCGCCCATATCTCGCAGCGTGAACCCTGGAATAGTGCAGTGCAGTTTCCCGGCTCCATGGGAGCGTGTGCCATGAATGGCGCTTCGTACATGGCTTCCATGTGACGGCCATTAGCCTTGGAAACGTCACCTGCTGCGTAGAGTGCGACGGCTTTTTTCGTGTCGGCGCCGCGCAGCCCGTCGCGAATACTGGTCGAAGTGAGGTCTTTGTGCGCGCCGTCGTCCCACGTGACATTCAGTACGCGCTTGCCTTCCATTGCCGCCCAGGTGTTGTCGCCCACGACCGCAACGGCATTGTCGCCGACCTTGCCAACATACGACACGCCGGGAACTTTCTTGGAGTCCTTGTCATCGTAGCTCGCGACTTTCCCGCCGACAACCGGGCAGCGGGCGAGCATGGCGTACTTCATGCCTGGCACGCGGAAGTCGATTCCATAAACCGCTTTACCAGCAACCTTGTCCGGCGAGTCGATGCGGAGGATTTTTGTCCCGACCAGCTTGTAATCTTTAGACTGCTTCAGCGGCGGGTCGGCGGGAACCGGCAACGTCGCCGCTTTTCCCGCTAGCTCTCCATACGTGAGTCTTCGCTTTGAATCAGCGTGCGTGACGGCGCCGTGTTCGGCCTTGCAGGCGGACCGCGGAACTCCCCACTCCAATGCTGCAGCACTGATCAGCATTTCGCGTGCGGCGGCCCCGGCTTTGCGCATCGGATCCCATGTAGTGCGAACGCTGGCGCTGCCTCCGGTTGTCTGATCGCCATACAGCGTGCTCGCTCCCGCCTGCTCAATGGTGATCTGGTTCAGATCGGCTTCCAGTTCCTCGGCAAGAATGGTTGGTAAGGCGGTGCGAACGCCTTGTCCCATCTCTGACCGGGCACAGACGACAGTGATCTTCCCGTCCGAAGCGATTCGCAGATAAGCATTCGGCGCGAAGTCTCCCTTGTGGTCGCGTGAACCGCGCGGCAGGTAAAAGCCAATGACGAGTCCGGCGCCCGCAGCTGCCGTTGCTCCGATAAATTCTCGGCGAGAAATAGGGCTCATCGCGCACCTCCTGCATTGGCGACGCGATGAATCGCCTTCCTGATGCGGTCGTAGGTTCCGCAACGGCAAATGTTGCCGGCCATTGCGGTCGTGATGTCGTCATCGGAGGGGTGCGGATTCTTCGCGAGGAGCGCGGCCGCCGACATGATCTGTCCTGGTTGGCAGTATCCGCACTGGGGGACATCTTCGGCGACCCAGGCCTTTTGCAACTCGCTTAGCCCATTCGCTGAGACACCTTCAATCGTCGTGATGTTTTTCCCACTTACCTGGGAAACCGGAGTGGAGCAGGAACGAATGGCGTTCCCATCGACGTGCACGGTGCAGGCGCCGCACAACCCTGCGCCGCATCCGAACTTTGTTCCGGTGAGATCGAGCGAATCGCGTAAAACCCAAAGCAGCGGCGTCTCAGGAGCAACGCTCACCTTGCGCTCGCTGCCGTTTACCCGGAGAGAAATGTCTGCCATGGTCGGGCCCCGTTTGTGATGTAAGCAGGCACACCATGGTACTCAAACGAGGCTGTTCGCGCTAGCCGTTCCCGTTGGACAAGCTACGCTGGTTGAGATTTGGGGAGAACTCGGACCTACTTCAGCGTGCCTAGCTTCTGTGAGGCCAGGTTTGCAATTTCGGTGTTGGGATTGTCTTTCTGAACCTGCTCGAGAATGCGCTTGGCTTCGGCATTCTGTTGCTTGCCCTGGTAGAGGTCGGCCAGTTCCATCTGCGCCGTGGCTTTGCTGACCGAAGCAGTCGGCTTGTCGATGATCTGCTTATAGAGATCGATCGCATCTTTGTCGCGATTCGTGTTCCGGTAGACGGAGGCGAGAGCGAATTTCGCAAGCGACGCCAGGTCTTTGTTGTGAACATCGGCCACGTCTTTTAATTCGCGTTCCGCGGTGGCGTTGTCGCCCATCTGTCCGGCAGTGAGCCCGGCGAAATATCGCGCAAAGTTGGAGGCGTGTGTATGCGGATATTTGTCGATGACTGCTTGGAATTTCTTATGTGCCTCGGTAGCCCGCTCTTTCGAAGATGCGTAGCTTGGGAAATCGGGCTGCGCCGGCATGTTTGCAGGGCGTATTGGCGTTTCGTAGGTGCGTAATGCCTGCCCAAAGTCCAGGCTGGCCTTTTCGTCCTGTTGCTGCAGGTAGTACCAGATGCCCAATGCGGCGGCGACCAGGACCAGCACCACAACCAATGCGGCGATCCATTGCTTCTGGTGCTCGGCCATCCAAGCCGTGCCTTGCTCGTAAAAACCTAAAGTAGCCTTGCTGAACTGGTCTTCTTTTAAGCGATGTCGAGTCTCTGCGCGCACGAACTTCCCTTCTTCGTGTTGAGGATTGAGTGATGGAAGCGTTAAGAGGACGTCTGTTCCAGCAAGCCCTGTTCGAGCTTTTCCTGGCACTCGATGCAGTGGCGGGTCCAAGGCACGGCTTCCAGACGCTTTAGGTTGATCTCCTTGCCACAGGAGATGCACTCGCCAAACGTACCCTGCCGGATGCGCTCGAGCGCTGCCTCGACCATCTGTAGCAACTGGCGGTCATTGTTGCTCTGATGGAAAAGGAATTCCTTGTTGTAGGAACTCGCCGCCCGATCGGCTATGTCCTGGGTAGCCTCATCGTCCGCCGTGCGGCCGTCCTGTTGGGTGCGGGTCACTGTACGCCGTAATTCCTGCTGGCGGGTCTCCAACCTCTTTTTAAATTGTTCTAACTTCTTTTTATCCATGTGGGATCGGTCCGACGCCCGAGGGGCCGCCTCCGGGTACTTACATTTAGGCTTAGGCCAAACGAAAATGATAAGCGCCATGGCAATGGGCGTCAACTCTGGTGACCGTTGCCGGAACCGCTCCATCGCCAGCTAAAATCCCATTATGGACGTCGATTCGACCCGCGCTTACTGCCTCTCGTTCCCAAACGCCAAGGAGACTTTGCAATGGGGTGAAACCCTGTGCTTCAAGATCGGAAACAAGATATTCGCCCTGCTCAGCCTCGATATGTCCTCTGGCACCCGCTTCTGCTGTAAATGCAGCCCTGAGCGCTTCTCCGAGTTGTTGGAGGTAGAAGGCTGCCATCCTGCTCCGTACGTCGGGCGTTATAAGTGGATCGGGATCGAACGCCTGGACTGCTTACCCGACCGGGACTTTCGGGAACTGATCGACCAGTCCTATGCCCTGATTGCGGCCAACCTGCCGAAGAAGGCGAAGCTCAAGAAAAGCGCCAAGCGTTCCCGGCGCTGACAAAGCCCGGGCGGGAATACTGCTGGGGATTTCCCCGATCCTCCATCTCTGTGTAAAATAAATAGTTTGATCCCCGTGTGCGGCGGCGCTGTATCCCTGCCGGCCTACCGAGCAATTCTTAAGGAGACATTTACCAGCAATGGCTATTCCTGCGACCCAACTTCGCCCCGGCATGATCATCAAGCACAACAACGACCTGCACTCCGTGTTCAGCGTCGAGCACCGCACCCCGGGAAACCTGCGCGCCTTCATCCAGGCCAAGCTGCGCAACCTGCGCACCGGCGCCATGTTCGAGCACCGTTTCCGCTCGCCTGATCCGATCGAGAAGATTAACGTCGACGAAGTATCGATGGAATATCTCTATAACGACGGTGATGATTACTACTTCATGAACACCGAGAATTACGAGCAGACCCATTTGACCCGTGGGGTACTCGGCGATGCCGTCGACTATCTGACAGCCAACCTCCAGATCAAGGTGGAGTTCTTTGACGGCAAAGCCGTTGGCATCGAACTCCCTCAGACCGTTGAATTGACAGTGGTCGAGACTGAACCTGGTCTGAAGAGTGCTACCGCTTCTAGTGTCACCAAGCCAGCGAAGACCGAGACCGGACTGATCGTGCAGGTTCCGCCCTTCATCAATGAAGGTGAGAAGATTCGTGTGGATACGTCCGAGGGGGCGTACCTGTCGCGGGCGTAGGAACGAGCAGTTAGTAATTGGCAATTAGCATTAGCGGCTGAACGTGTGCCATTCGGGATGCAGTGCGAAATGCTAACTGCTAATTGTTAGCGGCTGCTATGACATCCGACAAAGAATCGCAAGCCCGCCGTTTTGTCGTTCGCGGCCGTGTCCAAGGTGTGGGCTTTCGTTGGTTTGTGGAACGAGAAGCGCACATCCTTGGCATCGCCGGGTGGGTACGGAATAACTCGGATGGTAGCGTGGAAGTACTGGCGATGGGTACTCGAGACCAGTTATCCGGATTGCGCTCCAGACTGCAGGCGGGTCCGCGCGCTGCCCGGGTTGACGATGTTCAGGAATCGGATGCCCGGCCGGTTCCCGGCCTAACAACATTCCGCATTGAAGGAGCCTGGTAGATGGCGAACCCACCGGCTGTCAACTGTGACGGCCTGAAGCAACTGATTCGCGAGGTCCCGGATTTCCCCAAAAAGGGCATTCTCTTTTACGACATCACCACGCTGCTGAAGGATAAGCGTGGATTCGCCACGCTCATCGACGCGCTTTCGGAGCACTACATCAATCAAGACGTCGACCTCGTCCTGGGGATGGAGGCTCGCGGCTTCATATTCGGGCCCGCCGTCGCGTATCGGCTGAATGCGGGATTCGTCCCCGTCCGCAAGCCAGGCAAACTACCAGCAGAAACGGCTCGCCTGGAATACAACCTCGAATACGGCAGCAATACCCTTGAGGTTCATCGCGACGCGATCCGCAAAGGCCAGCGGGTCGTCATTGTGGACGATCTGCTCGCAACGGGTGGGACCGCGGCTGCAACCGTTAGCCTGGCAAAGAGCCTGGGCGCGGATGTTCGTGGACTGGGCTTCGTAGTGGAATTGGACTTCCTGAAAGGTCGCGAGAAACTACAGGGCTGCGACGTCTTTTCTCTTCTGCATTACGAGAAGTAAATCGTCTCTACGTTTGTTGTGTGGAACCGAATTGCCGCCCAGGTGACGGTCTTCGCTTAGCGTTTCTGAGCCGCGAGTCCGGCTCTTACCAGCCCCACCGCCTGTTGCTGTATTCCGGGTGAGTCTCCGAATCCCGAAAGCCAGGCCACGCCAGGTTCGCGACGGAACCACGTCATCTGTCTTTTTGCGTAGTTTCTGTGGGCCTGCTGAGCGGCATTAATGGCCATCGGGAGTTCCAATTCTCCGTGCAGCAGTTGTACTGCTTGCTTGTAGCCCAATGAGGAAAGCGGGCGAGCGGCATTGCCGTACTTCGACAGCAGGCCCGCGGTTTCTTCCACCAGGCCTATTTCAAACATCCGTTTTGCACGTTGATTGATACGGTCGTAAAGCGCCGCGCGGTCTGGATTCAAGCCAATCCGCAGGACACTGAAACCTTTTAGCGGTTCTCGGCCTTGCTCCCAGAGTTCCGTCATCTTTTGTTGTGCCGCAAGGCAAACTTCGATCGCGCGAACCAGTTTAGGAGTGTCGTTGGAGTGGATTTGCTGCGCAGCGCTTCGGTCCATGTGCTGCAGAATGCGATGCAGATATCCCGGGCCCTTTTGTGCCGCGCGTTCTCGAAGCCGGGTCCGCAATTCTTCTGATCGTTGAGGGCCCGGGAAGAGGCCATCCAGGAGTGCTCTCAAATAGAGGCCGGTGCCGCCCACAACGATCGGTAGCCGGCCGCGCTCCCTAATGTCATTCAGAGTCTTTCGGGCGAGACGTGCGTATTCCCCGGCTGTCATGTACTCAGTCGCGTTGACCATGTCGAACAAGTGATGCGGAGCGCGAGTCCGCTCTTCGGAGGACGGCTTGGCTGCACCGATCTCGAACTCGCGATACATCGCGACCGAATCGCAGTTGACGATCTCTCCTCCGAAACGCTCCGCCAAGCTGAGGGAAAGCGCGGTCTTCCCGCTGGCCGTCGGTCCAAGGATTACAACCAGGAGAGGCTCGGTCGCGTGCACGGTTACCACACACTCCAGCGAATCTGTCCCCAATACCTGATTAAGGTGATGAGCATGACGATCAGCGAAAGCAGGAGCAGGCCGAGGGTTTCGACACGGGCGATGCTCGTTTTACGAGCGTTGGTTTCGGGTCTTCGTGCAGGCGGCACACCAGCATTGTAATGTTCTGTGGTGTTCGACCTTTGTGATTTGTAACCGATACTCGCTTCTCGTTGCGAGCACAGAAAGGGCGCTTTCTCACCGTCTTCCGTACCCTGCGGTAAACTGCTTTAAGTCCCGAAAATGTCCACGCCGCAACCCACTACCGGACGACGTTTGCTGCGCTTCGGGCTTTTCGAAGCCGACCTGCACGCCGCGGAATTACGAAAAAATGGCGCCCGAATTCGTCTGCAGGAGCAGCCGTTTCAAGTACTCGCGGCGCTGCTGGAATCTCCGGGCGAAGTCATCACTCGGGAGCAACTGCGGCTCAAGATCTGGCCCGCCGATACCTTCGTCGACTTCGATCACAGCCTCAATACTGCGATCAATAAGATCAGGGAGGCGCTTGGCGATTCCGCCGCGAACCCACGTTTCATTGAGACCCTGGCTCGTCGCGGCTATCGATTCATTGCTCCGGTGATGTTCGAAGGTCCGGTGCCGGAGCCCGGTCGACAATCGCCGTCGCGATCAAGAGAGTCGCTGGCCTCCGGCGTAGAAGTTCACCCCGAACTGGACGTTCCCATCCCGCATCGCAGTCTCACCCGCGGCCTATTCATCCTGATCCAGATCATGTACCTGGTGTTTTATGCCGAAGCTCTTATCCACGTTCACGGCGTAAGCCAAGTAGTCGTGGAAAACGCGCCGGGATGGATGGCCACCTTGCTGGTGGTCGCCATCGTAGTCACGGCAGGGGCTGGCATACCGTTGCGGTTCTATCTGATTTCCGCGGCAGGATTCGATCACCGCCAGCTGGGAGGCAAGTTCCGCCGCATGTTCGGGTTACTCCTGCCGCTCGATTGCCTTTGGGCCTTAGCGCCGTTCCTGGTCGTTGAGAAGATTGGGCTCGGAGCCGCCCTGGCCGCCACAGCGGCGCTATTGTACGTTCCATTCTCCGAGCGGACCCTGATCCGGCTGGCGTATCCAGGTTCAGCTCCGGACGCCAAAAAACCTGGAACTTAGGGTGGCCCGCCCCCGTATCAGAACACAAGCCTAGGTGTGGGCTGGGAGATTCCTATGAGGCGTATTCTGCCCCTATTCGCTGTTTTGCTTACCTTGTCCGCGATCGCCGGCGCGGAAGAATGGGCCAAGACCTATAACCTGACCGGCAAGCCTGACCTGCGAATCGAGACCTCTGACGCTGACATTCGCGTCGAAACCGGAAGCCAGAACCAGATCGAAGCTCGCGTCGTCGCGAACGGGTACAAAATCGGCGATGGTGGTATCCAGATCGTCGAGCATCAGTCCGGGAACTCCGTTGATATGGAAGTGAAATTCCCCCGCCACATTTTCAGCGTGACGATCGGGAACCACAGCCACCATGTCGAGGTCATTGTTCGAATGCCCGAACAGGGCAATGTGACCCTTCACACTGGCGACGGCAGCATACGCTTGCACGGCCTGAAGGGCGAAATGGACCTCAAGAGCGGCGACGGCAGCGAGGAGATTGACGATGTCGATGGCCATCTCCGCGCCCATACCAGCGACGGCCATATAAGGGCGAAAGGCCGCTTCGATGAACTGGAGTTAAACACCGGAGACGGACGGGTGGATGCTACTGTCCTGCAGGGATCGACCCTCGCCGAAGGTTGGAACGTGAAGACTGGCGACGGCTCCGTGCACTTGCAGATCCCGGCAGACCTCTCGGCGGATGTTGACCTGCATACGGGTGACGGACACATCACCGTTGACGTGCCGATTACGGTATCAGGGCAGGTTGCGGGCAATCATCTGCGGGGCAAGCTGAATCAGGGCGGAAACCTGTTCACGGTTCAGACCGGCGACGGATCTATCGAAGTAGGGAAATCAACCGGGAGCGCGTAGCGGAGCTACTGCAATTCGTTCCGATCCGGGTTGTAGTAGAAGTAAAAGCGTAATCCTAGATAATCACCCTTGAATTCCGTAGGCAGCGGTGGAAAAGGGTTCGAACCCGTGATTCCGCTCCACGCGGCGCGATCCATGACTACGTTGCCGGAAGGGGCTAACAACTTCATTCCGGCAACCCTGCCGTCCTTCATGATCGCAAATTCGATGGCCAACTTGCCCTTCTGATCGCGCACCCCTTCGGGAATTGCCAGGTACCAGTTCTCCTTCACATCGTGAAGGACCCGCTCCAGGTACGGCCCGAAATCAACCCCCATGGTATCGGTTGTTACTTCAAGCCCCCCGGTGGCCTGTGCAGGCTGGCGCCCTTGTCCTAATCCGTAGTCCCCACCGGCACCACCGTATCCGCCACTGCCGCGGTTTGTCGCGGCTGCACGGGCAGCCTGGGTAATCGCCGACTGCGCAGACTGCGATTGTATGGCGCCGAAATTGACCTTGGGCTGGGCCGGCGGCTGAAGCTTTGCCATCTGATTCGTTTGCGGCGGAGGTTGTTGGGGAGCAGCTTGCGCCTGCGGCTGAGGTTGAGGAGACGCGCTTTCTGCCGCTGGTGGTGCCGCCTGGGCGACTGGCCCCGGCATCTTGGGAGGACCAGCAGGTCCAGGCCGGCTGCTGTCGAGAATCCGTTTCAGTTCCTTGCGATCGAGCTGCGGGTTGCGGGACATCGCTACCCGGTTTTTGTCCGAAATGATGTTTGTGTTCGGCTTGCGGGTGAGCTTCTCCGCGTCCGGCGGCATCGCCAGGTACGTCAGTTCCTTATCGTGCACGTTGGGCGGTGTGACCAGTAAAACAGCCCGCGCCGGAAACCATTTTGCCCACAGCTTATCGAAATGGGGGCTCCAAATTGGCGACGTGAATACACTGATCGCCACCACCAGGTGAACGATCACCGATATCCAGAACGCCTCGCGCATACGCGAGCGGTCTAGTTCATCCTGCAGTTGGATCAGCAGTTCCGGCGTGGCGTGCCAGTCGCGATAGGCGGATTCCCACCGCCGCGAATCGTAGAAATCGTTCTCGTGAGATTGCGGGGGCGGAGAATTGCCCGCGTTGGCTGGACGCTGCGGAATTTGCGTGGTCGACATCGACTACGTACGCTTAGTTAGACACAGGCGAGGGGCGATGGTTGCCAAGAAAACACCTCGAGCGTCGCTCGGGACGCCTGCGGCTGAATACATCTATTCTCGCACCAATTCCTGGAATCTGCTAAGGCGCGGAAGTGCAAGTACCTCAGTTGTATAGGGCCATCCGGGGGTGGTCAATCCAAGAAGTGTAAAGAAGGGTAAAAGTGGGTGCTCGGGAATGAATGCCGGGTTGCTCGTAAGCTTCCTTCCGTTCCGTCACGTCACGGCTCTCGCGGTAGGTTCCACAACACGGCGGCTGTGCAAAACTAATGCACCCGTCGCAGCCTCCGCGAATCTATCATTCATCCTTCTCAACCGTTTGCGGCCAGACCATTGGTTCACCGGCTAAGTTCGGTTCTTCACGTCGGAAGCGCCTTTTGATCGAACAGATTCTTCAAAAAGGAGATCACTATGGCCTATATCACCGTCGGAAAAGAGAACTCCTCAAACATCGATTTGTATTACGAAGACCACGGCTCCGGCGACCCGGTTGTTCTGATCCATGGATATCCCCTCAGCGGCACCTCGTGGGAAAAGCAAATTCCGGTGCTGCAAGAAGCAGGGAGGCGTGTGATCACTTATGATCGCCGCGGCTTCGGGAGATCCAGTCAGCCCACAACGGGGTATAACTACGATACGTTCGCCGAAGATCTACACAAAGTTGTTACTCACCTGAAGCTTCGAAACTTCGCGCTCGTTGGTTTTTCCATGGGTGGCGGGGAAGTGGCTCGTTATATCGGAAAGTACGGCTCGAAAGATGTTACCCATGCAGTCATTATCGGCGGAATTCCGCCTTACCTGCTGAAGACGCCTGACAATCCGGAAGGTGTCGACGGTGCTGTTTTTGAAGGAATTCAGAAAGCCGTCGCGGCCGACCGCTATGCTTTCTTCACTGGATTTTTCAAGAACTTCTACAACACCGATGTGCTCGGCGGAAAGCGGATCAGCGAACAGGCGGTGCTGGCCAGTTGGAACGTCGCCGCAAGCGCTTCGCCGGCGGCGAGCTTGGCCTGTGTGCCCACATGGCATGAAGATTTCAGGAAAGACCTGGCGAAAACCGATGTCCCAACGCTCGTCATTCACGGAGACTCGGATCGCATCGTGCCCCTGGCTTCAGCCGGACAGCGCACCGCCAATTTGATTAAAGGCGCGCGCTTGGTTGTCATAAAGCAGGGTCCGCATGCCGTAATCTGGACACACGCCGAAGAAGTCAACGCAGAGTTGGTGAACTTCCTCAACAAAAACGCCGCAAAGCCTTTATTGGCTACACAGCGGGAAGCAGTCGCATAGTGAATTTGAGCAGTGGGCTCAGGGTGCCGCAGGAAGCGGCACCTTTTTCTTGGTGTTAGTACGCGTCTGACGTTCGAAGCACAACCGTCAGAGGGGTGACGTGTTCCGGCTTGACGTAGCGATCTACCAAGAAGCGCTTACCGTCTTTCGCAACGTCGTAGCTAAAAACATCTGTGCTCGATATCGGCGCGCGCCCGTGGATCTGGAACAAGGGCACGGGAGTGCCCGTTGCAAAGGTCGCCGTGGCATCGACGGGTACAGCGGTAAGCATCCCGCTCGGCGCGACGTAGAAGATCTCCTTACCGTCAGTGCGCCAGCGCGGCTCACTGCCACCGCCTCGGGACACCTGCCATTTGCCGGCCGTATCCGGAAAGGAAGTCACGTAAATTTCCCATGCACCGGATTCGTCGGATGCGTATGCCAGCCACTTGCCGTCCGGCGATATCTGCCCGTTCCTCTGGCTTCCGTTGCCCTTGAGAATCCGAGTTGGTTGACCGCCGCCGACGGGCAATAGTTCCAGATGCTCGCCCGCGGAGGTTTGGCGGGTAAATAGTACCTGCTGCGCATCGCGACTCCAGGAATTTGGGATAACGTCATCCATGGTGTTCGCTGGTGTCGTGAAGATTCTCTTCTCAGTTTCCAGACCGGTTGCGCGCTTCGATACGATGCTCGCTCCGTTCGCGTCAGCGAGTCGGTACGCGAGGGTGTTCCCATCCGGTGACCATACCGCGACCACGTCCTCCGCGGGATTAAACGTGAATCGCGAGGTACCCGGGCCGCTCGTACTCTCGAGCCAAACGTCCACGTTGTTTGCCTTGAGATCGCTGATGTCCACAGCGACGCGCGAGCCATCCGGCGAAAGATTGGGGTTGTCCATCACTCCCGTATCTCCGAGCGTCCCTAATTGCTTGCCCGTCCGATCCATCCACGTAAGAACCGACTGCGCGGCACCGACGTTGGTGTTGTAGATCAGCGTCCCATTCTGCGCGACAGTAAACGCGGCCCAATACGTGGAAGGCTGAAAGCCAACCATATCGGCCACAACGCTGGGACTGCCGGAAACTTTGACCGCCTTGGGATCGAAAGGAATGCTAACCAGTTGCCGCTGGTCATCGGCAAAGTACAGATGGTCGTTGTCAAATCCGAAGCTGGAATGGCACAAAGCCACCAAGGTTCGCTGGTTGCCTTCGAGCGAAGTCAGGTAAACGCCGCTCCAGGTATCGCCCTGCAAATTTCCGAAGTTGCCACCCCAAAAGAGAAAATGCTCGCCATCGGGGAGGAACACCGGCCAGCGATGCGAATTGTCGCCCTCCCGCCGGATTCCCTGCGTGACGGTTGCCAACCCGGTACCGTCCGCGTTGATCCGCTTGATGGGACTATTTGCGTCCTCGCTGTAAATGATCACACCCTTACTGCTCCAACTCCCGCCACGACCCGCCAAGGCGGTCGTGAGTACTTGTGGCGTGCCGCCTGATATCGCGACCTTCTGCAATTTGCCGCTAGCGAAAAATCCCACGTTTGCGCCATCCGGCGACCAGAACGGATAGCTTGCACCCTGCGTGCCAGGCAAAGCCGTGACTTTATGTGTGCCCACTGTGTGTAAGAAGAGCATCGGCAGGGCAGAGTTTTCTTCGGGCGATACAAATACCAGCATCTTGCCATCGCGCGACAATGCCATGTGGCTGATACTCATCTCATCCGGCACCGCCATCGCGAATTCCATACGGGTCATGGATACCGGGCGCCGTGTCAGAAACAAAAACGCGAGGATAATTGCTGCCAACACGATTACAGCGCCAGCTATCCATGGCACCAGCGAGCTTTTCTGGGAAACAAGCCCGGCCACTCGAGCGGCGCTACTGGCATCGCTCCCAGAAAGTGTGCTGAGGGCGAACGACAAATCACGGGCCGACTGGAAACGTTGGTCCGGACTTTTCTCCAGACATCGGCGCACAATCCGGTCGAGAGCCGGTGACACCATGTTGCCGACCTGAGGCAATTCAGGCGGATCCTGCCGCAACACGGCCGTCATGGTCTCGGCTGGCGTATCGCGCCGGAAAGCACGGTCGCCCGACAGCATCTCGTAGAGCATGGCTCCGAAAGCGAAAATATCTGTTCGTGGATCTGCGGGTTCGCCTCGCACTTGTTCGGGAGCCATGTAGCTCGCAGTGCCCAGCACGACGCCAGCGACGGTTTGTGAACTAGTCAGGGTAGCCGTGTCCGGTTTTGGTCCGGCTGTTTGCGCCAGCTTTGCCAGTCCGAAGTCCAGAATCTTCACGCGCCCATCCCGCGTGATGAACACGTTTTCTGGCTTGAGATCGCGATGTACGATTCCTTTCTCGTGGGCGGCTGCAAGTCCATGCGCGATCTGCACGCCGTACTCGATCGTTTTGCGCTGCGGGATCGCGCCACGGTCAAGGACATCGCGCAGGCTTTCGCCCTCCAGGAGTTCCGATACCAGGAATGGCGACTTCTCATGTTGACCGGTGTCGAAAATCGCCAGGATATTCGGATGGTTCAGTGCCGCCACGGCCCGCGCTTCTTGTTCGAAGCGGCGCAACAGATCTGCATTTTGCGCGAATGAGTCCGGAAGGATCTTTATCGCAACGTCGCGGCCCAGTCGAGTGTCGCGCGCCCGATATACCTCTCCCATTCCACCGGCGCCGATGGGAGACTGGACTTCATAAGGGCCAAGCTTTGTGTGTGTGCTCAGGGCCATGGGTGGCCGAAATTATATGCTAAAGCTGCTGCAGGCCGGGCGTACAAGGGACATCGAGCTGAATCTGCTATCGCCGTAGTTGATCTAAACTTACTTTTTCTCCGTGTTCGTTAATGGCAGCCAAGACATCGAGGGCAACAGCCAACGCACGACGGCCATCCTTTAAACCGACAACCGGCTCCGAGCGCGTGCGAACAGCATTCAAAAAGGACTTGATTTCAGCCGCGAGCGGTTCGTGGCTCGCAACTGGCGGCTTTGCCATCGAGATTTGTGGGTTAACCGACGGCGTGCCGGCCTTTCCAACACTGAACACAATCACATCCTGCCGGCCGTAGTCGATGGAGATGTACTGCTGCGGCTGAAAGAAACGGAGCTTCCGCACCCGCTCGGTCGAGACACGGCTGGCGGTGAAGTTCGCGATGCAACCCGACTCGAACTCCAGGCGGACATTCGCGATATCCACTTTGCTCGACAGGATCGGAAGGCCAACCGCCCGAATTTCTTTTACGGGCGAATCCACGAACGAGAGCACCACGTCGAGATCATGGATCATCAGGTCGAGCACAACGTCCACGTCGAGCGATCGCGGTGTGAACACGCTGAGCCGGTGCACTTCGAAAAACATCGGCTGGGTGATGAGCGGCAGAGTAGCGCTCACGGCTGGATTGAAGCGTTCGAGGTGCCCCACTTGAGCGATGCGCTTCTTTTCTCGGGCGAGTTGAATCAGTTCGTCCGCTTCGGCCAGCGTCGTCGTGAGCGGTTTTTCGATCAGCACATCCATGCCCGCGTCCATCAGGGCCCGCGCCATTTCCCGGTGGCGGACGGTGGGGACGGCAACCGATACCGCCTGTATTTCCGGCCGAGTGTCGATCATCTGCTCGACTGACCCAAACGCTCGCGCGCCATAGAGTTGTGCAACTTCATCGGCGCGACTCGTATCCGCGTCCACGACTGCTACAAGGCGAACTGCTTCGCCCTGTTGTTGGAGTTGGTGGTAAACGCGGGCATGATTTCGCCCAAATGCTCCAGCGCCGACCACAGCAGCGTTGATGAGATGATGACTCAGGGATCCGTCTCGATGATGACTGGTAATTTTACCTACAGAGGGTATCGACGGTCACGAAGGACAGATGGTTGATAAAGATGTGCTCCGGAGGACGTGGTGCGCGGCAATTCGCCGCCGATGGATGGAACGTGGCAAGTGCCCTCTTTACAGATGTTTGTTACGCGGCCTTCTTCAGAATCGCGATCTGGCCGGCATGATACAACTCGTGCTGCACAATCCCGCTGAACATGTAATAAAAGTCGTGGTACTTCTCTTTCTTTCCGGGAACTCTCTCTTGCAAGCGGGAGTCTGGAAACGCTGCGACTGCTTTGACCAGCTTCTCATGCGTGTCTTTCATATTTTGAACGGCTTTTTGCCACGCCGTTTCGCTGGTGTCTTTGACAGCGGGAAAATTCTCGGCATCACTCAGCTCCACGACCGTACCACCCGATCGTCGCAAAACCGCGCTGTCCCATGCCTCGATGTGTAGCACCAATTCCCAGATGCTGTGCCCATTGTTGATCGGGCGCTCTGCAGCCTGTTTTGCACTGATTCCCTCAAGGATCTCCGTTACTGGATCCCCGTGCCATGCCTCTCCATCGAAAGCACGGCGAATCTGGTCGGCTAAGAGAGCAGTCTGCGTCATGATGCCTCCTGAGAAATGCGGAGCTATAGATGATAGGAGAATCGAACCGATTCAATTTCGAAAACGCTTCAGGTTTGCTGGTGGATTTGCGGTTATTCGGCGATCATTGCGATGCCCGCCTCGTCCGCGGCGCGGATAACGGCATCACCATCCAGCAGCAAGCATCGGCCCGCGTCGATCGCGAGGCAACTTGCGCCCGCTTCACGCATGAACGTGATCGTACTTACGCCCACCACTGGGACATCAAATCGCATGTCTTGATTGGGTTTGGCAATTTTGACAATCGTGAGTGCCCGGCTCAGAGTCGAAGCATCTCCGCTCAGCGACTTCATGATCCTGCCGGCTCGTTCAATCGTGGCATCCGTCCCCTCCATCGCCTCCACGGCAACACATGCCGCTTCGGCGACTACAACGGTTTGTCCGATGTCGTATTGTGCGAGTTGGCGTGCGACTCCGCGGCCATATTCAATGTTCTTCTTCTCTTGGTCCGAGGGCGAGCGGCTCGTCAATACTCCCGCTTTGGCAAGAAGAGGCTCGAGTAAGGATGTCGAATTTTCAAGCTTGATGCCTTCATCGGCCAGCACACCGGCTACCGCTCCCAGCAGGGAATCTGTGCTGCGTGTTCCGAGTGAGAGCAGCAGCTTCGCAAGGCGCCAATCGGGACGGATGCTCGAAAAAATCTGCTTGTGTTTAACCTGGCCGGCCATGATGGCGCGATGCACGCCTTCGCGCTTGAAAGTTTCGATCAGGTTAGAAAGTTCCCCGAGCGAAAGCCAGTGCACTGCAGCTGCGCCTCGCGATTCAATCTCAGGAGAAGTTTCTTCCTTTATCGCAGCCACGACCACCTCGAGTCCCTGCGCGCGTGCCGCATCGAGCACGAGGAACGGAAACTTCCCGTTGCCTGCAATCAGCCCGAGGCGTTCTTTGGACGGCATCGCGCACAAGTCTAGCATTCAGCAATCGGCATTCTGCACTCAGCAATACGCGAGCGATTGACGACAGTCAATTTTTGCGAAGAGATGTCGGATTCCGAGTCTCTCCGCGTGCTTAGTGCCACATCCGCAGTGCACTGATTTCGACCAATGGCTGGTGACTGCGGAATGATTGGTACCTGAATGCCGCTTTTCCGTCGCTTTCCACAACAAATCCCTGTCGTCCACAGCTTCTGCACAAACGCAATACAGTTTTTGCTTGAGACCGAATCTTGGCTGACGCATATTGCTTTCACACAAGCGCGATAGTTCAGCGTTTGGCTAGTGCATCGGGAAAGCACGACGGTTCCCGGCGATTCTCGAGGGTGAATTGCTGGGAGGGTTCCAGAAAGCGTGAAAGCGCGAGCTGGGTTGCCCGGGCGTTGCGGCCTCCTCAGTGGGTCCGCCTCACAAGGCAGGACTGAACCGGCGGTGACATTCACGATGACTGTGGATCGCGAGATTCGCAGATGCGTGCTGAAACTCATGCTCTTTGGAGCATGGTCAAAGTAGAAGGCATGCACCCGCTGCCAAGCAGCGTAAGGTCAAACGGAAACAATCGTGCCCTGACGGCCCGGGTGGCTGGCCCGGGCCGTTCTATTTATTCTGTCCTTTTCAAAGCTTGGTAAGCTGCCTTGCTTCGCAGCAAAAAGGCGGGTCTCCGCGGCCTGCCTTTTGCAATTTTATGCTATTTCGTATTTTATTCGCCTATAATGTCTTTCAACTTTCTTGCCGTGTCATCGTTAAATAGTCCCGCTAAACGTATGCAGTTGTCTCCTCAATCCCGGAATTTTCTCCCGTCACACAAAACGCTCCATCAATACGGGCAAGCTGACATCGGAAGCTCGCTGGTTCCACGCACGGCTCTCCTAAAAATCTCATCTCTCATTGACGCATTTCTTCCGCCGAAAAAAAATTCTTCCACTCACGTTTTCCGAAGCACTTTTGCACACTCGTCGGATGACACGCGCGTGCGACGCTCGTACATTGACCAAGCTGCTTTCACGAACCAACCCAGTTAACAGTGGCTACGACCGACTACAGCATCGCCAGTTCTCTTCCTGCAAATGTAGAAGCCGAACGCTCCATCCTCGGCGCGATCCTGCTCGATAACCTCGCATATAACCAGGCTGCCGAGCACCTGCGCCCGGAAGATTTCTCCCTCGATTCGCACCGCCGCATTTACTCGCGCATGATCGATCTCGCGGAAACTTCGCGACCGATCGACATGATCACGCTCGTCGAGGAACTCGATCGCAAGAAAGAACTGGAAGCGATTGGTGATGTCGGGTACGTCTCCGGCCTGGTCGATGGCGTTCCGGACCGGCCCAGCATCGAGCATTACATCCGCATCGTTCGCGATAAGGCCTTGTTGCGCGGACTGATTCACGCGGCGAATTCCGCGATTGCCCGGGCCAGTGAGCAGGCTGATCCGGCGGAAGAAATCCTGAACGACGCGGAAGCAACGATCTTCCAACTGTCCGAAAAGCGCATAGGGCGTGGCTTTCTGGGCGTGCAGGAGATCGTCAAAGAGTCTTTTGGATCAGTAGACAACCTGCTGCAGCGGGGCCAGCGGATTACCGGGCTCGCGACGCATTATGAAGTTCTCGACGAAATGACGAGCGGACTGCAGCCATCCGATCTCGTGATCCTTGCCGCGCGGCCATCTATGGGAAAAACCGCGTTCGCGATGAACATGGCAGAGAACGCCGCGATCAACGACGGAAAAGTTGTCGGCATTTTCTCTCTGGAAATGTCGCGTGAGGCCCTGCTGCTCCGTATGCTGTGCTCGTCCGCGCGAGTTGATTCCCACAAGATGCGCACCGGTTCTCTCTGGCGCGAGGACATGGACAAGGTTGTTCACGCGATGGACAAGCTCGCGAATGCGCCCATATTCATCGACGACACTCCCGGTATCGGGCTTAGTGAAATGCGGGCCAAGGCTCGGCGCTTGCAGCAGTCACAGGAACGGCTGGATCTGATCGTCGTCGACTACTTGCAACTGATGTCGGGCGGCGGCGGCAAGCGCTATGAGAATCGCACCCAGGAAGTTTCAGCGATATCGCGCGGCCTGAAGGCACTCGCGAAAGAGTTGCGCGTTCCCGTGATCGCACTCTCCCAGCTGAGCCGTGCTCCCGAGAGTCGAGGATCCGGAGACCACCGCCCCCAGCTCGCTGACCTCCGCGAATCCGGCGCCATCGAACAGGATGCCGATATCGTGATGTTTATCTTCCGCGAAGAAGTCTATAAGCCGGATGACCCCGAGCTCGAAGGCAAAGCAGAAATCATCATTGCCAAGCAGCGCAACGGCCCAACCGGTCGAGTGAAGTTGGCCTTTATCAAGCGTTCCACCCGCTTCGAAAACATGGCCGCCGATGAGCAAGGGCCCCTGGAATAAGGGCAATCCTGCGGTCTAAGCGCTTTCGTCGATCCTCAAAATTTTTTTGTAAACGCTATTCCCAATTTAGGACCGCACATGCTTCCCACAGTTCTGTGGAAAATACTGTGAATCAGTTGGGTGCACGAGAGAAGATATCCGCAACAATGCTTGTACAGCACTTGTAAACACCCCACTAAAGTGGTGCATGTAAATGAAAGTACGGTGTTTAAAGAGCACATGGACCAGCCAGCACCGAAGTAACCTGCTCCGGCTGAATTCTGTGCAACCTATGAGATTTGCACATACATGAATCTCTGTATGTACTTGAATTACTAGGGATTCTACTAGGTCTGGTTACTTACTGGCCGTCTTCCCCGACTTTCAACACGGCGAGGAACGCTTCTTGCGGGATGTCCACCCGGCCGATTCTTTTCATGCGCCGTTTGCCCTCTTTCTGCTTTTCGAGGAGCTTGCGCTTACGGGTGATGTCGCCACCGTAACACTTCGCCAACACGTTTTTGCGCATGGCAGGAACGGTCTCTCGGGCGATTACCTTGGCGCCGATCGCTGCTTGAATGGCGACTTCGAACATCTGTCGCGGTATCAACTGCTTCATTTTTGCGGCGAGGGCCCGCCCACGGTCGTATGCGAAATCTCGATGCACGATCACCGACAATGCGTCCACCGGATCGCCAGCCACGAGAATGTCGAGCTTCGCCATCGGCGATTCCCAGTATCCCGCGAGGTGATAGTCCAGCGAAGCATATCCGCGCGACACGGATTTCAGGCGATCGTAGAAATCGAGCACGATCTCATTGAGCGGCAACTCGTATTGCAGCATCACTCTTGAGGCGCTGACGTACTCGAAGCTCTTCTGTTTACCGCGCTTTTCTTCCACCAGCTTTAAGATTCCGCCGACGAATTCTTCATTGGTAAGGATCGTGGCCAGAATGACGGGTTCTTGCACCTTCGCGATCTCGCTCTGGTCGGGCCAGCGGGACGGATTATCAACCTCGACCAACTCACCATCGGTCTTCGTGACCTTATAGCGCACGCCCGGCGCAGTCGTGATCAGATCAAGATTGAACTCGCGCTCTAGTCTTTCCTGGATGATCTCCATGTGGAGCAGGCCAAGGAAGCCGCACCGAAAGCCGAATCCAAGAGCCACCGAGCTTTCCGGTTCGAAGAAGAATGAGGAGTCATTGAGGCGGAGCTTTTCCAGGGCCTCTCGTAATTGCGTATGTTCGTGGGCATCCACCGTGTAGAGGCCGGCGAACACCATCGGCTTAATTTCCTCAAAGCCGGGCAACGGCTCGATCGCTGGATTCTCTTCGTGGGTGATCGTGTCGCCGATCTTGGTGTCGGCAACGTTCTTGATGTTTGCTATCAGGAATCCGACTTCCCCAGCCTCCAATTGTTCGACCTCGACGGGTTTCGGCGTAAGCGTGCCCAGCGTCTCGACATCGAAGACCCGGGCATTCGACCACAGCCGGATCTTGTCGCCTTTCTTCAGCAGGCCTTGGAAGACACGCGTCAGCACGACCACGCCGCGATACGGATCAAACCAGGAATCGAAGATCAGAGATTGCAGATGATTTTGCGGGGATCCCTTCGGCGGCGGCACCCGTTTGACAATTGTCTCCAGCACGTCCGGTACGCCCTGGCCGGTCTTGGCGCTGATGAGAATGGCGTCCGAGGCATCGAGGCCTACGGCGCCTTCAATCATCTCTTTCGTGCGGGGTATGTCGGCGCTCTGAAGATCAATCTTGTTGATGACCGGGATGATCTCGAGCCCGTTGTTGATCGCCAGGTAGGCGTTGGCAAGGGTTTGCGCTTCAACGCCTTGGGATGCATCTACCACCAGCAGCGCACCTTCGCACGAAGCCAAAGATCGCGAGACTTCGTAGGAAAAGTCCACGTGGCCGGGCGTGTCGATCAGATTCAGCTGGTAAGTTTGGCCATCCCTTGCCTCGTACATCATGCGAACGGCGTGGGCCTTGATCGTAATCCCGCGCTCCCGCTCCAGGTCCATAGCATCAAGAACCTGGGCCTGCATCTCGCGCGCGGTCAGCGAGCCGGTCAGCTCGAGCAGCCGGTCGGCCAGGGTCGATTTCCCGTGGTCGATGTGCGCGATGATGGCGAAATTGCGGATGAAAGCGCGATCCATAGGGAACCCTTGATTTTATCAGGGCCAGAAGAGAACGGCCTTTCGCGAGGAGAACTCGGTTTGCTGCAGAATCAATTTGCTCTAAACAGTTGACGCGACCCTGCGCCAGACCCTGGTTGGATGCTGTGTTTGTCCTCACGGGACTGCTTATCCAGCAGATGGGCTGATCTCCAGCACTCGCCCAGATGTCAGCCGTAACAAATTACAATCGAGTCGATGCAGCCTTTCAGCGCGCTCGATCACGTCCAACTCGCGATGCCCTCCGGTCGCGAGGAGATGGCTCGGCAGTTCTACGGCGGTCTCCTGGGTATGACCGAGGTGCCTAAGCCTCCGGAACTCGCCAGGCAGGGAGGAGCGTGGTTTAGCAGCGGGAGTGTAAGCATTCATCTCGGCGTTGAAAATGACTTCAGGCCTGCCGCAAAAGCGCATCCCGCGCTCGTGTGCGCAGACTACGATGGATTGTTGCGAACTCTGGAGGCGGCCGGCGTAAGGATCAAACCGGACGACAGGATCCCCGGTGTGCGCCGGTGTCACGTCTTCGATCCGTTCGGGAACCGTATCGAGTTGATCGCGCCCTGAGGGATTCTACTGCTGCTACAATTCCCTCCGCCTTGGAGGGAACATGCGAAGAATCTCCTTCCTGATTTTTGTAGTCTCTCTAGCTGCTGCCGCTTATTCACAAAAGCTGTCACCCGACGTGAAGAAGTTCGTGAAAGTTGACGCGCCGCTCATAGCCATCACACACGTGCGCGTCATCGACGGGACGGGAGCTGCGGCGCGGGAAGACCAGATGGTTGTCATATCGCAAGGCAGGATTCAGTCCGTTGCCGCCGCGTCAGCGAGCGTTCCGCAAGGGGCAACGGTAATCGACGCCCATGATGCGACCGTCATCCCCGGCCTGGTTGGGATGCACGATCACATGTTCTATCCGATGGGCAACGCAATTTTCGGCGAGATGGGATTCAGTTTCCCGCGCCTTTATCTCGCCGCTGGCGTGACGACGATTCGTACTACTGGTTCGATCGAGCCATATACCGATGTCGAAATCAAGAAAGAGATCGACTCAGGCAAGCAACCCGGTCCAAAGATGCATCCGACCGGCCCATACCTGGAAGGAGCGGGTTCGTGGGGTCTGCAACTGCATCAGCTCACCGGGCCGGACGACGCGGCCCGCACGGTGAACTACTGGCTCGACGAGGGCGTCGAAAACTTCAAAGCGTACATGTTTATTACTCACGCCGAGCTTGCCGCTGCGGTTCAGGCCGCTCATAAACGGAACGCGAAGGTTACGGGGCACCTGTGCTCGATAGGCTTTCGCGAGGCTGCCTCCATCGGGATCGATGACCTCGAGCACGGGCTGCTCGTGGATACGGAGTTCTTTCCTGAGAAGAAGCCGGACAACTGTCCCGACCTTCCGGACGCGGAAGTGCGTATCTCGAAGCTCGATGTAAATAGTGGTCCAGTTCACGACATGATCGTGGACCTGGTGCAACACCATGTCGCAGTGACGTCCACGCTGCCGGTATTCGAAATGTTCGTTCCGGGAAGACCCACGATTCAGCCGCGTGTGCTTGACGCGCTCAGCCCTGACGCGCGCAGCGCGTTTCTGGCCAATAAGGTCGCCGCTGCAGATGCCGCTCACCTCAAGAAGCGTTACGGAAACGAAACATCGCCTTGGCCTGCCGCTTTCAAGAAAGAGTTGGAATTCGAATATGCTTTTGCCAAGGCTGGAGGCATGTTGCTTGCCGGCCTCGATCCGACCGGCATGGGAGGCGTAATCGCCGGGTTCGGAGACCAGCGCGAGGTTGAGTTGCTGGTCGAAGCCGGGTTTACCCCTGTGGAGGCGATTCACATCGCCACCCAGAACGGCGCGGAGTTTCTCGGGCAAGCGGGTTCTATTGGCACGATCGCGCCCGGCAAGCAAGCAGATCTCGTGTTGATCAAGGGCGATCCCTCGAGAAAGATTGAAGATCTCGAGAGAGTCGACACCGTCTTTAAGGACGGCGTAGGTTACGACCCGGACAAGTTGATTGATTCGGTCCGCGGAGTAGTAGGCAGCCGCTGATGCTGATTCTTGCTTCGGCCTCGCCTCGCCGCCAGGAACTTCTTCGTGCTGCCGCGATCCCATTTATCGTGGAACCGACGGATATTCCCGAGGTCCCCGAGGCGGGCGAAGCCCCGCGCGATTTCACGCAAAGGTTGGCGAGAGCCAAGGCTCGGGTGATTGCCGCCCGCCATCCGCACGACTACGTTTTAGGAGCGGATACAACCGTCGTGGGCGGCGGAGAGATCCTCAACAAGCCCGAGAGCGACGACGATGCCAGGCGCATGCTACGCCTGTTGTCGGGACGCTCCCATCAGGTAATCACGGGGGTGTGTCTCGTTGTCCCAGTTCCGACCGAAGGGCAGGAGGCTTCAGGCGAAACAGAGTCGCCCCGAACCCGAAAACTGCAACGGGAAACTCTTTGCGAACATGTTCGTTCTGAAACTACGACGGTGACGTTCTCTTCGCTCACCGCTGCCGATATCGACTTCTACGTGTCAACTCGCGAACCGATGGACAAGGCGGGAGCCTATGCGATCCAAGGCATTGCTTCACGCTGGATCACGCGGATCGATGGGGATTATTCGAATGTCGTGGGGCTGCCAGTGGCCTTGGTGTATCGCATGCTCAAAGAGCACGGAGTTTTGTTTTAAGAGTCGCGAGTCTTTCTTGGTTATTATCCCGATCCGAGCGATGAGTCTACCGTCATTGCCATGTGCATCGGAGAACCTGACAAGTCGTAACGGCTCTCTCACATTCTTCAGTGATTGTCATTCCGACCGAAGGGAGGAATCTGCTTTTGTATGTGATCCTCAACCCTGACTAGCCTCAACAGATTTCGCACAATTCGTTCTGTTTGTCATTCTGACAGCGAGTGTCTTATTTTCCATGCCACGCGACAAACACTATTACGTTTACATCATGGCCAGCAAGGGACGCGTCATATATGTGGGTATGACCGGATTCCTGACGACGAGAGTCCTCCAGCACAAATCAGGGGAGGTCGATGGTTTCACCAAGAGGTACCATGTGGATCGTCTTGTTTACCATGAGTCGTTCCAGTATGTTACAAATGCGATCTCGCGCGAGACAGAAATTAAGAAGTGGCGCCGCGAAAAAAGATCGCGCTCATCGAGCGCGGGAATCCTACCTGGGAAGACTTAGCAGAAGACTGGGGCAAACCAGTTGTGCTCGAACGGAAGGCTCATCGATGACGGGAACAGCAGATTCCTCGCTACGCTCGGAATGACAACTCTTTGTTATTGGCTAGAAAATTATCGGCCGCGACAACTCCGCCCTGGAGCGGATTGGCCATGAACCTGGTAACTACGACTTCTTCTCAGCTCCGCCTTCGCCGTCCTTCACCGCGGACTTGAAATTCTTGATCCCCTCACCTAAGCCCTTCCCAAGATCGGCGAGTTTACTAGGACCGAAAATGAGCAGCGCAATCGCCAGAATAAGCAGAATTTCAGGCAAACCCAATTTGCCAAGCATGTGTAAACCTCCGAGGGTTTCGCCCGACGCTCTGAGGAGCGCAATCCAACTGGCGCAGAATACCCTTCAGGAAATTCTAGGCTACGTGAGTCACGGAGTCAAAGAACCAGCATTTTAGCCATGTGGCGCTCCGGGCGCGCTCTGCGGGTCCCGGCCTCACGCCACCTCGATCAATCCCGCCAGCAAAGCTGCTCTTTGCGGCAGTTCCGAGACCAAGATCGACTCGTGGGTGGCATGGGCGCCCTCTCCGACTCCGCCAAGCCCGTCCAGTGTGGGTATGCCCAGCGCTGCCGTTAAATTGCCGTCAGAACCGCCTCCCACGGCCGCTTCCTCCAGCTTCCACCCGAGTTCCTTGGCGATAGCTGTCGCTTGCTTATAGAGGCTTGCGACTCCGGGTGTCCGCTCCATCGGCGGCCGATTCAATCCGCCGGAAATTGTCAGCTTGCATTTCTTGTTGCCCGGCTTCAGGGAGCGAAGTTTTTTGTCGATCGCCGCTGCGTCACTTAGACGCGTGATGCGCACGTCAATCACAGCGCTGGCTTCGTCCGGTACCACATTGCTCCTCGTCCCGCCTTGCACGACGCCGATGTTTACCGTCGTACCGCGCTTCATGTCAGAAAATTTTGAGACTATCTGGATTTGCCGCGCCAGTTCTACGATTGCATTTTGACCCTTGCCCGGGTCCAATCCCGCATGGGCCGCCACGCCCGTTACCTTGAGTGTGTAATCGCCTACTCCCTTCCGGCCGGTCTTTACCGCGCCCTTCAGGCCATAGGACGGTTCCAGTACGAGCACCGCGCCACATTTCTTTGCCAGCTCTTCCGTGATTCGCCGCGACGAGTCACTCCCGATCTCTTCATCCGAAACCAGCAGCACCGTGACCGGACGCGGCAAAGCGCCATCCGGATCGCGCAGAGAATTGATGGCATACAGCATGAACGCAATGCCGGATTTCATATCGAGAGAGCCCGGCCCCCAAATGCGACCGTCTCGAACCTGGGCGGGCATGTTGGTGAGTGTGCCCATTGGATAGACGGTGTCGAGGTGCCCTAACAACAGCACAGGTTTCCGCCGATCGCGTCCCGCGAAATCCACCTGCAGGTGATCGCCATATTGCGCGGTGCGGTGGAATTTGCTGTGCGCCCCCATGGCTTCGAACTTTTGCGCCAGCCACCGGCTGAAGCGGTCTACGGCGGCTTTGTTGTCGGTGGGCGACTCGATCTCCACCATCTGCCGTATGGTTTCCACCATCGCTTCTCGGCGTTCTTGAAAGTACGGCAAGCGGTTCACAAAAGATGGCGGGGCAGAGACACTACTGCTGCGGGGTGTTTTCCGCGCGGATTTCTTCATCGCGGGTCGGTCCTCGTTCTGGCTTATTGCTGGCTTGCGACTGCCGGGACAAGACGGGGAAGTGAGCCTGCGGGGCGTCTTCGGCCGAGCGGTACAGTATAATCTTCGCCTTACCGAGATGCCGAATGTCTGAAACTGTGCAACCCGTCACCGAGGTGGCCGCACCTGCGACAACCTTGGATATCAATGAAATCCAACGCATCCTGCCGCACCGTTACCCGTTCCTGCTAATCGACCGGGTCATCGATCTGACGCGCAAAGAACGCATTGTGGCGATCAAAAACGTCACCATCAACGAACCGTTCTTCATGGGCCATTTTCCGGGTATGCCGATCATGCCCGGTGTGCTGATCGTCGAGGCCATCGCGCAGGCGGGTGGAGCTTTGCTGCTGACCGAAGTGGAAGATCGCGACGACAAGCTGATGGTCTTTACTGGCATCGAGCGTGCCCGGTTCCGCCGGCCCGTACTGCCGGGCGACCAATTGCGGATCGAGGTCGAGGTGAAGGCGTGGCGGCAAACGGCTGTCCGCATGGAAGGGAAAGCTTTTGTCGGTGACAAGCGAGCCGCAGAAGCGACGGTCACTTGTCAGCTTGTGGACCGCTCGCGTGGCCGCCGCCGCAATGACGCCGCCGCGACTTCCTAGCAGGCCATGGCAATTCACCCGACAGCCATCGTTGATCCTGCCGCGGTTGTCCACCCCTCCTGCCAGGTTGGTCCGTACTGCATCATCGGACCCGGGGTTGAAATAGGCGAGGATTGCGTTCTCATTTCTCATTTGAACATTCAGGGCCCAACGAAGATCGGATCGAACAACCAGTTCTTCCCGTTCAGTTCCATCGGACTCGATCCGCAGGACATCAGTTTCCACGGGGAACAGACGCGGCTCGAGATTGGCGACCACAACGTGATCCGCGAATACGTCACCCTGAATCGGGGGACGGCCAAGGGCGGCGGCACCACTCGCATTGGGAATCACACGCTGATCATGGCGTATTCACACGTCGGCCACGATTCGATCATTGGCGACCACGCCATGCTGGTGAACGGTGCAACTCTCGCCGGGCATGTGATCGTCGAAGAATGGGCAGTCGTCGGTGCGCTCTGCCCGGTCCACCAATTCGTGCGCATCGGTGCTCATTCCTACGTGGGGGGCGGCACCACGATCACCCAAGATGTGCTGCCATTTTCCAAGACCTCGGCCGCGCGGGAGAACCGCGCCTACGGCCTTAACTCCATCGGCCTGGAGCGCCGTGGTTTCTCGAAAGATCGCATCCGCAAGATCCATCACGCCTACCGCGTGCTTCTGGCCTCGAAGCTCAATACTTCGCAAGCTCTCGACCGGTTGAAGGCGGAATCGGAACGCGGAGAAGATGTGGACATGCTGATCCGCTTTATCGAGACTTCGGAGCGCGGCGTCATCAAGTAGCGCTCAGCGGCGAGTAGTTGTGCCCCGGCTAACTCTTGTTCTGAAGATTACTTCGGCTCTTCCTGTTGCTGCGGCGGCTGCGTGGGGTACACGACCTGTGGTTGCACCTGGGGCTGTTGTGGCTGTGGCGGCGTGCCGTTCTGCTGTCCTTGCTGCTGTTGTTGTTGCTGCCGCTGTAGTTCCTGCAGCAACTGCTCAGGCGTCTTCACCTGGGGCTGATTAGGATTCTGCTGCTGGTTCTCGTCCCCGTTAGCCTGCTCATTCGTGTTCTCTTCCTGGTTGGCGTCGTTGGCATCGTTGTCCTGATCCGCCGAATTATCTCCGCCCTGATCGCCGGGGTTCTGCACCTGCACACCCGGTGGCGTGTACGCCTGGTTCGGGTAGGGCTGGTTCGGGTAGGGCTGGTTCGGATTTGGCTGCTGCGGACCCAACTGTACGGGCGCTCCCGAAGCTTGTGTGGGGCCAGGCTCGCCCCCGGTACTCGGAGTGAGGATCACTTTTGCCACCGCATTCGGGTTAGCCGCTGTCCCAAGCATCACGTAGTTGAAATGCGTCCCGTTCAGGAGTTTCGCCAGCACGTCCCGCGCTGGTCCCGGGCCGATCTGTGCCACCACGCGTTCGGTGGCGTTGGACGGGACGTCAATGTTTGCTCCGGTCTTGGCTTTGACCTCGCGCAACACGTCGCTCAGAACGGAATTTTTCGCGACAATGGTCAGCAACTCGTTCTGGTATGTCACCGTCGGCGCGATGGCCGGCTGTTGCTCGGGCGTGGGCGGAGGTGGAGGCGGGGGTGGAGGTGCTGTCGCCTCCGGCGGCGGATCAGCCTTCTTCTTTGCGGCAGCGGGGTGCTTCTTTTTCGGCCGTGTCTTGGCCTGACCCGCTACCAGGCCGGGTGCTACCAAGCTTGCGAGTAAAAGTACGGAAATCGCGAATCTGGTGCGGGAAAAGGACATGCGGAAGCTTAGGGACTACCCCGGAAGCAGACTCCTGATATTGTAACAGTGACGGACCAAGGTCGAGCATCAGGAACTCACCTTACAGCCCGACGGGACACAGCGGCATCGTAAAATGAGAATGCCCGAGGTGCCCTAATCTATGAACGTCTGGATCGACTCAGGGTTGCATAAAAATATGGCTACCAAGCTTTTCCGGACCGTTTTGGCTGCGACCCTCCTGGTGTTGCTGGTGGCGGCTGCTGGTGCCCAGACATGTGAAACCGCCAGTGACATGGATGCCGCGACCCGTTCGGCCCTTGAAACGGCTGGCAAGAAGTACTTTGGTATGGTCGCTAACGGAGACGTCTTCGGTCTCAAGCAGAATGCCATTCCCAGCTTGGCCGCCAACTTTACGGGGATTGAAACCGCGGTCACTGACAACAAGGCCGCATTGGCAGGAACACAGCCGACCGTGCGCCCGCCTTTCCTTTTGCAGGCCACGGGCAATGCACCGATGGAGCGGGCGGAGTTCCTGTGCGGAGTTTTCGGCGCCACCGGGCAGACCGCGAATAGCGCTGTGTTTGTGATCAACAATCTTCCGCCCGGCACTTACGCCATGGTGATTGCTGACGCGACCGGGTCGAAGGGGCCGTATACACTTTCGTTCGTCCTGCAGCAAATGGGAGCCGATTGGAAGATAGGCGGCTTATACGCCAGGTCGGATCAAATCGCCGGCCACGATGCCCAGTGGTACATCACGCAGGCGCGGCAGTACAAATCCAAGAACCAGAATCACAACTCGTACTTCTACTACCAGCAGGCCCGCGAATTGCTTGCGCCGGTGCCTTTCATGAGTACGCTGCAGACAGACAAACTCTACGACGAAGCTCACGCGGTTCAGCCGGCTGACATCCCTGCCGGTGGTAACACCGTCGATCTTCCGGCTGCTGGCAAAACCTACAAAGTCATGACGATGTACTCCCTTTCCGTGGGCAACGATCTCGACTTGGTCGTGAAGTACGAAGCTGCCGATGTTTC